>CAMHEL010000201.1 GCA_946184125.1 uncultured Prevotellaceae bacterium
CCGGCCACATTGGGACCCATGGCGTGCATCAGGAGGAAGTTGTGGCGGTCGTATTCCAAACCGAGGTTGTTGGAGATACGGGCACTCATGGGCACGGCGCTGACGCCGGCGTTGCCGATGAGCGGGTTGATTTTCTTGTCCTCGGAGAGGAAGAGGTTCATGATTTTGACGAAGATGACACCACTTGCACTGGCGATGATGAATGCCATGGCACCAAGGAAGAAAATCTTGATGGTGTTGAGGGTGAGGAACTCACTGGCCTGAGTGGAGCATCCCACGGTAAGGCCGAGGAGGATGACCACCACATCGTTGAGTGCGCTGCCCGCTGTCTTTGCCAGACGCGTGGTCTTTCCGCTCTCTTTCAGCAGGTTGCCGAAGAACAGCATACCCAGCAGGGGAAGACCGGAAGGCACCAGGAAGGTGGTGAGGAGCAGTCCGATGATGGGGAAGAGGATACGCTCGGTCTGGCTCACGTGGCGCGAGGGCTTCATGTGGATGACCCGCTCCTTCTTCGTGGTCAGCAGACGCATGAGAGGCGGCTGTATCACCGGCACGAGTGCCATATAGGAATAGGCGCACACGGCGATGGCACCCATGAGGTTGGGGCAGAGCTTCGACGAGAGGAAGATGGCCGTAGGACCGTCGGCACCACCGATGATGGCGATACCGGCAGCCTGGTTGGGCTCGAAGCCCAAGGCAAGGGCCACCATGTAGGCCCCGAAGATGCCAAACTGTGCGGCGGCACCGATGAGCACCAGTTTCGGGTTGCTGATGAGCGACGAGAAGTCGGTCATCGCACCGATGCCTAAGAACACCAGTGGGGGATACCAGCCCTGGCGGACACCCTGGTAGAAAATGTTGAGCACGGAGTTGTCCTCATAGAGACCAATCTCAAGGCCGGCGTCGGCACGGAAGGGGATGTTGCCCAGGATGATGCCTAAGCCGATGGGAACCAGCAGCAGGGGCTCGAAATCTTTCTTGATGGCCAGCCAGATGAAGATGCTGCCCACAATAATCATCGCCAGATTGGGAATCGTGGCGTTGGCGAAACCTGTGTACGACAGGAAGTCAAGGAACTTGGTGGAGACGAATTCGAAAAATCCCATAGTCTTATCCGATGGTTACGAGAGCGGCTCCCTCCATGACGGTGTCGCCTCTTGTTACTAATACCGATGTGATTTTGCCGTCGCAGTCGGCCTCGATGTTGTTCTGCATCTTCATGGCCTCAAGCACGATGACGGTGT
Source organism: uncultured Prevotellaceae bacterium (assembly GCA_946184125.1). Classification (GTDB taxonomy): domain Bacteria; phylum Bacteroidota; class Bacteroidia; order Bacteroidales; family Bacteroidaceae; genus Prevotella. Next base: position 1,245 of record CAMHEL010000201.1, read on the forward strand.
CGCCGGCCTTCACCACGTCGCCTACGGCCACCTTCACCTCGGTGATGGTGCCAGGCAGCGGGGCGAGGACCTTTGTGCCAGAACCGGCAGCAGCCTTCGGCTTGATGGCGGGGGCCTTCTCCGGAGCCGAGGAGGATGGGCGCGAGGGGGCACTCACGGCTGGCTTCGCAGGGCGGGGAGCAGACTTCACGGGCTCGGGGAGCTCCACCTCGAACGACTTGCCGTTGACGGTCACTTTGGCGATGTTGCCTTCTACTTCTTCTATCTCTACGTTGTAGTCAACGCCGTTGACTTTATATTGATAATTGCTCATGATGGGTTGTTTTTTCTATTAGGTTATACTCTTGTCCATTTCGTCTCTTTGGGGATGATGGTGATGATGCCGCTCTCATGGTCGTGCGTGTTGTCGAAATACTCTTTCAGCGCCATGGAGATGACAGCGATATACACATCCGCATCGTCGGTACCGCCTTCTTTGCCCACTTTGCGTTCCACCACATTGGGGAAGGCACGCTCGTCCTCGTCCCCGTCATTGTCGTGAGCCATCATGCGGTTGCGGTGAGCCTGCTTGTCTGAAGCATGCTTCTCCTTCTGCTTGCGGCTCATGAAGCGGCCGAAGATGATGAAGAACACACACAGCAGGGCAAGGCAGGAGAAGACAATGCCCATCGAAAGCAGAGTGATACCGAAGCCGTGGGGGTCGTCGCGCTTGATCTGTGCCACCTTTGACTCCGTCACGTGGATGAAGTTCTCGATGCCGGCGGTGACGGCATCGGGGGCCTTCACCTCCCACTCGCTGGCACCATCGCTGGCGCGGGCATAGGAGGTGTTCTCGTGAAGGGCAACAGGGATGGTCACCGAGTCGACGAGGTCAACGCCGTTGCCGTCGAAGAGGCCTATCCACATGGGTTGGCTGGCATCGACCGCCGCGGTGAGGTGCGTGGCGCCCTGAGCAGGGTTGCTGTTGAGGAAGAGAATGAGATGCTGACGGCCGCTCAAACTGGTGCGGGAGTCATTGTTAGGGATGATGCTCATACGTGCCACGCGGTCGGGCACGGAGAGCGACTTGTTGAGTGTGGCAGTGTCGGTGGTGATGTACATGCCACGAACGTTGTAGGTGGTGAAAGAGACGTTGGCCAGCTCCACCCATGGCAGGTGATGGTCGTACTCATCCACAATACTGGTCGTGTTGCGGGTCAATACCTCATTGATCTTGATGTTTTGGGCACCTTGACCGAATGCCGTCAGGCAGACCATGACAAACAACGACGTTAACAGTCTTTTCTTTTTCATTTATAATATAGTGTTTATCTCTCAATTTCTCATCATTCATAACGCATCTCTCATCCGCAACAGAAAAGGATGAGGATTTGTGCAGTTAGTATCCTGAGGAACATCGTCAACGGATAGACTGTGGAATAGCCCACACCGGGGGCCTCGAGGCTGCACACCTGATTGGCATAGGCGAGTGCCGGTGGGTCGGTATAGGAGCCGGCTATCATGCCCATCACCATGAAGTAATTGAACTTGTACACCAGTTTTGCGATGGTGCCGACGATGAGTATGGGAATCACCGTGATGAGGAAGCCGGTATAGACGTATTTCAAGCCGTCGCCCGAAATCACCGTGTCCCAGAAACCGGCTCCGGCCTTGATGCCCACGCTCGAGAGGAAAAGCACAAGGCCGATCTCGCGGAGCATCATGTTGGCGCTCGTCGTGGTGTAGGTCACCAGTTTTATACGGTAACCGTAACGGCCGATGAGGATGGCGATGATGAGCGGGCCGCCGGCAAGACCGAGTTTCATGGGGATGGGCATCCCCGGTATGGCGATAGGCATGCATCCGAAGACGATGCCCAGCATGATGCCGATGAAGATGGTGGCGATGTTGGGAGCGTTGAGGCGCTTCACCGAGTTGCCCATCAGGTCGGCGATGCGGTTGACGTTGTCCTCGGGGCCTACGACCAGGATGCGGTCGCCGATGTGGAAATGGTGGTTGCGGCCAGCGAAGAGGTCGATGCCATGGCGGGTGATGCGAGTCACGTTGACACCATAGAGGCTCGAGAAGTGCATCTTGCCAAGGGTCTTGCCGTTCATCCTGGGGTTGGTCACCACAATGCGGCGCGACACCATGGGCTGCTTCTCCAATTCCACGTTCCATGCGGCTTCTATCTCAGGGCCGATGAAGGCTTTGATGGGCTCTGCGTCGGCTTCAGCACACACGATGAGCAGTTCGTCGTCAACATCGAAGATGGTGTTGCGGTTGGGGATGCTCACCTGACCGTCGTGAAGGTAACGCGAGCAAACAAAGTCGCGGTTGAGAAACTCGGCTATCTGCATCAGCGTCCGCCCGGCAAGATAGGAGTTGGTCACACGGAGGTGCATGATGTGGGGCTTGGCGTGGGGATTCTCTGCGTCCTCGGCCGACAGTTTCTTCTCCTCGTCGTCGAGACGCGAGCGGGTGAGGAAGCGCACGGCTATCGTGGCGAGAATGATGCCCGTCACGCCGAGCGGATAGGCACAGGCGTAGCCCGATGCTATCTGGGGGATATTGCCCTCATCGAACACCGACCCCAACGCCTCGGTGGCAGCACCAAGACCCGGCGTGTTGGTCACTGCACCATACAGCGTGCCAATCATCATTGGCAGGGCGTGCTTGTCGCTCGTGTCGAAAAAGATGAAATAGCAGGCAAACATCACGGCGATATTGAGCATGATGACTGCGATGGCAAGACCATTGAGCGTGATGCCGTCTTTCTTGAAACTCTCAAAGAAGCCAGGCCCCACCTGCAAGCCTATCATGAAGACAAACAAGATCAAGCCGAAGTCCTGACAGAAATTGAGAATGGTGGTCGGCGCAGTGAAATGGATATGCCCCGCAACGATGCCGGCGAAAAGCACGAACGTCACACCGAGGGAAATACCAAATACTTTTATCTTGCCCAAATAGACACCGATGGCGATGACAATGGCATAAAGCAGCACGATGTGAGCCACCGAATCGGTTTCCGAAAAAAGGTTGATGAACCAATCCATCTTTATAATGTTGAAATTGTGTGCAAAATTACTCAAAAATTTCCCAACTAACAATTTTTGACTGTCAAAATCTAACTGAAATGTTGAGATTATGAATTTTTTGCGTTTAAATATGAATTTGTGCCGAATTATTTCACAGTATCGGGAAAAAAGATTATCTTTGCACGTTATTTCATGACCATTCAACTGGAATGATTTCATTATAACTTATATAATATTATCGCTATGTCAAACAATAAGGAAAAACTCTTCAGCGAGTTCCAAGTGCCCACCACTCAGGAGTGGCTGGACAAAATCGGCGTCGACCTCAAAGGTGCTGATTTCAACAAACGACTCGTGTGGAGAACCAATGAGGGCTTCAATGTGCAGCCGTTCTACAGACGTGAGGATGTGCTCAAACTGAAGACACCCGAGGCTCTGCCCGGCGAATTCCCCTTCGTCCGTGGCAACCACAAAGACACCAATGCCTGGTATGTGCGCCAGAACATCATGGCCGACGATGCCGCTGCCGCTAACGCAAAAGCGCTCGACATCCTCAACAAGGGCATCGACTCTCTCGGATTCCGTATCCCCGGTGATATGGTCAGCGCTGAATTCATCGACACCTTATTGAATAATATCCTATGTGATATTGTCGAGGTCAATTTCTCAACCTGTCCTAAGCACACCCTCGAGCTCGTCGAAATTCTCAAGGCCTATTTCGAGAAGAAGGGCTATGACAAGGAGCGTATCGTGGGAAGCGTGTCGTTCGACCCCATCGTCAAAATCTTGATGAAGGGCAAGGATGTCACACCGGTGCTCGAGGTGGCACCCCGCCTCGTCGAGGCACTCAAGGACTATCCCAATTTCCGCTGTATCGCCGTAGATTCCGACGCACTCAACAACTCGGGTGCCTATATCGTGCAGGAACTTGGCTATGCTCTCGCTTGGGGCAATGAGTATTTGCAGCTGCTCACCGATGCCGGTGTGGAGCCCGACCTCGCCGCCAAGAAAATCAAGTTCAATATGGGCGTGAGCGAGAACTACTTCATGGAGCTCGCCAAATTCCGTGCAGCAAGGTTGCTCTGGGCACAGATTGTCAAGCAGTATGAGCCCAAGTGTGACTGCGCATGCAAGATGGTGGTCAACGCCACCACTTCCACCTACAACCAGACTCTCTTCGACAGCTATGTCAACCTGCTGCGCTCGCAGACAGAGGCCATGAGCGCATCGCTCGCCGGCATCCACTCCATGGTGGTGACGCCGTTCGACGTGCCTTATGAGCAGCCCAATGACTTCTCGGAGCGCATCGCACGCAACCAGCAGCTGCTGCTCAAGGAGGAGTGCCACTTCGGCCAGGTCGTCGACCCGGGCGCAGGCTCCTACTACATCGAGCACCTCACCAACCAGCTCGCCCAGGAGGCATGGAAAATCTTCCTCCAGGTGGAGGAGGATGGCGGCTTCCTCGAGGCTGCCAAGCAGGGCAAGGTGCAGGATGTCATCAATGCCACCAATGCCAAGCGCCATGCCGATGCCGGCAAGCGCAAGGAGTTCATCCTCGGAACCAACCAGTTCCCCAACTTCACAGAGAAATCGGAGGGCAAGACTGCCCGCACCGCCTGCGGCAAGTGCTGCGCCGGCGAGGAAGGCCCCTTCAAGGCCATACAGGCCACCCGTCTCGCCGCCGACTTCGAGGACCTCAGAATTCACACCGAGAATACCAAGGTTCCCGTGGCCTTCATGCTCACCATAGGCAATCTCGCCATGCGTCAGGCCAGGGCTCAGTTCTCGTGCAACTTCCTCGCCTGCGCAGGTTACAAGGTCGTCGACAACCTCGGCTTCAAGACGGTCGAGGAGGGTGTTGACGCCGCTCTCGAGGCAGGTGCCGACATCGTGGTCATCTGCTCCAGCGACGATGAGTACGCCGAGTATGCCATACCCGCCTTCAACTACCTCAACGGCAGGGCTATGTTTGTCGTAGCCGGCGCTCCCGCTTGCATGGAAGACCTCAAGGCCGCTGGCATAGAGAACTTCATCCATGTCAGATGTGATGTGCTGCAGACACTCAGAGAATACAATGACAAGTTGGGAATCTAATAATGCTGTAAGTCATGAGAAAAAGTTTTAAAGACATAGATATTTATGCCGGCATTCAGCCGCAGAATGGTGCTGAATGGCAGGCTGCCAACGGCATTGAGTACAACTGGAAGACACCCGAGCACATCGAGGTGAAGCCCGTCTACACCAAAGAGGACCTCGACGGCATGGAGCACCTTGACTTCACCGCAGGTATTCCCCCCTTCCTTCGTGGCCCTTACTCGATGATGTACCCCTTCAGACCCTGGACCATCCGTCAGTATGCCGGATTCTCCACCGCCGAGGAGTCCAACGCCTTCTACCGCCGCAACCTCGCATCTGGCCAGAAAGGTCTCTCCGTGGCTTTCGACCTTCCCACTCACCGTGGCTATGACCCCGACAATGCACGCGTCGTAGGCGATGTGGGTAAGGCTGGTGTGTCTATCTGCAATGAGGAGAACATGAAGGTGCTCTTCTCGGGTATCCCCCTCAACAAGATGTCGGTGTCGATGACCATGAACGGTGCCGTGCTGCCCATCCTGGCCTTCTACATCGTGGCAGGTCTGGAGCAGGGTGCCCAGCTCGAGGAAATGGCCGGTACCATTCAGAACGACATCCTCAAGGAGTTCATGGTGCGCAACACCTATATCTATCCCCCTGCATTCTCGATGAAGATTATCGCCGACATCTTTGAGTACACCTCGCAGAAGATGCCGAAGTTCAACTCCATCTCCATCTCGGGTTACCACATGCAAGAGGCCGGTGCTACTGCCGACATCGAGTTGGCTTACACCTTGGCCGATGGTATGGACTATATCCGCACCGGTGTCAACGCCGGCATCGATGTCGATGCTTTCGCACCCCGTCTCTCTTTCTTCTGGGCCATCGGTATGAACCACTTCATGGAGATTGCCAAGATGCGTGCCGGACGCCTCCTCTGGGCGAAGATTGTCAAGAGCTTCGGTGCCAAGAACCCCAAGTCGCTTGCGCTACGTACCCACTCGCAGACCTCAGGATGGTCGCTCACCGAGCAGGATCCGTTCAACAACGTCGGACGTACCTGTATCGAGGCCATGGCTGCCGTGCTCGGTCACACCCAGTCGCTGCACACCAATGCGCTCGACGAGGCCATCGCTCTGCCCACCGACTTCTCTGCCCGTATCGCCCGCAACACCCAGATTTACATCCAAAATGAGACCAAGGTGTGCAAGCAGATTGACCCATGGGCAGGAAGCTACTATGTGGAGACTCTCACCAACGAGCTCGTGCACAAGGCATGGGAGCACATCCAGGAAATCGAGAAACTGGGTGGTATGGCAAAAGCCATCGAGACAGGCATCCCCAAGATGCGTATCGAGGAGGCCGCTGCCCGCACACAGGCCCGTATCGACTCTGGCGTGCAGACCATCGTGGGTACCAACAAGTACAGGCTCGACCACGAGGACCCCATCGATATCCTCGAAGTCGACAACACCGCAGTGAGGAAGCAGCAGGAGGAGTCGCTGGCTCAGGTCAGGGCTTCACGCGACGAGGCTGCTTGCCAGGAGGCACTCAAGGCCATCACAGCTTGCGTGCGCGACTTCAACGAGGGGCGCAAGAGCAAGGACAACCTGCTCGACCTCGCTGTCAAAGCAGCACAGCTACGCTGTACTCTCGGCGAAATCAGTGACGCCTGCGAGGAAGTCGTGGGCAGGTATAAGGCAATCATCAGAACTATTTCAGGCGTGTATTCTTCAGAAAGCAAAAACGACTCCGACTTCGAGAAAGCTTGTCAGCTGACAGAGGAGTTCGCCAAGAAGGAGGGACGCAGACCCCGTATCTTCGTGGCAAAAATGGGTCAGGACGGACACGACCGCGGTGCCAAGGTGGTGGCCACGGGCTATGCCG
>CAMHEL010000202.1 GCA_946184125.1 uncultured Prevotellaceae bacterium
TTCAGCATCATAAGAAGACTCAAAAACGTATCAAATTCCCCGTCCCCGTGATACACACAAGACTATTCATATTGCTCGCTGCACTGACATATGTTGTCGGCTTGTCAGCTGTTGGCGTTCTCGGTAATGGGAATACCTGTCCCATTCTTGAGATGCAGGTTGACAGGCTTCCAAACCTCCATGTGCCACGTACAGGACACGCTACGCTCTGTGTCAATGGCGAAGTGATGGTTATTGGAGGCCATACCTCCGGATTCGTTCCTACGGCTACGGCAGAGTTTCTTGTTGGGGGCGAGTGGAAATTGCAACCGCTGGTCTATGCACACGACCAAGGTTTGTTTGTGCCGATGAAATCGGGAAAATTAGTGGTTGCAGGCGGACATGAACAACCACTTGGCATTGGGCAGACGTTCCCGTTGGAAATCTGCTATCCTGGAACTCAAGTTTTCGAAGGTTATGGCTGTCTGGAACGGAAACGCTGTATTGCTCAGGGACTGGAAATGGACAGTGGAAAGGTGGTCGTCACCGGCAACTGGTATGCCGATGACGACGTTGAGTGCTTCGACGGCAACAGGATGTGCCAGAAAGTGAAGGATGTCACACAACACCGCTCCCAACCATATATTCTACGAACGGCCAAGGATAATGCCATCATGTTCAGTGATCACGACAACTATGGTCATACCTTTGACACCATTGTGATTGACCGTCTTCGTGGAGAACCGTTTGTTGAACCGCTGCTCCAAACGTGGCGTCCTTATTTTCCCCAAAGTTGTGGCCATATTCAGGATGGGTTCATCGGTGATGAAGACCACGGAGAGTATGCTTATCTGCTTTTAGGCGTCAGAGACGATGGTCAGATGGCTCTTCTGAAGGTGGAAGGTGAGCGGTTCTCGCTGTTGCCTACTGCCTGTCCTGTCCCGATGCGCAGCAAGTGGGGTGCTATCGTCTACTTCTCGACGGTGATTGCCGACCGCAAGGCTCAGCGTGCGTACATTGCTGGCTATGGTGTCGACAAAGGTGACCATCGCCTATATGTACTCTGTATTGACTATGGTCGGACTCCCGCAGCCCTGTCAATCTACCACTCTGGACCGCAGGACAGCATTGGTTGCTATCATCCGGTTCTGACTGCCGATGGCGACTTGCTGATGGCTGGTGGCATCTTTTTTCCGGAGCCAAGTAACTACACGCCGGCTGCCACATCCCTGCTGCTGCGGGTAGGCAAGCGTCATCCCGGGTCGCCTGCCACAGTTTCCGCGTTCTGGACTTGGTGGCCTTGGATGATATTGTTGCTGGTGGTTGGGCTCATCGTTTTATTGTTTTGGCTCCGAAGAAGGAGCACCGTAGATGCTGAGGAGACAAAAGAAGCAGATTCCATCGAAGACCCTGCTGCCGATGAAATGCTTCTGCAACGTATATGTCGGTTGATGGAAGAAGAGCAGTTGTTCCTCAATAGTGAACTGAAAGTGGCTGATGTCGCGTCCTTGCTTGGTACTAACATCAGCTATGTTTCCACCTGCATCAACCAGAAGAAGGGCTGTTCGTTCATACAGTTCGTCAACGGATACCGTGTCGAGCATGCCCAGCAACTGTTACGCAGGTATCCCGACAAGAAGATTTTTGAGGTATGGGCGGCCTCGGGATTTGCCAACGAGACATCTTTCTTCCGTACCTTCAAGGCCGTGACAGGCCTCACTCCTAACCAATGGAGAGCACAAATCGACTGACAATTCGCAAATTGTTAGTGTATTTACGAGAATTGTAAGTCCTGTTTCTTCCTTTTCCACTACATTTGGGGCTGGGATTGTTCTTTCAATTCCATGGAATGTAGTATGTAGATAACCCAAGATCAACACAAATATTTCAAATGATGAAGAAACAGCTTATTATCCTTCTTCTCTGCCTGCCCTCACTCGGCATGTGGGCACAGAACGCCATTGCTGTCCATCAGCAGGACGGGAATGTGGTCAAGTTCGCTTTCGAAGAGAAACCCGTGGTGACTTATGTGGGGGATTGTCTTGTCCTCACCACGACAAAGACCATGGTCGAATATCCCATCTTCCTATTGAAGAAAATCAGCTTTGACGTGGAGGATGTTGCGGAAGCCATCCCTGAGGTGAAGGCTGACGCGCAATTCAGTTTTCGTGGCGAAACACTCACCATCAGCGGTGGCGAACCCTTTTCGCACGTATACCTTTATCATCTGAATGGAACGATAGTGGGGCGTTATCAACTTGATTCCCTGGGCTACGCCACTATCCATGTGTCGGGATTGAGCCGAAGCATCTATATCGTAAAGACCAATGGTTTCACCTTTAAATTCCGCAAGTCATGAAGAAACTCTTGTCCCTTCTTATAGTTGCGCTCTTTGCGACAAGCGCCGTAGCCGACGACATCAGTTCTGAGGAGGCTCTGCAGATAGCACGCCAGTTTGCCAACAGTCCTTCGACGCAGCAATTGTCGCGCCGCAAGGCACCTGCCAAGCCTGTTTCGCCACAGATGGCCCATGTCATGCGTTCGGAAGAATCGCAGAAGGATAATGTATATGTCATCAACCTCGGCAACGACCAAGGCTTCGTGGTCGTGGCGGGTGAGACGGGAGCGGAAGACGAAGTGCTCGGCTACTGCGACCACGGTTCCTTCTCCTATGATGACTGCCCCATACAGCTGAAGGACCTGCTGGAGAGTTATTCTACTGCCGTTGACACCCTGCGACGCAACCCGGCAATGGCCGCACCCCGCCGGGCTGTTGGTGCATGGCCCAGCTACATCGGTTCCATAGTGGTTGGACCATTGCTCACCACCACCTGGAACCAATGGGGACCCTACAACATCTATTGTCCGGCGGGTTGTCCGACGGGATGCTACCCGACAGCCCTGGCCCAGTTGATGAACTACTGGCAGTGGCCAAAGAAGACGATTGGAACGGTGGGTGGAGAGGACTTCTCCAGCCATGTGTACGACTGGGACAACATGCTTGACAACTACTGGTTGGGATACAACGATGTACAGTCTGAGGCTGTGGCGCATCTGATGGCCGACATTGGCAAGGCCTTCGGCACGATGTATGCACCTAAAGGCAGTCCTACCCAATTTGTTTTTCAGCCACTGATAGACATTTTCGGCTATGAGCCGGGCATCCAGATGGTACAAGGGCTTACATCTGCCAATCTTGTGGGTTATTTGAGATCCGAACTTAACGAGCTTCGCCCCGTCCTGTATTGCGGCTCTCCGGATTTTGAATCGACGGGTTCCCATGCGCTTGTGTGCGATGGCTATACAGACAGGGACTTCTTCCACTTCAACTACGGCTGGGGTGGCTCCTGCGACGGTTTCTACAAGAATGCGCTGGTTTCCAATTATGCATGTAATGCTTTCATCTTCACCGGTGTACGTCCCTACAATGCCGAGTACAAGGTCATCGACGGTATCAAGTACGGACTGCTGACCAGCGGTACGGCAGAGGTGATTGACTACACACTCGGCGCAGGTGGAAAAGATAACGGCGACGTCACAATCCCATCGGTGGTGACCGACGACGAGGGCAAGGAATACCGTGTGACCCGCATCCGCAGTCTCGCTTTCTATGCAAAAGGTAATTTCAACAAGCTCACCATTGGCGACAACTTAGAGGCCATCGACCGGAATGCGTTTATCATGAGCAATGTCTACGAAGTGGTGTTTGGCGACAAGGCGAAAGAGATTCCCGATAACGCCTTCGAAAATGCAGGCGTCCGTAAGTTGACCATCGGAGCCTCTGTCAAGCGTATTGGAAAAAGGGCCTTCAGGATGTGCAATGTCGGTGAGATTACCTGCAAGAGTCCGGCTTTCGAGGTGGACGACGAAGCATTCTACAACAACACCGGCCTCGACACGGGCGAGTGGCTCAGCCATATTACGAAGTTGGGATGGCGGTCGTTTTTCTGGTGCTACTTCTTGAATAACCCCAACTTTGAGAACTTGGAGGAAATAGGCTCAGAGGCATTTTTCACCTGTTTCTTTAAATTGAATGACGGTCGGGGTGCCGCTCAATTTACCATTCCACCCAAGTTGAAAAGCATAGCTCCCGACGCTTTCAAGAATTCCGTCGGTCTGTGGTGGTTCTATGTAAGGGACAATCCCTATTTCTACAACGGTGTCCAACCCTACCTGCTCAACAATAGCGGTACAAGTTTGCTGATGACGGTCACTGATCCTTACGACTTGATAGGGAAATCTGGTGGTTTGTACCCCCTTCCCGAGACTTTGGTCAAACTGGAACCTGGCTGTATCTGTGGAAATACAAGTGCTAATATCGTCATCCCCAACACTATAGTTGAGATGGAAGGTGCTTTCAAGAATTGTAGCAAATACTTAAATAATATATATATCAGGGCCGACATTCCTCCCGTCATCTCTGATTCAACATTCAACGAAGAAATTTTCAAGAACAGCAGGTTAACGTTATATGTACCCAAAGGTAGCCGCGAACGTTATGCCAAAGCTCCCGGCTGGCGACGTTTCAGGTCTATTCTTGAGGCTTATGAATGGGCAAGTTATTATCCAGACGACTATGAGCCCACACCACCACCGGGCCGCCAGTACGACATGGTGGTCAATAGCACAGACGACAACCAGCAGCGCATGCACATCCCCGTCAGCGAAGTGAGCAGCATGGAGATTGCCGATGACGGACAGCACGTGGTCATCAAGCGCAACGGCAAGGACGACTATACGACGACCGTTGCAGCCATCGACAGCGTCACGTGGGTGCCGGGCTACGTCTATGAGAACGCCGAGGTGTTCGACCTTAACGACTCGACGCTCACCGCAGAGGCCCAGAAGTGCAAGGTGACGTTCAGCAGCACTTGTATCGACGGCGACGTTCAGCTCAGCATCCGCAATGGCGTACTGAAGCCTGACGTCACCGATGGCGTCACCCGAGGCATCACCGTGGACCTGAACCTATCGGACGGCACCCATGAACTGACCGGCACCGCCGACATCGTCATACCCATACAGCCCTACGCATGGGAAAAGGTGAACGCGGCCTACTACAACGAGGAGGAATGCCGCTGGGAGCCTGTCTGCTTCAAGTACGACGAGTCAAGCGGAACGGTGACCATCACCACCAATCATCTGTCGATGTATTCCGTGTTCTTCATCAAAGACGACTTCTCCTGTCTTGCCAACCTCAACTACTGGGGCATGGCTCCAGACCTGTATGAAATAGATGAAGCCATCAAGAAACTGTTGTACATCGTGTCCTCCGACGACCCTGATGCACAGATGGTGAGGGAGTTCAAGGACGAGATGGCCTTTTGGCAGAGTGTAGGGTTAGGCGGCCTCTACAACATCGTCACCAGCATCTCAGAACCCCTGCTCAACTTCAAACCCGAGGCCCTGGACAACGCTGTCAACTACATGGGCTACCTGGGCACGGCGATGAGCATACTCGATGTGGTGGGGGCCGACATCAAGGGTGACGACGTGGGAGTGTTGAAAGGTACGTTGAGCACCGTGCTTAGCTATACCAGTGGACAGATGGCATCGGCCATCGGCACACCCATCATGTCGGCCTGCATGGGCACTGTGGCTTTCATCGGCATCGCTCTCGACAAACTGAACACTTCTGTCCAGGAGCATAAGCGTGATATGTTCCGAGCAGCTTATCGTTACTACTACAGCAAGGCAGGCAATCGTGCGCTCCAGGCTGACTCGAAGTACCCCATGAATCAGGAGAATCCGAACGGCTACCTACGCACGCCAAGGGACTGGTACAACTATTTCTACCCGATTTTCGCTGAGGGAAAGATGTCGCAGGTGGAACTCGAGGCGTTCATAGAATATGCGGTGAAGAGATACTGCGACCGCTTCTGGGAAGACAACGAGGCAGTACGCACCTGGTGTTATGAATGGGCGAAGACGCAGGGACTGTCAAGCTATATGTGGATCAGCGAGGCCGACATGCAGCAAATCAGCGACGAATATTATGCCGACCTGATAAACGGCGATTTGGTGAGCGTCATCCTGGCCATCAGGAACAACCTGAAAGTGGAGGCCAGCAACCGATATCATAAGGCGCTGGAACGTGTGGCGAACATAGTCAACACTCAGTACAAACTACAAATCAGCGACTCGTCGAAACCTTCTGACGGCAAGTCGAAATATGCCGGGTGGCAGATGCGCTTTGCTGAAATCCCCGGCAGCGTAAGCAACGCCAAGGAGTGGATGTGCACCATCGGCGATGACGGCACGGCCACCTTGGGATACTTCACCGTATTTGCCCTGCTGCAGAACGAGATGCCCTTCAATGTGGTGCTCGTCGACCCCAAGGGCATAGAGCGGAAGATGTGGAGTTTCCAGATCTCGGAGCATACCGGCAAGCGCGGCTTCAAGGTGGATCTGGCCAAGAGCGGTGTGGAGGTGGAGGTTCCCAAGCTCATTGACCTGCAACTGACCTACGACCCAGATCGCGTAGTCTTGCCTCTGACGCTCGATGGCTTCACCTATGAGTATGACTTCGACAAAAACCTGTACAAACGCCCGCACCAGTCACAAACGGCGATAAATGTCCCGCTCGACAACTCGTTCAACAAGCGGGCACGCTTCCAATACGAAATCGAGAAGTTCTTCAAGAACCACGACTTCATCACGGTTGACGATGCCGGCCATGTGAAGATTGGTGATGACATCGTCGGAACGATGACGGGCAACGAGGGAACGGGCACGTTCACCATCAACACCAGTCACCAGTTTGTGGAGAAGACGAAGGAAGAGTTCGTGAATAACTTCAATAAACTCTTTGGCGATCAAGGTGACTTACTGGGAATCATCAACCTGCTGAACGGTACGATAAAGCACAAGATTGACTGTGAGTTCCATCTCGTCCGCAATGAAGACAACACCTATACTGTGACCTTTACCGGTACCGGCACGTTCAACTTCAGCGCAGAGAACGTAGCCTTGATAGAGAACATAGACTTCTCTTCCCTTTCATATGGTGAGAATCAGAATATAACGGTAGATGACATCAGCACCGCCATATCGGAAGCTGACGGAAAGGTGACACTGCGCTACGTCGTGAACCTATAAGCGCCTCCAATGCCATCGAATCACGGGAGCCGGTATTTGGTTGAATCACGGGGAAGGAAGAATTTGAACCATAAAACCTGATTTTGCCGTTTTGCGGGAAAATGGCGGAACAGTAGGGAAAGGGAAAAGGCGGAGGCCCTGTTTTTATCGGGGTTTCCGCCTTTCATAGCATAATCGTGGTATGAATAAGACTGGCATCGAACGCCCATTCCAGAATAGTCATTAGCCCATTAGGTAGTTTTACACTCTCTACTCTGCTAAAAAAGAAAGCATGTTCACCTATAACAACGGTTGTAGGGGGTACTACAAAGTGTTTGTTAGGATAGGCAGTTGGGAAAGCCACAAGGGTTTTAAGATCCTTTGAGTACAAAACATCATCCACAACAGTATAATATGGATTACCCTCATCTATCTCGTATGCCGCCAAATTACAACCTGCAAAACTACTTCCACTAATATACTTAACGGATGCTGGTATACGGATGGCCATTGTGGCCTCACATCCACTACACGATGAGTTTGGAATAACTGGTTCTTTCGCAATGAGTGGTAGGGTCTTAGCTCGTCTAAGACCGAAAACGAAAACCATCTTGTAGGAGCGAGTGATCTCCGAGCACGCGAATCCCCCTCTGCTCCTTATCATTTGGCCATCCATTTTCGTCATATAACCTTTGTCGGGTACGATTTCTTTCGCAATTATCCGGTCAATCAAAGGGACAGGTTTTTGATGGAATTTGAGAATTCCGTCAAGACCCTGTCCCTTTGATTGACTCTTGTTTGTCCCCTTGATTGCTGTATAGCGGTCTTAGACGAGCTAAGACCCTACGGATAAGTTCGAAATGATTGGTTTCGGCATGGGTTTCCGTGGTGGACCATCGGCCCGAATCCCTCAAATCATATGTCTAAACTCCTAAGATTAGGCCCTAGACTTTAGACGTTAGACTTTAGTTAGGGTTGAGGGTTGAGAGCTGAGGGTTGAGAGTTGAGGGTTGAGAGTTGTGATTAGTCATTAGAACGTGTGCCCTCAAAGCATACGTCTAAACTCCTAAACTACTAAACTCCTAAACTCCC
>CAMHEL010000203.1 GCA_946184125.1 uncultured Prevotellaceae bacterium
TTCCGCGACTACCCCATCGACAAGATGATTTATGTGGTGGGCAACGAGCAGAACTACCATTTCCAGGTGCTCTCCATCCTGCTCGACCGCCTCGGATTCAAATGGGGCAAGGAACTGGTGCATTTCTCCTATGGCATGGTGGAACTGCCCAACGGCAAGATGAAGAGCCGCGAGGGAACCGTGGTGGACGCCGATGACCTCATCGCCACCATGATAGCCGACGCACGCCAGATGAGCGAGGACAAGGTGAACAAACTGGTGGGCATCAGCGAGGAGGAGAAAGACGAGATAGCACGCATTGTGGGGCTCGGCGCTCTGAAGTATTTCATCCTCAAGGTCGACGCACGTAAAAACATGCTCTTCAACCCCGAGGAGAGCATCGACTTCAACGGCAATACCGGTCCTTTCATCCAGTATACGCACGCTCGCATCAGGAGCATCCTCAGAAAAGCCGAGGAGAAGGGTATCGCCGTGAAGGAGCAGCTCGACAGCAATATGCCGCTCGTGCAGAAGGAAATCGACCTCATCCAGAAACTCAGTGAGTATGGCGCTGCCGTGGAGCAGGCTGGGAAAGACTACTCGCCCAGCGGCATAGCCAATTACTGCTATGAGCTCACCAAGCAGTTCAACCAGTTCTACCACGACTTCAGCATCCTCGGTGCCGACACTGCCGAGGAGCAGCAGGTGCGACTCGTGCTCGCTGCCAATGTGGCAAAACTCATCCGCCAGGGCATGAACCTGCTCGGCATCGAGGTGCCCGAGAGGATGTAAAAACCGCTGCCCAGCAGCAAGTATCGACCAATAACGTTCAGTATAATAACGTTCAGCATAATTACGTTCAGTATGTTGCGATGCCATCGCAACACCCAATAGCAACCCATTTCCAAATGCAACTTCAAAACCCTCCCTCCTACCGCCACGACACGGTGCTGCCGCTTCCCATGGAAGTGCGCGCCGATGCGTGGGCGGTGGATGCCGCATGCTCGGGAAACCCGGGGATGATGGAGTATCAGGCCATCGACCTCGCCACCGGAGCGCAGGTGTTCCATTTCGGCCCCGTCTATGGCACCAACAACATCGGGGAGTTTCTTGCCATCGTACATGCCCTTGCGCTGATGGAGAAACAGGGGATACAGAAAGCCATCTATTCCGACAGCTACAATGCCATCCTGTGGGTGGGCAAGAAGCACTGCAAGACCACACTCGAGCGGACACCGCAGACGGCACACCTCTACGACATCATCGCAAGGGCTGAGCAGTGGCTCCGCGTTCACGCTTTCAGAGTGCCTATCATCAAGTGGGAAACCGCACGATGGGGAGAAATACCCGCCGACTTCGGAAGGAAAAAATAGATGGATAGCCGTATGGAGAAGTTTTTCGACACCGTAGGGCGAACGAGGAAAACCACTCCGTATGGCAAATGGCATCTACCGGGAAACCCATTCCGCGTGAACTGACAATTTTGTAAAAAACAACGACACATGGCAAAGAAAGAGAAAGGGCTGACGCCGATGATGCAGCAGTTTTTCAGACTGAAGGAGAAACATCCCGATGCGCTGATGCTTTTCCGCTGCGGCGACTTCTACGAGACCTATTGCGATGATGCCGTGGCGGCTGCCAAAATCCTTGGCATCACACTCACACGGCGCAACAACGGCGGGAACAGCGGCACCACAGAGATGGCGGGCTTTCCACATCATGCGCTCGACACCTATCTGCCTAAACTCATCAGGGCAGGGCGAAGGGTGGCTATCTGCGACCAGCTCGAGGACCCAAAACTCACCAAGACACTGGTGAAAAGGGGCATCACCGAACTGGTCACGCCGGGTGTGGCGATGACCGACAATGTGCTCAACTACAAGGAGAACAATTTCCTGGCGGCGGTGCATTTCGGAAAGACAGCCTGCGGTGTGGCTTTTCTCGACATCTCCACCGGAGAGTTCCTCACCGGAGAGGGGTCGTATGACTATGTGGAGAAACTCATGGGCAATTTCCAACCGAAGGAGGTGCTCTACGACCGTGCCAGAAAGGCCGACTTCGAGCGTTTCTTCGGCACCAAGCACTGTGTTTTCGAACTGGACGACTGGGTGTTCACCGAGCAGACGGGAAGACAGAAAATGCTCAGCCATTTCCAGACGAAAAACCTCAAGGGATTCGGTGTCGACCATCTCGTCAACGGCGTGGTGGCGGCAGGGGCCATTCTCCAGTATCTTGAACTGACCCAGCACACGCAAATCGGGCACATCACGTCTATCTCACGCATTGAGGAGGAGAAATATGTCAGGCTCGACAAATTCACCATTCACTCCCTCGAACTCGTCAGTCCGATGCAGGACGAGGGGGTGTCGCTGCTCAACGTCATCGACAACACCATCACCGCAATGGGCGGCAGGATGCTCCGCCGATGGGTCATCTTCCCCCTGAAGGATGCCAAACCCATCACCGAGCGCCTCGACGTGGTGGAATATTTCTTCCGGCATCCCGACTTCCGCGAGGTGGTGGAGGAACAGCTACACCTCATCAACGACTTGGAGCGTATCATCTCGAAGGTGGCGGTGGGAAGGGTGTCGCCCAGGGAGATGGTGCAGCTCAAGGTGGCACTACAGGCCGTGGAACCCATCAAGATGGCGTGTATGAGCACCGACAACGATGCCCTCAGGCGCATCGGAGAGCAACTGAACATCTGCCGCTCCATACGCGACCGCATCGGGCGGGAGATACAGCCCGACCCGCCCCTGCAGCTCAACAAGGGCAATGTTATCAGCAATGGGGTCAACGCACAGCTCGACGACTTGCGCAACATCGCCTACAGCGGCAAGGACTACCTGCTCAAGATACAGGAGCGTGAGGCAGCAGCCACTGGCATCTCGTCGCTCAAAATCGGCTATAACAATGTTTTCGGATATTACCTTGAGGTGAGAAACACCTATAAGGACCATGTGCCGCAGGAATGGGTGCGCAAACAGACGCTCGCTCAGGCAGAACGCTACATCACACAGGAACTGAAGGAGTATGAGGAGAAAATCCTGGGCGCTGAGGACAAAATCGTGGCGCTCGAGACACAACTCTTCAACGACCTCGTGACGGCGGTGCAGGAGTTCATACCTGCCATACAAATCGACGCCAACCTCCTCGCACGCATCGACTGCCTGCTGTCGTTCGCCATGGCCGCGGAGCAACATCAGTATATACGTCCGGTCATCGACAACACCGAGGTCATCGACATCAAAAACGGGCGGCACCCGGTCATCGAGACCCAACTGCCTCTGGGCGAGAAATATGTGCCCAACGATATCATGCTCGACAACGAGCGGCAGCAGATTGTCATCATCACAGGCCCGAATATGGCCGGTAAATCGGCGCTGCTGCGTCAGACGGCACTCATCGTACTCATGGCTCAGATAGGTTGTTTCGTGCCGGCAGAGAGCGCCAGAATCGGTTTGGTCGACAAGATTTTCACCCGTGTGGGTGCGTCGGACAACATCTCGGTGGGCGAATCGACGTTCATGGTGGAGATGACCGAGGCTTCGAACATACTCAACAATGTGTCGTCGCGCTCGCTCGTGCTCTTCGATGAACTGGGGCGTGGCACCTCCACCTACGACGGCATCTCCATCGCATGGGCCATCGTGGAGTACCTGCACGAGAACACAAGGGCAAGGGCACGCACGCTCTTCGCCACTCACTACCACGAACTGAACGAGATGGAGAAGAATTTCCCGCGTATCAAGAACTACAACGTGAGCGTGAAGGAAATCGACAACAAGGTTATTTTCCTCCGCAAACTGAAAAGGGGCGGTTCGGAGCACTCTTTCGGTATACATGTGGCGGAGATTGCCGGCATGCCGAAAAGCATCGTGAAACGGGCAAATGTCATTCTCAAGCAGTTGGAGGCCGACAACAGCAACGTGGGCACTGTGGGAAAGCCTTCTGTGCAGACACTCAGCCAGTCGCGAGAGGGCATGCAACTGAGTTTCTTCCAGCTCGACGACCCGGTGCTCTCGCAGGTGCGCGACGAAATCCTGGGTCTCGACATCAATAACCTCACACCCATGGAAGCGCTCAACAAACTCTTCGAAATCAAGAAAATCGTCAGCGGCAGATCATAAAATAACTCGAATGAGCGCTTTTTCATCCGTCTTCAACAAAATCCCCCTGCCACAACACGGTGGTTGGGCAGGGGGAAGACAAATTTATTATCTTTGAAATATGTGTTGGAGATTATTTCGTTATTTCACAACAACTTTTCGGGTTTTGCCATTGCTCATCTTCACGATGTTCAGGCCCTTCTGCATAGCAGGCAGCTGGCGACCATGGCTGTCGTAGATGCCCTGCATATTGCTCCGTGTATTGACTTGCTTGATGTCGGCTGTCTCGATGTTGTCCATCTCCGAGATTGTTCCGAACTCCTTCCAGGTGTCGGCATTCTGGTAGGCGCTCTTCGAACCCGTAGGAACCACAAGGTTGACAGCGGCAAGATTCACTAGATAAAACACTCTTTCTGCCATGTTGGAGGGGGTCGCAGAAGCAGAATAAACAGTCTTCAGATTATTGCAGCCACCGAAAGCCAATCTCTCGATGTTGGTGATACCCTTGCCAAAATAGATGGTCTCAAGAGGCGCTTTGGTGAAGGCCTGTTTGTCGATGGTCTTCACGTTATCGGGAATGGAGATGCTCTTCAGTGAGCTGCAACTACTGAACGTGCTATTTGGGATGACTGTCACGCCTGTGCCAATCTTTACCCATGCAAGGTCATAGCAAGTCGTGAAGATATATTCGCCAAGAGTGGTCACCTTGTCGGGGATGACAATCGATGTGAGCCCTGAACTCCCGAAGGCTGATGTACCAATCTCTGTAAGCGTTTCGGGAAGTTGGATGCTGGTGAGCGATTCACAATGGTAAAAAGCTTCATCTTTAATCTTTTCGACATTCATGCCCAATACCACCTTCTGCAGTTTCGTCGAGCCGGAGAAAGCCTTCTGGTCAATGATCTTCACATTGTTGTTCAGAGTGACCGAAGTAATGTTCTGATTATTGGAAAAGGCCGACATCTCGACACCCGTCACCTTGTAGGTAGTGCCCTGATTAACCACTTCGTCGGGAACGACGATGTCGCCTTCGTATAGGTTATTACCAAATTTATCATACCTAGCCACCCAGACCTCGTTTGCCGACTTAATGGTGTAACGTATGTTGTCAACTTCGAAGTCGTAAGCCCACATGTTGCTGCTTGTTATCAGCATAAGGGCCAGTAGCAGCATCTTTGTCATGCCTTTTTTCATCTTTGTGTGATAATAGTTTATAATAGTAGAGTAAGAAGGCCGTAGCCTTCCATACTCATACTATAGATGAATCAATTAATAAACAATGGTAAGGGTCTTGCTGGCTTCCTCTATAACTTTGTTGTCGTACCTCTCGATAAACTTGTCATAGATGGACTTGTCGAAGCCAAAGTTGGCATTAAATAAGAACGACTGGAATGGACGGTCTTTTCCATCGATGACGAGGGTCACCATGACGGTAGGCATGAAGTAAGAGTTGCCCTTCTCTTTAGGCTCATAGGTCTTTACAAGGTGTGCGACGGTCTTGTAATCAATCTTGGAACCCGACGGCACATTCTTGATGACATAGTGGTGCATGTTGACATTCTCTAAGTATTCCTTTACGTTGGGACTCATCAAAAGGTAGGGTATGGAGGCAGTTTCGAAACTGCTGGCCTCGTTCTCGTAGAACTTGTCATCGCTCTTATCGCTGGAGTCGAACTTATAGTTAGTGGTCTTGCCTGAAGGATCTGTGAGGCTGAAGTCAAAAGTAAACATATTGTAGGTGTCATTCTGAGTCACCACTGCTATGCGCACGTCGGCATTTGCCTTTTGGGGTTCTTTGCCTTTGTCATCGTCATCGTCACCACAGGCTGTCAACATCGTTGAGCCAAGGCTGCAGAACAGGATGGCAGCCAGCATCCAAATAGTTTTTTTCATCATTGATAATTTTTTTTGAATTGAATTGAAATTAAGTATGTGAATATTCTTTTTTTATGTTGTTTTTGTCGTTTTTAGCGTGCTTCAGTATATTTCACCTTATCCTCAAGCACCTTGGTTGCTTTGAGGTCTATCTCGACGATGCTTCGCTGAACATGGTCTGGTCATGCGCCTTCTGCTGGGCTTGCTTGTTTTTTATATGGTGGCTTGTCTGAAATAACTCTGTGGATATATTATGCTTGTTTACAAAAAGTCCACGAGGTTGACATTATTCTGTAACACGAGGTTGACATTATTCTGCAAAAATAGTTTTATTTTTAAAAGTGTCAACTATTGGGGGCGCAGAAATCGCTTACTTTGTTGTAAGAAATCGGCTATTTTGTAAGAATTCAAGTTTTTTGCACACATCAATTCGCTGACAAAGAAAGGATGCGCCATCTTCAGAGTTGTTTGTCGCGGTATTGGGCAGGTGTGAGGCCAACGCGCTTTTTCATCATCTCGTGAAGCATCAGCCTATTGCTGAAGCCCACCTCTTTGGCTATCGCTTCAATGGTCCAATGAGGTTCGTCGCGAAGTAGACGGCACGCCAGTTGGAAGCGCTTCTCATTGAGATATTCACTCAGATTCTTATACCGGCTGTCATTTTTTAGGATTTGCTGAAGACGCTTCTGGGTCAGTCCCAATCTATTCGCCACACTTTTCAGCGTGAGATTCGGTTCACAGAACATATGCGTCGCCTCCATGCGCTCATCGACCCAAGCCAGCAATACCTCGTCGCTCATCGCCTGCAACTGTTTCATGTCTATCTGCCTGTCGTCGGCCTGAGCGCACATTTGTCCCACCACGTCTTTTGCCCGCAGTTGTTCCTTCAGTTCCGAAAGGTCGCGGAGCAGTTGCTTGGCCTTCTCCGTCTGCTTGTTGATAGTCGCCTCCTGAAGTTTGTTCTTCTCCATCAGTTCCATTTGCCATTCCACCAGGCGCTGGTTGGCCTTCACTATGATACTCGTCTGGGAGTTCACATAGATAATCGTCAGCATAAAACCGACGATGAGTATAATGATAATACAGATGATGAGAATACCTGGTTCTGTCACTTGTCGTGTTTTTAATAAGCCATGCTTTATGCTTCTTGGGCATAGAGTATCTGCAAAAATACAAAATCATCTTCACATCGAGGTTGGTATTTGTCATTTTTCTCTTGGTCTGTCTTAAAAATTGTTGTATGAATTCCGCGATTTTGTAAGGATTCCGCGATTTTTTGTCAGAAGAAGAACTACTAAAAACAGAAGAACCCCACACCAGTGATGAGGTGTGGGGCATCTTCAGTGATAAAATCTATGTGGTGATTGATGGTTCCTATCAATTGGCCTGGCCGAGATACCTTGTCGTGTCTGTCTGGCCCATGAAGAACTGTCCGTCCTTGTAGTGGTCGTACACGGCGAGTGTCCAGCCGTTGTCATTGAAGGTGAAGGGATGGTAGAACCATTCACAGTTCAGGTATTTGTCGTACTGCGATCCGGAAAGCACTTCCTTCAGGTCGTTGTTCCGGTTTTCCCAGATGTACCCCTGTAAGTCTGACTCATCATCTACGTTGAGCAGATAGTCGAGGTTGATATTATAAGCTGCTTCATACTGCGATGCTGTCAGGTTCAGTTCGTATGCCATCTTGTCGCTGAGGAACAAGGCCTTTCCACGGGCGTCTGTGTAGGGCATTGCCGAGGCTGTGAGTGCTATCATCATTGTTGCTATCAGTAAAGTAATTCTTGCTTTCATTTTCTTATTGTTTTTAATTGTTTGACTTCTTGTTTTTTGTTTTTGTTTTGTGTTGACAGGCGGGCTGTCTTTGTTTTTTCTGATGCAAAGGTACAGCCGCCCTGTCGGCCAGCAAAAATTTTTTGTGAATTCCTACTGAAGAGTGTGCGACAGACAACAGCATTTGCGACAAATGAGAAAAGTTGATTCTCTATCTGTCGCGAAGGAGCGAAGAAACACCATCATGGGGTCTCCTAAAACTCACCCTCCGAACTCATTGTGTAGAAACACCATGAATGGTGTCTCCGGGATTAATCCCTCCGAACTCATTGGTAGGGTCTTAGCTCGTCTAAGACCGCAAAACGAAAGCCGCCCCACCGTTCCACC
>CAMHEL010000204.1 GCA_946184125.1 uncultured Prevotellaceae bacterium
AATGCCGCAGGCGAAAGCCATTCCCCCACGACGTCTGTAGGGCATTTACCTTGTCTAAAAACCGCTACACCTTCGTGGTAATATACAGTCCAAGAAGCACCATGAGTTCACCGACACCGCGGTTGGTTCCCCTCGGACACTCCGACAGTCCAAAGGTCGACGGTCCATCACAGAGGCAGAAAAGCGTCAATCAGCATACAGATTTCCGTCATAACACGAAGAAATGGCACTGCAAGGACGGATATATATGAAATAATGTGTATCTTTGTCACGGCCATAAACAAATCCTGATGTAAAGCAAATCTAACAAGAACTACTCACTCTACAATGAAAAGAATCACCATTTTATGCCTCACCATGCTCTGTGCGCTTCCGCTCCTGGCACAGATGGGCAGGCGCTTCCCCTCTGAGCGCAAAGTCATCAAAGACCCGAAGACGGGCGTGGAACTCGTGTTTCTCACCAGCAAAAGCGGCACGGGCGACTCGAAAATCTACCAGACCCACAACCAGTGGACAGCTGACGGCAAATGGGTCATCTTCCGCTCCGACCGAGTGGAGGGCGAGGCCATGGCCGTCAACGAGGAGACGGGCGACATCGTACAGGTGACGGAGGGTGGCTTCTCGGGCATGCTCTGCGTGGCACGAAAGTCGATGAACCTATACCATATGCGGGCCGTGAAAGACAAGAAAGGAAAACTCACTGCCATGGAGGTGGTGGAGGTGGACCTCAAGAAACTTTTCGCCGATTCTGAAGCAGCAAAACTGAAAAAGAAATCGGCCTACGAACGTATCTGTGGCACCATTCCGGCCGAGATGTGCAGCGAGGGCGACATGGCACTCGATGGCAGCGAAGCGTTCGTCTACTTCCGATTGGACAATGAGTATGCCCGGCGAATGCCTATTGCAGAACCCATCGCCGACAACTTCGGACCGCGAAAGATGGGTGCCGGACCCGGCGGCATCGGCAAGATGGACCTGACGACGGGGAAAGCCGAGCCTGTGGTGGCCGTACACTTCAAGGTGGGGCACATACAGGGCAACCCGTGGCATCCGGGCGAGGTCATCTTCTGCTGGGAGACGGGAGGGAAGGCGCCGCAGCGGACATGGATGGTGAATGCCGACGGCACAGGACTGCGGCCCATCTACCGCGAGACAGAGCACGACTGGGTGACTCACGAGGCGGTCATCAACGAGGACGAGCTGGTCATCGCCATCATCGGGCACCGACCCATCGACAACGGAGAGAAGAAAGACATTGCCGGACTGGAGTCGTTTGCCCTGTCGAATGACTGGGGACCCGCTGGCACAAAAGAATATGCCACAGGCATCGCCGTGGTGAACATGCGCACACGAGAACTGACTCTTGAGGGACAGGTGCCCGGCGACAACTTCTGGCATGTGGCAGGCTCGCAAGACGGGCACTGGGTGGCTGGCGACGACTTCGCCCGTGAGCTTTGGCTCATCGACCGGCACACGGGCGAGCGAATCCTGCTGACGGCGGGGCACAAGACCACGGCACGCGACCATGTCCACCCGACATTCAAGCCCGACGGAACTGAGATTGAAATCCAGTCGGCCATGCTCTCCGACGACGGACGCTCGATGAACATCTGCATCGTCAGACTGCCGAAGCACCTTGTAGAACGATATAAATAAAATTGGGAGCGGAAAATGAGAAGAACGGTGTTGGTGGCTTATTGCCTGTTGTTGACGATGATGGCCTTGGCACAGCCTCAGGCGGTCAGCGTTGCCAAACATATCAATACGGCAAACGGGTTGTCGAACGACTTCGTCATCAGCCTTGCCATCGACGGGCAGGGGCGAGTGTGGGTGGCTACCGAAGCGGGAGTGAACAAAATAGCTGGCGATATGTGCCAGACACTCACCGACGAACAGTTGGCGGGAACCATCACGGCTCTGCATTGGCACCGGGCGTCGGGCAACATGCTTATCGGCACTGAGCGGGGACTGACCATATACAACGAGAAAAGCGGCAGCATACACCATCTGAACGGTGACGACGGCCTGGTCATGTCGAGCATCAACGACATCGCTGACGCAGCCGACAACGGCGTATGGCTCGTCTACGGCAACGGACAGGTGCAGCATTTCGACTGCACGACATTTGCCACAAAAAACCTGAAACTGCCGCAGCCTCATGGCAGCAGATGCGCCATGGACGACGGGCACGGACATCTCTACATCGGCCACAGCCAGCACGGCATGACGGTGGTGAACATGCGCAATGGGACATCGCAGAATTACCAGCAGACCGACGACGCTCATAGCCTGCCAGGAAACAACGTCCGCTGCATCTATCAAGACCATGATGGCTATATATGGGTGGGAACCGACACCGGCCTGGCACTTTTTCTTCCCAAGACGGGCACATTCACAAAGGTCACCGACGCCGCGGACAACTACGACGACAACATATATGATGTCCTTCAGATGGCGGATGGGAAACTATGGGTGGCTACCGACATAGGAGGGGTGAAAACCATCGGACAGGATGGGGCATGGCATTACGATGGGACAGTGGTTGGACTGTCGTCGCTCAACACCCGCAGCATCGCTGAGGACGAATACGGCAACATCTGGGTGGGAAACCACAGCACTGGGGTGGATTTCATCAGTGGCAGCAAACGGGACTTCAGCCTGCTCGGCTTCAAGGACGCGGGAGGCAGGTATCCGTCGGTAGGCTCCATCGCAGCCGACCCCGAACAAGGATTCTGGATGGCGAGCGAGAACGAACTGGTGTGGTGGCACGATGGCGACATCAAGGGGCGGTGGAACTACCTCAACAGGATACGAAGGGAGTACGCCTTCCCACGATGCCTGATGGCCGACCACCACGGCGGGGTGTGGCTGGGCATCGACGACCAGGGCGTATACCGCTTCGACAAGAAGAGCAAACAGTTCGCGTACATCCCCATCACCCCCGAAGGCTCCGACATACACTCCTTTTCCGAGGCTGCCAACGGGCACGTATGGATTGGTGGGGAGTTCGGCGTCTATCTGTACCAGAACGGCAAGGCGACACTGCAGGAATATGTCAGCAAGACTGTCCACGCACCGGCCACGTGTATCATCGAGACGGCACCGCACCAACTCTTCGTCGCCACGCTGGGCGGTGGCATCTACTCCATCAACACACTCAACAACTCCTGCCGGCACCTGAGCACGAACGAGGGACTGCCCTCCAGCAAGGTCAACCACACCATCCGCACCAAACAAGGGGAATTATGGATGGCCACCAACGGAGGACTGGTGCATGTGAAGGACCCCGTCGGTCTGAAAGGCATCAGCGTCTTCGGCAAGGAACAAGGACTGAACGATTGCCACATCCTGGCGCTGCAGCAAGATGACAACGACTGCATCTGGATGACAACCTATTCGGGCATATCATGTTTCGTGAAGAGCACAGAAAAGTTCTATAACTACAACCATCAGGACACTCGCCTTTCGGGTGGTTTTGCCATTGGCGCCGCCATGACCGATGCCAGTGGCAACATCTATTTCGGTTCGGCATCGGGCGTCTGCTATTTCAACCCACGGCAAATAGGGAGCGGCGAGCAACTGTCGGAAGTGCAGCTCATCACCTGCGAGGCATACAACCCCGTGGGAAACAACACCGACATTCAGGTGCTGACACCCGACAAGGCGGGGCGCGTCTTCACCACCTACCGACAGAACACCATACGCCTGACTTTCGCCATGCGGAACTTCGCACAGACAGCTGCCGTAGACTATTCATACATGATGAAAGGCATGGACAGCAAGTGGTATGACATAGGCAACGACCACGACGTGGTGTTCCGAGGCCTGAGACCGGGACAGTACACGTTCATCCTAAGGGCAAAACTGAGAAGCCAGGACTGGGACCAAGCCAAACAGACACAGCTCACCATCATCATATCGCCACCGTTCTGGAAAACATGGTGGGCTTACTTGCTTTACATCCTCTTGGCACTGGGCGCGATGGCTTATCTCGTCGGGCAGTATAAGCGGAAACTGACACAGCGCAATACCCTTGAGTTGGAACGGCGAGAAATCCTGCAAAAACAGCAACTGAACGAGGAGCGCCTGCGATTCTTCACAAACATCACTCATGAACTGCGCACTCCCCTGACACTCATTCTCGGACCGCTCGACGACCTGATGAACGATGAACAGATACCGCCCGGCAGAAAACGCCTCGTCGGGGTGATACAGAAAAGCGCGGAGCGCCTGCGCGACCTCATCAACGAATTGCTTGAGTTCCGAAAGACCGAGACACAAAACCGGCGGCTCACTGTGGCACGGGGAGACATCGGACAGTTCGTACGCGAGATATGCCTCAACTACAAGGAACTGAACCGTAACCCCAAAGTGCAGCTTGTCTGCAATATCGCCGACAACCTGCCAGCGGTGTGGTTCGACTCGGAAATCATCACCACCGTGCTCAGCAACCTGCTGTCGAATGCCTTCAAATATACCGAACAGGGCAGCATCACCACCACCGTGAAGGCTGACGACGGCTTGTTGAGCATTGCCGTGGCCGACACCGGATACGGCATCACACCCGAGGCGCTGCCACATATCTTCGAACGATACTATCAGGCAAAGGGCGCCCACCAGGCTTCAGGAACAGGCATCGGACTGGCACTCGTCAAGGCGCTGGCCGGACTGCACGAGGGCAGCATCGGGGTGGAAAGCCATGAGGGACAAGGTAGTTGCTTCACATTCACCATCGACATCAACAACAGCTATCCCAATGCACTCCACAAGGAAGACGACGTATTCCAACCAGCAGGCGGAGAGGACCTGTCGTCCGACGGGGAGAACCAACCGGCTGACGGTGAGTACCAGTCGCCCGAAGAAAGTGAGGAGGCTTCGACTCCATTGCTGTTGGTCGTGGAGGACAACAGCGACATCCGCCAGTATATCGCCGACACTTTCAGCGACGACTTCCGCATCCTCCAGGCAGAGAACGGAGAAGAGGGTGTCGGACTGGCAAGGGAGCACATACCCGACATCATCGTCAGCGACATCATGATGCCCAAGATGAACGGCATACAGCTGACACGAATGCTGAAAGACGACATCCGCACCAGCCACATCCCCATCATCCTTCTTACAGCGAAGAACGCCGACGAAGACAAGGAGGAAGGCTACGACAGCGGGGCCGATTCTTACCTGACCAAACCGTTCACGGCCAAACTGTTGGCCAGCCGAATAAGAAACCTGCTCACCGCACGGCGACGACTGACTGAGATGATTGCCAATGGACCGGCTCACGTCACGGCAACAGCGATGGCGGATGACGGCTCCTCACCTATCTCTTCCCAATCACCACAGCCAAAGCTTAGCCGACTCGACCAGGAGTTCATCGACCGTCTCAACAGCCTCATCGAGGAGAACATCATGAAGGGGAATATCGATTTGGCCTTCGTCACCGACAAGATGGCCATGAGCCATAGCACCTTCTACCGCAAAGTGAAAGCCCTCACGGGCCTGACGGCTACTGAATACATCCGCAAGCGACGGCTGCGCCACTGCTACGAATTGCTCGAGAGCGGAGACTACAACGTGAATCAAGCCGCCATGATGACGGGCTTCAACCAAATGGCTCATTTCCGGGAGACGTTCAAAAAGGAATTTGGCATCCTACCGTCGGAAGTAAAGAAGAAATGACAAAAAGACAAAATGAAAAGGTTCCTCCCACTTCTCCTCCTGTTCACCACCATCTTACGGTGCCCGGCCATTGATGTCAAAGCGTTCGGCGCCGTCGGGGATGGTCGTCATATCGATTCACCCGCCATCAATGCGGCCATCGAACAGGCCAGCAAAGAGGGTGGAGGGACCGTAGTGCTTACCAGCGGCACCTACCTCTGCTACTCCATCCACCTGAAGAGCAACATCACCATGAGGCTGGAGAAGGGGGCGGTCATCAAGGCGGCACCAGTCACCGACACAACGGGGTATGACGTGCCGGAGCCCAACGACTCACACTACCAGGACTTCGGCCATAGCCACTGGCACAACTCATTGCTTTGGGGAGAGAACCTGCATCATGTCACGCTCGAAGGTGAAGGACTCATCGACGGTACGGACGTTCTCTCGCGGGGTGGACCACGAAGGGGCGACAACGGACCTGCCGTCGCCAACAAAGCCTTGGCACTGCGCGACTGCCGTCATGTCACCGTACGTGGAGTGAGCTTCCTGCGCTGCGGACATTTTGCCATGCTCCTCACCGGGGTCGACGACTTGTTGATAGACAACGTGACGTGCGACACCAACCGCGACGGCTTCGACATCGACTGCTGCGAACGTGTCGTCGTCAGGAATTGCCGCGTGAACACGGTCAACGATGACGCCATCGTGCTGAAATGCTCCTATGCCTTAGGGCGCCCTAAACCCACAGAGCATGTGACGATAGAAGATTGTGAGGTCAGCGGATACGATGTCGGCAGTCTGATAGACGGCACACGCACCATGCATACCGAGAAAGCGCCTGATGGCGACGGACCGACAGGACGCATCAAACTCGGCACGGAGTCAAACGGCGGCTTCCGGCATATCACCATCCGGCGATGCACGTTCAACCACTGCCGGGGACTGGCTCTGGAAACCGTCGACGGGGCTGAAATGAAAGACATACGCGTCAGCCATCTCACCATGAACGATATCTGCAACTCGCCCATCTACATCCGCTTAGGCAACCGTATGAGGGCGCCTGAGGGCTTTCATCCCTCGAAGGTCAGCGGCATACGTATCAGCAACGTGCATGTGACCAATGCCGACAGCCGCTATGCCTGTCTGATAGCGGGCGTGGAGGGCCATCCCGTGCGCGATATACGTATCAAAAACCTCTACGTCTTGTTCCGTGGCGGACTGACCCTGCAGGATGTCAAGGAGCAGCGGGGCAGCAACCCCTTCTTCATTCCCGAGGCACGCAAGAACGGACAACGCGGAGAGGCCAACTACCCAGAACCATCGGCCCATGGCATCCAACCGGCATGGGGCTTCTCCATCAGCCACGCCGAGAATATCCGTTTGAAGAACGTCAGCCTGGAAAACATCCTTCCCGACGAGCGCCCCCCATTCCATTTCGAGAGCACCAAAAAAATCCGCATTTCTCCCCGCAAGTAATCCCCCACCCTATTCTTCACGAAAGCATCCCCCGCGCCTATCCTCCGAACTCATCTTTCCGAACTGGATCATGGGGACGGAGTTTTTGATACGTTTTTTGTCTTCAATCTTTCGAACTTATTCGTAGTGCATCTTGCTTGTCAAATGCCAAAACAATCCCGACACCACCGATACCAAATTGCGAAAGATGCCATCCACTTTTTTCGGTCTTAGACGAGCTAAGACCCTACGGAGGAACGGAGGGATGGCCAGCGCCTACAAAGGTAACGTCTAAAATTCCAAACTACTAAACTAATAAACTCCCTCTCCCAAACTTAAGAACTCAAGAACTCCCAAAGGCATTCTTCCAACAACATCTCTGTCACTTCCAAGTCAGACAGTGGGCCAACTTTTTCCAAAGAGGAGCAGTCGTCAACAGATTCACTAACCAGCCTGCACAAATCATCCATCCCTATTTGTTCGAGCATGAAACTTGTTTCGGTGATGGCATTGACACGGCCTTTGTCAGACAAGTAATCACGCTGAGTGCCTTGAGAATGGTCTTCCAGCAGAGAAAAAGATGAAGAAGTACCACATCGGCAGCCGTTCGGTGATGTTTTCCTGGATGAAAGGGTTCATGAATGAAGGAGATTCTTTACCTTTGCAGCAGAAATCCCAAATCGAAGAAAAAACGGCCAAAACGCAGGACGATAGCAATTCTAATCGAAAAATCTGTGAAATTATGCTCCATCTCATTCAAAATGATTATCTTTGTCAAATGTTATGAATAACGTATAATCAGAAGGGCATGCCTTTGGTGAGGCACATGGCTTAGCCAGGACAAATCATCCAAAGATTAGTTATGGTAAAACCAAACGAGACATTGTCATTGATTATCCTCCAAATAATAACAAATGAAACATAATAAAATGAAGCATTCTCTACTTTTACTCC
>CAMHEL010000205.1 GCA_946184125.1 uncultured Prevotellaceae bacterium
CTAAACTCCTAAACTACTAAACTCCTAAACTCCCTCAAAAAAACTCCCAAACTCCCAATCTCCCTCAAAAAAAACTCCTAAAAACATTGACACAGAATGTTTGACTCCATCATACATGGTCGTTACTTGGTCGTCTTCGAAAAAGTGAGGATGCCGTTCGCCATTTCCTTGCTCATCTTGGTTCTGTCAAGTGCTTCGATTATGGAATCCCATGCTCAGCGGCTCAACCAGCGACAGCGGAGGGAGCGTATGGACAGTGCGCTTACAGCCCGCTATTATCGCATCCCCTATGACACCAACTATGTGGTTCGGCCAGAAGGGCGTTTGACGCTGAAAGTGAGGATGAACCAGACGGGCAACAGCTTTCATGCCAAGGGGACAGTAAACGATATCTACTCGAAAGCCGACCTCAAGACCGGGCACAAGACCACATTTTCCATAGCAGGCATCTATCGGGGAATAAGTGCAGGAATAGCCATCAACCCCGCCAAGTGGAAAGGGGTATATAAAGACTATGAGTTCAATCTCAACTACTACAGCAGCCGTTTTAGCCTCGATTTCAGTTACCAACGGTCGGAATCGCTGAGAGGCGATGTCAACCGCGGCGACAGACTGCAGCAAATGGAGACGGGCGACCTCATCCTGAAGGTGGCCAATTTGGCGGGATACTATACCTTCAACCACCGTCAATTCTCTTTTCCCGCCGCCTTCACGCAAAGTTTCATCCAGCGCCGTTCGGCTGGTTCCTGGCTGGCGGGCATCAGCTACCAGGGAGGAAGCATAAAAACGAGCGATGAGCTGAAGGAGAAGAACCCCAATGCCCCGGATGTGAATATTGACATAGGACATATCGGCATTGGCGGCGGTTATGGTTATAACTGGGTGCTTGGTAAGAAATGGCTCATACATTTCTCCATGTTGCCCACCATTGTGGTGTATAACCGCAACAACTTCACCGTGAATGGCGAGCGCAAGAAGGCGAAACGTATGCGCTTCAACATGATTTTCAACGAGCGTGTGGCTATCATCCGCAACTTCTCCCCCCGATACTTCGCAGGTGCCACATTGGTGATGAACAACTCCATCTTCGATGATAAGGTGGTGATTGTCAACCAGAACAAATGGCGGGCACGCGCGTTCTTCGGATTTAGACTGTAGAAGGAAATTGAAGATTGAAAATTGAAAATTAAGCTTCGCTTGAATGTCGGCTGCACCTCAGCAATCGAAGCAAGCTTCATTGCATTCGGTTTGCACGACATTTGAAGATTGGAATTTGAAGATTGAAGAGAGGAACAGACTTCTCTCTTTTTGGCCAATGGTTGTAGAGAAGTGCAATGGAAAATGCCAAAAGATACGGGCTTCTATCAGCCGATTGTCATAGCAAGAAAAGCATAAACGCCATTTTATAGTTCACTATAGTTCCCAATAAACTGCACAAAAAATGATGACATTTTTCAAATCAAATCGTTGGTTTCTTGTCCTTTCCATGATAATGGCTATACACACAGCAACGGGAAGGGCGCAAGGATACAACAATCCTGTTCTTCCTGGATTTCACGCAGACCCAAGTGTGTGCCGGGCTGGCAATGATTTCTATCTTGTCAACAGCACGTTCCAGTATTTCCCTGGTGTGCCAGTATTCCACAGCAAGGACTTGGTGAACTGGGAACAAATAGGCAATTGCCTCACACGGCCTTCACAGGTTGACTTGAAAGGAACAGATGGCAACAATGGCATCTACGCACCCACTATCCGCTATAACAACGGGTGCTTCTATATGGTGACGACGGTATTCCCCTCGCGCCGCCATTTCTATGTGTGGACGGACAACCCTGCCGGAGAGTGGTCGGAACCCATCGTGATTGACTTTGCCATCGGCAGTTGCGACCCTACACTCTTCTTCGACGAGGGCAAGTGCTATTTCCTTTGGAAAGAAGGTGACATCAAAATCTGCGAGATTGATGTGGAAACGGGCAAACAGTTGGGCGAAATCCACCATTTAGGCACAGGGCTTGGCGGACGATACCCAGAAGGGCCGCACATCTACAAAAAAGACGGCTACTACTATCTTTTGTTGGCGGAGGGCGGCACTGAACATGGGCATCATGTGAACATCCTGCGCAGCAAGAGTCTTTTTGGCCCCTATGAGCCAAACCCAGCCAATCCCATCCTCTCGCATTTCAACATGAAGATGCAGAACAGCAACATTCAGGGACTTGGCCATGCCGACCTGGTGCAGGCACCCGACTCTTCGTGGTGGATGATTTGCCTTGGATACAGAACAAGTGGGTATCTGCAGCATGTGATGGGGCGCGAGACGATGCTTGCACCCGTGCGCTGGGACAAAGGAGAGTGGCCTGTGGTAAACGGGGACGGCACGTTGCAGACTGAGATGAAATGCCAGACCCTTCCGTTGGTGCCGATGCCTCAGGACCCTGTAAAAGAAGAATTCATTTTTACGAAACGCAATGCTCCGAAAGACAGTTACCACGCTTTAGGCTTGCCCATGGGATGGATGAGTCTGTGCAACCCAGACTATGCCAACTATTCCCTGAAGGACCGCAAAGGGTGGCTCAGGCTCTACCCTACCACTACAGACCTCAGCGAGACAGCATCGCCCACTTTCATTGCCCGCCGGCAGACCCAACTGACTTTCACGGCAACGGCCCTTTTCGACCTCTCCCATCTCTGCGAGGGGATGAAAGCCGGCATCACAGCCTA
This sequence comes from uncultured Prevotellaceae bacterium, assembly GCA_946184125.1. GTDB lineage: Bacteria > Bacteroidota > Bacteroidia > Bacteroidales > Bacteroidaceae > Prevotella. The sequence continues at coordinate 2,722 of CAMHEL010000205.1, forward strand.
CGCCGCCCCTTTGAACCACTATGACGTCGTGGCAGAGAGAAGAGACGGGAAGGTTTTTATCACATCGAATGTGAGACTGGGGCAGACCGCTCACGTAGAAAAAGAAATCACACTGACTGGCGACCTTGCATATCTGCGTATCACTTCCGACAAAGACTTCTACTACATGATGGCATCCTCTGATGGCGTCAGCTTCACCCAACTGGCCAAGATGGAATACCGTTTCCTCAGCACTGAGACCATCGGTGGCTTCACCGGGGTCATGCTTGGGCTTTTCGCACAGTGCAGTCAAGAGGCAATCAATGGGTTTGTGGATGTCGATTGGTTTGAATACAAATAAGAATAAGACAACAAGGCTAAAACTGTCATTCTTGTATTAGGGGGACGGGCACTCGGAAAAATTGAAGTAAACTTCATTTTTCCCTCGCTTGTGCCACGATTTGACTGCGTCGAACCGTTCTGGCGCTCGGAAAAAGACTGGAAAACAAGTTTTCCGTCATTTTTCCCTCGCTTGTGCCACGATTTGCTTCCGGCGAACCGTTCTGGCGCTCGGAAAAAGACTGGAAAACAAGTTTTCCGTCATTTTTCTCTCGCTTGTGCCACGATTTGAGACAGGTTCCTCCTATTTTTGCGGGAAAAACAAACATAGCCTTCATGAAAACCCCAGAACTATTCAAGGAATACATCTGGCTGGTGAACACCATCCACCAAGCCGGCAGCATCTCGCTAACCGAGATCAATGAGAAATGGCTTCAAACGGACATGAGCAAGGGAGTAGAAATGGCGAGGAGCACCTTCAACCGACACAGGGCGGCCATCGAGGACATCTTCGGCATCAACATCGACTGCAAGCGACGCGGAGGATACCGTTACTACATCGGCAATGACGACGTCCTGCGTGAGGACACCATACAGAACTGGATGCTGTCAACACTCTCCGTCAGCAACGTGGTATTCGAAAGCCTGAGCCTGCAGGACCGCATCCTGCTGGAGACAATCCCTGCCGCAGGAACCATCCTGAAAACTGTCGTCGAAGCCATGCAGAAAAACATCTGCACCATCATCAAATACAAGAAGTATGGTACAGGAACTATCAAGGAAGTGAAAATAGAGCCCTACTGCATCAAACTCTACCACCAAAGATGGTATGTGCTCGCACATCTCCCAAATGATGAGTTCAGGGTATATTCCTTCGACCGAATCCAGGACATTTCTATTACGGAAGAGCCGTTTGCCATACCCAAGAACTTCAATGCCTCGGAGTATTTCCTGGAGTCTTTCGGTATCGTAAAAGACGATACCATCCCCTTGGAACGTGTAGTCATCCGCACCTTCGGGAAAGAACGCTACTACATGAGCGACCTGCCTATGCACCACTCGCAGAAGATGATTTCCCAAGGTGACGGATATGCGGATTTTGAACTGTTCCTGCGCCCCACTCTCGACTTCATGGGACACCTCCTCTCACGCTCCAGCCAAATCAAGGTCTTGCATCCCCAATGGCTAATCGACAAGGTAAGGCAGATGCTCGAGGAAACTGTGAACCGCTACAATGAGTGAACGGTTTCTCTACCCATCCCATTCAATTGCACTATTCTTTATCACGAATTAGAGCGGTAATGTTCGTCGGGATTTGCAATCCCGACGCATTGAATATCAGGATTTGCAATCCGAAAATCGCATTAAAAATGCTCATATTAATAAAGTAATGTTCGTCGGGATTTGCAATCCCGACGCATTGAATATCAAGATTTGCAATCCGAAAATCGCATTAGATAAGTCTCTCTAAATTCCAAAATTCATTAATTCTCCAATTCGTGATAATAAAATTCTCCAATTCGTGATAATAAAATGACGGGATTTTACGTGAATTCTTTTTGAATTCTATGACCTTGATGCGTTAAATTTCTTAAAAACTAATTTGTTTTAAAGATATTCTTGCTATTTTTGCATGTCCATTCAGGATTTCATGGACTTTGATGTTTCGCTCCACCGAAGGAAACGAAATTTCTAATAACCCCAAACCATCGGCAATTTGCTGACCAAAAACTTAACTATTATTTCAATATGACAAAAAGTATTATCAACTGTATCGGTATCTATCAACCATTCAAATTGAATGGTTTCGATAGGCTTGGTTTTGAAACATTCCGTAGGGTGTTGGTCGTGTTCATGATGGCCACAGTTTCTGTTCTCACCTCTTTGGCTCAGACGCCTCTCAATGAAACCGAAGTTTACAACCGTCTCATGGAGCGCCAATATATGGATGGCTACTCGGAAGGAACGCCATGGACCAACGACATACCATACAACTATAATGATCCATACCTCAATCATGTGGAGTTCGACGGCTGGTCACCTGGTTGTTATGGCGGAGTGGGCTGTTTTGCTTTCATGATGGACATGATGGAGTATGCCTCCAACTATGAATACCCAATACGTCTCATTTACAGCACTTACGACAATCTGCCAGAGATACGTGTAGGAGATGGCATCCGACTTGACAACGACGCGCATTCCGTGGTGGTCCTTGAGGTACATCCAGATGGCCATACAGTAACAGTCGCCGAGGGTAATTTTAACAGTTCCGTGCACTGGGGAAGGATTATTGATTTGGCTGACCCAAATAATGGTTTTTACTATCTTGCGACATTCTGGCCGGAGCGAGAGCCTGCCGTGCCCGTGACCATCACCATAGGTGAATCTGGCTACGCCACCTTCTACTATCCCAACAGCGCATACGCCATTCCAAATGGCGTCGAAGCCAAGGCCGTGGAGAACATCAGCGGGAATACCCTTAATCTCATGCCTCTTGCCGGCATTATTCCCGCAGGATATGCTGTAATCCTTGAAGGTGAACCAGGCGAATACACTTTCGAACCGACCTCCGAGGAGGGTATTTTTGTGGATAACATGCTGCGTGGCACCGAAGAGACGGCTTGGATAACACCAGAATCCCAAGAGTGCAAGTACTACAAGCTGGCCACCAAGAACGGCAAGGTGGGCTTCTACTATGGTGCAGACTTTGGCGAGGTCTTCGAAAATGAGGCTCACAAGGCCTATCTCCCCGTGCCTGTGTCGCAGTCGAATGGTATCAACTGCTTCTTCTTCGACGCAGCCACCAGCATCGACAACATGCTGGCCACCGGCAAGAATGCCGACCGCGCCGTCTACAACCTCTCCGGCCAGCGCGTCAACGACTCCTACAAGGGTGTCGTCATCGTCAATGGCAAGAAGGTGCTGAGAAAGTAACCGGCGTTGCGGTAGAGACCAAGAAAGCCGACCCGTTCGGGCCGGACACGGAGGAAGACACTCCATTCTGAAATCGCTTATCACATGGCATCCTAACGGGGAGAGGGCGGAAACCCTCTCCCCTACTCTTTCTTCCTGCCATTCATATTGAAGATATAAAATTTTTCGTATCTTTGCCAACCAAAACAAATCAAAGGTTAATGAAGCACAAACTACTCATAACACTCTCCATCGCTATATCTTCCATAACAGCATGGGGCAAGACTGCCGACAACGGCATCGTTCCTCAAACAAAAGGCGCACACTGCACCTTCATCGACGGGGTAAGATATTCGGAGTTGGTCATCAATGCCCGTCTGAATGATTTCAAAGCCAATACAACAGCAGCGGGGTTCGGGGCGTTCGATGCAAAAGGCTACCTGACAACAACTCCTACAGGCACTAAGAACAATCTGGACTATGTGCCGGGATTGGTGGCCAAGGCAATCATTGAAGCAGTGGACTATTACCGATATTCCAACATCATGGATGTCAGGCCATGGTTCTATGCCGTGCAACACTACGGCAACCGCCTTGATATCTCCTCCAACGGGAAGGACGGCAAGAGCTTTGACGACCTCAACGCCGTCAAGCTATATTTCAAGCTACAAGAGTTGGCTGCCGACAAGGTCTTTCCCGATGGCGAACAGCATACCAATACTGAGACAGTAGAGACAGCACAAGCCCGTTTCAAGGAGGCCTTGGAAGGTATCGGCAAGGCCAACAGCACCTACGTCATCAAAGCATCCACACTGGAAGGCGCTGCTGGTGGATGGTGGCACAAGTCGGGATATGTCAACCAGATGTGGTGCGACGGTCAGTACATGGGACCCGCACTGTTGGCGCAGTTACTCAACGAATACAGCGATTACGACCCCATCAGCGAGGATGACTGGTCACTATTAACCCGGCAGTTCACCATCGCTTGGAACTATCTGTGGGATGATGACGCCCACCTGCTCTACCATGCCTTTACTGCAGACCCTGCCAACACGTATGGCTGGGCAGGAATCTCCGCAACAAAGGGCGCCGAGGTCTATCATTCCCAAGAGTTCTGGGGGCGTGCTGAGGCCTGGTATTTCCTGGGCTTGGTGGATGTGCTGGAACAGATGCAGAAAGCCGGGCGCACAGATACAGACGACTATGCCACGTTGCACGGCATGCTGCAACAACTGGGTGCCGGAATAGCCGCCAGACAGGATGCAACGTCCGGATGCTGGTATCAGTTGCTGAACCACGACGACAGCTTCATCGCAACCGACTACGACAGCAGATACCGTTACACGGAAGGTCCCGTGGCCAACTATCTGGAATCTTCGTGTACGGCCATATTCACAGCAGCCTACCTGAAGGGAATGCGTCTGGGACTGTTTGACAACGACTATACAGATTTGGCACGACGTGCCTATCAGGGTTTCGTAGAACATTTCATGGTGGGCGACGGCAACGGAGGAGTACATCTCATCGGCTGCTGCAAGTCGGCTGGATTGGGTGGCAGCAACTATCGCGACGGCTCAGCTGAGTACTACCTGATGGGGCATGACACGCAACCTACTGTCGATGACCCGTCGTCGTCGAGTTTCTATACCGAAGGCAAGGTGCTCGGCGGTTTCATATTGGCTGCCACTGAATACGAGAGGCGATTCATTGACGGCGGCGAGACACATGTGGATGCCATGCACGACGCCACAAAGTCCGGCAGCGAATGCTACGATACCCAGGGCCGCCGCGTCACAACATCCAGCCGTGGCATCCTTATCGTGAATGGAAAGAAGTACGTGAGTAAAGACCAAAAATGTATCATTTTCCCCGTCCCCCTGATACATTGCCTACTTGTCTGGCACCTCTCAAGATGAGTGGCTTATGTCTTTCGTCTTGCT
>CAMHEL010000206.1 GCA_946184125.1 uncultured Prevotellaceae bacterium
AATTATGAATTATGAATTATGAATTATGAATTATGAATTATGAATTATGAATTATTAAAGCCCTCTCGCTGCCCATATCTTCTCCTTGGCGGCGTTGATCTCCTGGAACTTCTTCTCGGCGGCTTTCTTGACGTCCTCACCAAGCGACTGAACACGGTCGGGGTGGTGGTCAAGGGCCAACTTGCGGTAGGCCTTCTTCACCTCGTTGTCGGAGGCATCGGGGGAGACGCCAAGAACACGGTAAGCATCGTCGAGAGACATGCCCTCGCGAGAGCCACTCGTCATGTGGAGCATCGAGTCAACATCGCTGCCCTGAAGACCAAGGTACTGGGCTACCTCGTAAAGAGCACGAAGCTCGTCGTCGGGGACACTGCCGTCGGCCTTGGCTATCTCGACAAGGAACGACATGAGCTGCAGGCACTGGCTGTGGTCAAGGTTCGAAGCCACCTGCATACACACCTGGCGAATCTTGTTGCGGTAGAGGAAGGGATTCTCGGCGTCCATACGCTTCTGCTCCTCGAAAAGACGGACAAGTATCTCGTTGCCCTGCTGAGCGGCTGCGGCTCCGAAGTTGTTCCGGAGAAAGGCACGGACAAACTCCATCTCGGAGTGCATCACCTTGCCGTCGGAACGGATGATGTAGGAAGACAGCACAAGCATGGAAAACATGAAACTGTTGCGCTGACCTTGGCTGTTCCTGTCGTAGTCATCGCCAGTGTAGCTGCCGTTGCCGGTGTAGCTGCCGTTGCCGTCGTTGCTGAACGACGTGTCGCCGTCCTCTAATGACTCGTCGATGATGTTACCGATGAAATAACCGGCGAAAGCACCAAGCGGGCCGCCTGCCATGAAGCCAAGAACACCGCCTATCCATTTGAATAAACCCATATCGTGATGTCTAAAGTTTGTCGTATGTAGGTACAGACTCGAGAAACGAATACTGATGACTCTCGTAGTCCATCTTGCAGCAGTAGTGATGGAGACCGTTGCTCACCACAAGGTAGTCAACATGAAGAAGCATGTTGTATACGGAAATCTGGTCGAAGACACGCTGCGTGATCGACACGCTCGGAGCCTTGTACTCGAGAATCATGCGAGGCTCGGCTCGCAAACCGTAAAGAACGCTGTCGCAACGAAGACGCTTCTGGCCAACACTAAGCTCCACCTCGTTGGCAAGCATCGAAGCCGGGTAACCCAATTCATGGATGAGGTAGTGAACAAAATGCTGGCGAACCCATTCCTCGGGAGTCAGCGACACATAGCGGTGGCGCAATATGTCGAGTACACGACGCTTGCCATCGCGCTCCATAATCTTCATGGAGAAGGGGGGAAGGTTAAGATGATTCATGGGCCTTTCCGCAAAAAATGGGTAATTCGCTTTGAAGTGACACCCACTTTCATTATCTTTGCAAATGCAAAGTTAGTGAAAGCTAAGAGCATTGCAAAATAAAAACACGTTTTATTTTTCATGAAACACAAACAACACTACAAATAATGGCAGTTAAGCAGACTTACGACACCATCATGAGCGAACTCAAGCAAAGGAAGTTCAAACCCATCTATATCCTCATGGGAGATGAACCATATTATATAGATAAGGTGTCGGACTATATCGAGAACAATGTGATGCCTGTGGAGGAACGAGACTTCAACCAGACGGTCGTCTATGGCATCGACACCAACGCACAGCAGGTGGTCGACATGGCGAAAAGATACCCCATGATGGCAGAATACCAGGTCGTCATCGTAAAAGAGGCGCAGAATATCAAAAACTGGGACCGACTCGATAAGTACCTCGAGAAACCGCTCATGACTACCATCCTCGTGATTTGCTACAAAAACGGGGCTCTCGACGCAAGAAAGAAATACATGACCAAAGCTGCAAGCATTGGCGTCGTGTTCAAAAGCGAAAAACTCAGGGATAACCAACTGCCGGCATTCATCGAGGCGTATGCCAGGGAAAAGGGGGCAAGCATCGACAATAAAGCCAAACAGATGATTGCCGACTTCATCGGCTCCGACCTCTCACGAATCACGTCGGAAATCGACAAGGTGCTCGTCTCCATGAAAGGCACAACCAGCATCACACCCGACATCGTGGAGAAGGGGATAGGCATCAGCAAGGACTACAACCTCTTCGAACTACGGGATGCCATCGTGAGCAAAGATGTGCTCAAGGCTAACAGAATCGTGAAATATCTTGACAACAACCCAAAGGTGGCTTCCATATACGCTTTCCTGCCGGGAATCTTCTCCTTCTTCCAGAACCTCATGGTCGCACACTACACCGATAGGACGGAGAGGGGAGTGATGACGGCACTCGGCTATAAGTCGGAGTGGGCGGTCAAAGACTACATGAGGGCCATGAAGGTCTATTCGCCAAGCAAAACCATGGACATCATACACCAAATCAGAGTAACCGACACCAAAAGTAAGGGCATTGACAACCCAAATACCTCCCCTGGAGACCTCATGAGGGAACTCGTCTACTTCATTTTGCACTGATTTTTTCGGATAAGTTGACAAAATAGCTTTTTTGCAACTCTGGAGCGCACCATACCTATGGGGCGCTTTTTCGTGCTAAAATGTTCGAAAACAAAACATTCGGGAGTTTCCTGCCCTTCAAAACTTCAATTTTTGAACCAAAACAACACCGTCGTGAGTAAAACGCGAAAAACGCACTTTTTTCGGGATTTCTGGACGTTTCGAACCGCTCGTTAAGTTTATTTAACGTTTACAAATCATAATTTTAAACGCAAATATTTATGTTTATAAACGTAAATTTCGATTTATAAATTTATAAATACGAATTTAGTTTTATATTTATAAATGTAAATAGTGGAAATTAAGATTTTGAAATTTGAATTCAAAAATGTAAATGAATAAATATGCAAAGTGAAAATATTTGTTTAAAGTACTGAAACCCAATAATATAGCATAGTTTATTAAAGTAAATCATCAGTATTTTCCTGCTATTGGGGGCGTTTCGGCCGAAATGGCTTGTAAAACTGAATTATATAGGTATATATACATCTAATAACCAATTATATAGGTAAAAACGTTAATGTAATGGACGAAGTTTGTTTTGTACACATATTTCATGAATTCAAAAATGTAAATGAATAGATGCTTTAGTTATGTAAAATTAATAAATTGGCAATTTATGTTTCTAAATTGCCACCTATGAAAATATTTCTTAAAAAACTTGCACAAAAGAAAAAAACCGTTTAACTTTGTAAATTGTTAGTGAGAGGGGTCAAAAAACGGCCGTAATCACTTCACGAGCGTATGAAAGATAGAATCAGGCAAATCATGGAGTCGCAGAAAATGACCCAGCAGACCTTCTCAAAACTGGTGGGGATCTCTGCTCCATCACTCAGCAATGTGTTCACCGGCCGAACCAAGCCCACACTCAATATGGTCGAGGCTATACATGCCAAAATACCATCGCTCAACGTACTGTGGCTTCTCTATGGTGAGGGACCTATGTATATTCAGGGACAGGAAACTCCTGCTGCCAACACACATGTGGGTGATAATCAGCACGCTTTAGGGCTCGATTTCGTAGACGATAATGATGAGGTCCATCATACTGCACCAAGCAATCCCAACCCCGGAGCAAGCGATGCAGAGCAAATGACTATGATAAAAAATGTTGACAGCTCCAGAAGGGGGCACATCATCGAAATCAAGGTCTACTATGATGACCGAACTTACGACTCGTTCAAACCAATTTAAGTACTTACACATATTCTATTAATATACATTTCCAATCAATCAATCAATTATTTTTATTGGGCGTAGGCTTCGAGACTTAGCCTCTTACGTCGATGTTTTCAACAACGGATAACATTTCTTCGGATTACGGGCGGCACAGATGAGTGTACGCCCGTAGTTTTTTTCTATTTCTTTGAACAATACACACCTGATATCAGATTTTTTATCTATATTTGCAGTATGATGAAGAAACATTTATTGGATTTAGAAGTTGTAGGCAATGAGCACCTGGGTGAGCGCTATGCACTCCTGAGGCTTAGCTCGCCATCGCCATTGCCAGAAATGATGCCAGGACAGTTCGCCGAACTGCGCGTCGATGGCAGTCCAAACACCTTCCTGAGAAGGCCTATATCCATCCATTTCGTCGATAGAAAGCGAAATGAGGTGGGATTCTTGATTGCTATGGTCGGAAAGGGAACTTCCCAATTGGGAAGCCTGCGAAGAAGTGATCTGCTCAACTGCATAATACCCCTGGGCAACGGATTCTCCATGCCTTCCGCCGGGGCAAGAACGCTTCTGGTGGGAGGTGGAGTGGGGGTGGCACCGCTACTCTTCATGGGCCAGTGCCTGCACGACAATGGCATCACTCCTACCTTCCTCTTGGGGGCAAGGACGGCCAGCGACCTCGTGGAACTGGAACTCTTCGGCGCTATCGGACGTGTGATGCTCACCACTGAGGATGGTTCTGAAGGCGAGAAGGGCTTCGTCACGCAGCACTCTGTGCTCGAAAAGGAGCAGTTCGACCATGTCTACACCTGCGGGCCTAAACCCATGATGATGGCTGTGGCAAGGTATGCCGCAGCAAGTGGGACATCGTGCGAGGTGTCGCTCGAGAACATGATGGCTTGTGGCCTGGGGGCGTGTCTCTGCTGCGTGGAGCCTACCATCAGGGGAAATGTGTGTGTGTGCAAAGAAGGTCCTGTCTTTAATATCAATCAGCTGCTATGGCACGTCTCGAAGTAAACATCAACCAACTACGCCTGAAGAACCCTGTGATGACTGCTTCGGGCACTTTCGGCTACGGACTGGAGTTCGCCGATTTCATCGACCTCAGCATGCTGGGGGGCATTATCGTCAAGGGTACAACCCTGCATCCGCGCGAGGGAAACGATTATCCGCGCATGGCGGAGACTGCCATGGGGATGCTCAACTGCGTGGGGCTCCAAAACAAGGGCGTAGACTATTTCTGTGAGAACATCTACCCCAAAGTGAAGGATATTGGCACACACGTCATCGTCAATGTCAGCGGTTCGTCGCCGGAGGATTACGCGGAGTGCGCAGCACGCATCGATGCGCTCGAGGGCATTCCGGCCATCGAGCTCAACATCTCCTGCCCCAATGTGAGGCAGGGGGGCATGGCTTTCGGGGTCACCACTGCAGGGGCGGCTTCCGTGGTCAAGGCGGTCAGAAAGCGCTACCACAAGACGATGATAGTGAAACTGTCGCCAAATGTGACCGATATTGCCGACATCGCACGTGCCTGTGAGGCCGAGGGAGCCGACAGTGTGTCGCTCATCAACACACTGATGGGCATGGCCATCGATATCGAGCGGAGGAAACCCGTGCTCAGCATCGCCACAGGAGGCCTCAGCGGGCCCGCTGTCATGCCTGTGGCGCTGAGGATGGTGTGGCAGGTCGCCAAGGCCGTAAAAATCCCTGTCGTAGGCCTGGGGGGCATCTCGTGCGCCGAGGACGCCATTGCATTCCTCATGGCGGGGGCGACGGCCATAGAGGTGGGAACTGCCAATTTCATCGACCCTACCGTGACCGTGAAGATACGCGACGGCATCGACCGGTGGCTCGACAGCCATGGATGCAGCAGCGTAACTGACATCGTGGGGGTAATATGAATGGTCGCAACGAAAACAGAGCGAAAACAGAGCGAAAACAAGGGGGGGGATAAAATTTGAGGGCAGCAATCGCTGCCCTCAACCAACACAAAAACTAAACTAGACTTAACTAATTAAATTGGGGTTTTCACAAACCCAGTTTAACCGTTTGCAAATATATCACTTCTTTTCTGATTGCCCTTACTTTTTGTTTGATTTTTTGAGCGTTTTTTAAAAAATTAACATTCTTAAGGCCGAATGTAAATCAATCTGTTACATTTTCACGGTCTTGTTCATCAGAAGGAAGTCGAGTATCACCATGGCGGCCATCGACTCAACGATGGGCACAGCGCGGGGAAGAACACAAGGGTCGTGGCGACCTTGGGCCGTGAAGGTGGTGGGCTGGCCTTCGGTGTCGATGGTCTGCTGCTCTCGGAGAATGGTGGCAACGGGCTTGAACGCCACCCTGAAATAGATGTCCTGACCATTGCTCACGCCTCCCTGGATGCCACCACTGTGGTTCGTCGTGGTGCCCACAGTGCCATGATCGATGACAAAAGGGTCGTTGAGCTCGCTGCCGCGACGGCTGGCACTGGCGAAGCCCTCGCCGTACTCATAGCCCTTCACGGCGTTGATGCTCAGCATCGCGCCGCCAAGGGCGGCGTGCAACTTGCCGAACTCGGGTTCGCCAAGTCCTGCAGGACAGCCTCGAACCACGCAGGTGATGACTCCGCCGATGGTGTCGCCTTCGGCCTTCACTGCAAGGATCCGCTGCGCCATCTTCTCGGCGATGGCTGCATCAGGACATCTCACGGCGTTCTGCTCGGCATCATCCAGGTTGTAACGTCTGTAATCGGGGTCAAGAGCGATGTCGCCCACCTGCGAGGTGTAGGCCTGAACACGTATCCCGGCCTGTTGGAGCGCCAACTTTGCGAATGCTCCTCCTACACATCGGCTAATGGTCGTTCGCGCCGATGTACGGCCACCTCCGCGATGGTCGCGAATGCCGTATTTCTGATGGTAGGTGAAGTCGGCGTGCGAGGGACGGAAGAGATTCCTGAGCCCCTCATAGTCGCTCGAACGTTGGTTGCTGTTGCGGACTACGAAGCCGATGGGGGCGCCTGTGGTCTTGCCCTCGAAGATGCCGCTGAGGAGCTGCACCTGGTCGGCTTCCGAGCGAGAGGTGGTGAGGGCGCTCTGCCCTGGGCGCCGCCTGTCGAGCTCGTGCTGGATGAAGGAGGGGTCGACGGAGATGCCGGCGGGCATGCCGTCGATGACACCGCCCACGGCATCCCCGTGGCTCTCGCCGAACGTGGTGAGGCGGTAGATGTAGCCGAAGGTATTTCTCATCTCTATACTTTGATCAGCGTCCTCCGCAACCGCCGCAGCCGTCGCCGCAGCCACCGTCGCCGCAACCGCCGCAGCCGTCGTCACAGCCACCGCCGCCACAACCGCCACAGCCTTTGCTGAGCATCACTATCATCTGCTCCACTTCTTTCGAGGTGGCGGGACGGCTCTCGATAATCTGGCCTTTGAACTGAAGGTCGAGGCCTGCAAGGGGATGGTTGAGGTCTATCGTCACGTGCTTGTCGCCTATCTCCACCACCTGACCATTGAAGAAGTCGCCTTGCTCGTTCTTCAGGGGAATGACGGCTCCCACATAGACGAGCTTCTCGTCCAACTTGCCGTTGGGCATGAATTGACGCTTGTCCATCTCGGTCAGACGGTCCTCCACATACTCGCCGTATGCGTCCTCCTTGGGGATGATGAAGTCGAACAGGTCGCCAGTGGCAAGGCCCTCGACGTTCTTCTCAAACAGGGGGATGGTAAGGTTGAAACCGGTAATCATCCAGAACGGATGGTCTGAAGGGGTCTCCTCCAGCATTTGTCTTTCGCCGTCAACCTCTGCGAAAAGTTGATAGCTCAGTTTGATGTACTTGAATTTGTCGTTGTCCATATAGCGTTTTCGTATAGTGATGGCTCACGGGGAAACCGGGCCTTCAAGTGTGCAAATGTAAGCATTATTTCCGAGATTCGTGTGAGAATGGTTTTTTTTATTTGCTTGTTTCAGCTTATTTGACTATTTTTGCACCATACAAGGATATGGCCATGTGTCTGCAAACCGCCATTTGGAATAATGTGCCGGCCTAAAGTCTATCGCCTAAAGTCTATCGGTCACCGATGGCCGATCTCGGCCGTCGGAAGTCTAAAGTCTAGCGTCTAAAGTCTA
>CAMHEL010000207.1 GCA_946184125.1 uncultured Prevotellaceae bacterium
AAGTGTCCGTCTTTATTTGTCTGCTGTTTCCCATTGGAGCGATGCTGTATGCCAGTTGGCGGGCCATTGAATATTTTTCTCTCGGTGATGTGTAATAATCTCCACCCTTGCCGGTCTTATAGGTGAACGACAACAGAACCGGTTCAAGAGAGTTAGCAACAATAATCATAAACAATTAAAACATAAAAGTCATGTCTGGAAATTCAGTAGCTTTAGCAGCAGTCATCATGTCAATGCTCATCCCCATCTTTGGTATCGTCTTCGGATGCTTGGTAGCCATCCGCCAAAAGAAGAGCGAAGCCGAGTTACGCCGAACACTCATTGAGAATCACACCGATCTCGAAACCACCCAGGCCATTCTGGCGGAACGGGAAAAGAAATCGGACAAGTATGCCTCTCTTCGCGGCGCTTTCGTCCTTATCGGAGTTGGCCTCGGTGCCCTTGCCGACTACCTGCTTGATATCAAAGGCCTCTACTTCTGGTTTGTCATCGCCTTCGGCGTCGGCATCGGCCTGCTCGTCTCGTTCATCGTCGAGCATAAGCTCCAAAAAGAAGAGCCAAAAGAGGAATAACCTCTCACCCACCCTACTTCCATCATTCTGGAAACCGAGTGGAGGACAGGGAGACACATCATACGAATCAGAGCCGGCATGACTGCCGGCTCTGATTCGTATGGATAAAAGATGATAATACTTTCAGTGTCACCTTCTGGGGAAGCCAAATCCCTGCTGGGGTGCCTTCTCCGGCTCGCCGAACACAGAAGCCTCTGCATCCTGGTCGTTGAGTTTGAACACCATGAACTTGGGGTTCTTCTCCGTGCAAGGCTCCCATGCCCCACCCTTCTTGCCGTTGGGGTTGCTGTACTTCACGAAATTGGTCCATGCCGTCAGCATCTTCTCCGAGAGGTCCCAGTCGCCCTTGGTCCAAGGCCTCCAGCAGTGCTTCAGCGACTTGAACACAAACCAGAGGTCGGAAGAGTGGAAGGCTCCCCTCAGGCGCTGTGTCACCTCGGGATGTGAGCCGTCATCAGGCAGCGGGCGTGCAAACTGATAAGCCCAGGCCTTACCCCCCTTGCTCTGGCGCACTTTGCAGAACTCCACGATGTTGGGACCCATGTTGCCCATATCGTTGAGCGTGAAACCTATCATATACGGAACATCGGCCAAGGTGCCTTCGCGGGTGGCATCATCGAAACTCTTGAGACTGACATAGCCGTCAATCAGCGGCATGAAAGGCAGACGCATGCGCTCGCCGGTAACCTGACCGTAAAGAGTGTTGAGGGCGAAGATGGTCTCTGTGGAGGCCTGACGCATCTTCTGAAGGTCGGTCAGACCGGCCCAGTCGAAGACTTTCTTGGCATTGGCAGCAGCATCTTCGATGGAACCGCCACTGTAGCGGGCACCTATCATGCCACCACCATTGGGATTGGGGATGCTGAGCCCCTGGGCACTCATAATCACTGCCTTGTGGAACAGACCACGGGCCAGTGGCGACTCACAGAGGGTGCGCACACTGCCACCACCGGCGCTCTGCCCGAAAATGGTCACGTTGTCGGGGTCGCCCCCAAACTGCGCAATGTTTTTCTTAATCCACTTCAAGGCCTCGATTTGGTCGAGAATACCATAGTTGCCCGACACCTTGTTGGGGCTTTCCTCCGAGAGCAATGGGTGAGTCAGGAAACCAAACACCCCGAGACGGTAGTTGATGGAAACGAGCACGACATCCTTCGCACCCCATTCCTGTCCGTCGAACTCGGGCTCTGAGCCCCAGCCCTCACGAAAGCCGCCACCATGTATCCACAGCGCGACGGGGAGTTTCTTAGCTGTCTGCCCAGGGGCTTTGGTCCACACGTTCAGATAGAGGCAGTCTTCGCTGTAGGGTGCCTCTTTGCCATATCCCCACTCCGTGAAATAGCCACCGGGGTACTGGATAGCCTGATAGCTGGGATGCCCGAAAGTGTCGCATATCTTCACTCCCTTCCAAGGCACAACGGGCTGCGGGGCCTTCCAGCGGTTTTCCCTGATAGGTGGTGCTGCATAAGGGATGCCACGATAGACATACACATCGGGGTGGTCGTCGGCAAATACGCCTTGAACCTGGCCGCCTTCAATAGTTAACACTGGGTTTTCCGCTGCACGAGCAGAAACTGCCACCAAGAGCAGAAAAGGTAACAAAAATTTCTTCATAACTGAATAGGTTGATAATAATTCAAATCTTAGACTATATTTTTCATTACAAAATACATATAGCCGTTGATGCATTTTCAATATGGCGGTAAAATTACAACATATTGATTATAATGCAAAATATTTTGCAAAAAAACAGCAAAGAAGTTGCCACAATCCCGAAACGAGGTATTGGGTACGTGGCATTCGACAAGCAAGATGCCCACCCCTCCGTTCCTCCGTAGGGTCTTAGCTCGTCTAAGACCGCTACACCATCATGCCAATCTTATTCGGTCTTGGAACGCTAATTCAATCCTTTTCGTTTGCGGCATTCGACAAGCAAGATGCCCTACAGAGACCGTGGGGAAATGGCTTTCGTTTGCTGCATTCGACAAAATGGATTTTGTCCGAAAACAACGGCGCCCCAACGGGGCAGCCTGCTTCTCGTTGACGCGGTCCTGCTCCCTGTCGCACCACTCCTGCGCACGCTGGTGGTCTACCATCATGTCAACCACCTTCTCGGCCTCCTTCGTGATGTCCTCACGCCCGGCGGCACGGTTCACCATGCCCATCAGGCGGCTCACCTCGTAGGGCGAGAAACCGGTGTACAGGCCGCTGCCCATCATCAGGCGCGCCAGACGCACGATGCTGTCAACAGTCCCCCTGTCGTACTCACGCTGCAGCGCCATCGCCTGGCGCAGCTTCTGAAGGTTACCGCCGATGCTGCGCATGGCCTCCACACGGTGCGACACGTTGTCGCTGTTCTTCTGCGCCAGCTCCGTCAGTCCCTTCGATATCATCTCGTCAAGCGTCATGCGCCCGGCGTCGTAGTCCTCGGCGCCCTCTGCATCGGGGTCGATGTCGAAGCGGATACCTTCGTCGAAGTACCGGCTGATGTCGCCCAGCACCTTCGTGGCCTTCGTGCCCTCGTCGTACTCGCCGTAGTGCTCCGAATCGTAGCCGTTGCCGATCTCCACCGTCACGTAACCGTTGTTGGCCTGTATCAGGCGGCGCAGCGTGCGCTCTTGTTCCTTGGTCGGCTTTCTCTGCAGGTTGATGGCGCCGTATTTCCCATCGATGCGGATGGCACCTCGGCCGATGAAGTCCTCCATCGAGACGTTCATGCCGGTCTCGGTGTTGCCGTCCGCCTCGTAATTCAGTTGCTTGATGTCGCGGTGGTCGACGGTCCTGCCGCCTCGTAGGTACGACGTGTCCTGCCCCTCGTCCACCTGGTGCCTGCCGCTGAAGTCGAGCATCGTCCCGTCAGGCAGGATGTAGCCGGCCTCCCTCAGGTCGTCCGTCGTGCCGAAGCGCTCCTTCGCCTTGGTGAAAATGTTTTCGCTCTCCTCATCGACTGCATCGGGGTCGATGTCGAAACGCGGCGGGGCATCGTCCAGAACAGTGGTGTCGCCCTTTGCTGCCCTGTCATACCACTGGCGGGCGTAGTTGCAGTCATCAATCAGTTCCTCAAAGTACCTCCGTGCCTCTTCACTGGTGCTGTTGTCACGGGCTTCGTACAATTTCGGCTGCACAAAGTCAAGGTATTCGTTGACTCTGGCACTGCCGTATAAAGCATTCCTTAAGTCTATCTCCCTGCCCTGGTCGGAGTCAGTAGAGAGAATCCCCATCCTGAAGTCCTTGCTGCCAACATCTCCATACCATTTGTTGAGCGCTCCCCTGACCCTGCCGAGCACCTGGTACGTCCACATAGCGGCCTGCGCCTGCGACGTGATGCGTTCCGGCACCTTGACCGACTTGACAAGTTCCTTGACACGCGGCAGGGTCATAAAGTCTTCTACATCGTTAGTGCCAAAGTTCAAGCCAACGGACTCGGACACATTGTCACCATTTTCCTGACCAGATTGGTTGTTCTGAATTTCGCCATTGTTGTTCTGTTCGTCCAATTTGGCGGATTCATCCAATAAAAAGACCCCTTTGTCCTTTGATTTTTCAACCCCGTTTAGTAAATTTGCACCAGTAATAAAGTTGTTTGATGTCATGGCCAATGCAGATTCTCTGGTGTTTTCACTGGGTGTCGTCGGCGCATCATCCAACTTTATTTTATTTACCTTGTAAGTCCTTAATCTATTTTCCTTGTCTCTTACTTCATGTACTTGCGTAGCTACTCGGCGGACAACATCTTCTCCTTTTAATCTTACTGCCCCATAATACCAATGAACCAAAATGTTTTTATTTACTTCACTATTGACAGTTCGGTGCCCGTCTTTATCATGAAGATAATCTGGATGTATTTCTGCCTCTATGCTCTTTTGCAATATTTCTGGCAATCTCATCATTACTGCCAAATGAATGCCACCATTATCACTAAGTTCAACATTGGAACCATGAAGGAATTCTTTTACCGATCCAATTGGTATTTCAAATGGCGTACCGTCTTCCAATCTAAAAGGTTCATCGCCATTTTTCTTGATAAAGTTTTTCTTAGCCCATTCTTTTGCCTTCGCCACTGCTTCTGAGAAACTTCCTTCGAATGGATGTTTCTTGATGTCAATAATTTCAACGTTCTTAGTTGCAAGTCCTGGCATCACAATTCCATCCTTTTCCTTGGCCTCTTCTAAAATTTTGTCGAAATCTTCTTTGTTTTTGGCAAAAGCGAACTTCACCTGCCCGCTCTTCTTACCTTGACTCTTCACCCACTCTTCATAAGCTGGTATAGCTGACTTGCCAGCATTGCCCTTCTCAGGCGGGCCAATCCTCACGCCAAGTTTCACAAGCTCTTCGCGCAGGCTCGGCGTCACCACGTTGAACGGCACCTCGATGTCGAGTCCCTCCAACTGCTGGGCGATCATCCTGGCCACCTCAGAGTCATCCACCTTGCCCTTCACCTTCGCCCATCGGCTCAAGGTGACAGTGCGCTGGCGGTCAGCAGGAAGGGCGTTGTTCACCGTGCCCGACTTCCACGGGGTGTCGCCAACAGCGTCCTTCGCATATGGCGCCTGGTATCCGTCGCTGAGCTCACTCTCGGGCACCTCCACCTCCACCACAACCAGGTTCGGGCGTTTCCAGGCGGAGGAGAACTGGTCGTTCATCCCGCTGGTCGACGTGTGGAAATACGGATTGTATGCAGCCCAGATATCATCGCCGTTGTCCTTCTTCAACCTGAATTTCAACGTTCCTGTGCCTGTCTCACTGTCTTTGATGTAGCGCACTTTGCCAGGAACGATTTCCACGGAACCCTTTCCTTTCTTCGCATCCAGCGCAGCCATGGCCGCCTTCTGCTCTTCGGTGAACTCAAACGGTGTCTCGTCGCTGCGTTCCCACACTCCGGGCTCGGTCGGCTCACGAAGCTTGCCGTCAACCTTCACCGACATCGGAGGATACAATTTGCCGTCTATCTCCACCATGGCGCGATAGCGTGTCACCTTCGGCCCCTTCTCCAGACGTTCTATCTCCTCAGGGTCCTCGACAATACTGAACTTGGCCTTCGAGGTCGAAAGCTCTTCCTCGCTCGCATCATCAAGCACTTTACTCTCTTCGTCAAATACTTCCTCACTCAATGAGAACTTCACGCCTCCGCCGTTCTCCGTAGGCTGCTGTTCTGCTTCAGTCCGCGCGCTCTGCTTGGCGGCGGCGACGTCGTACATGCCCTGCCAGGCTTCCCGCGCACGCTGCATGACGGCAAGCTCTTCGTTCACATCCTCGCCCCTGGCCTTCAGACCGGTGAGCCATGCGATGCGTTCCTTGATCCAGTCGAGCACTTTCCTCACCACTGCCACGGGGTCGGCACCGGCCTGTTCGGCATGCTCCACAATGCTGCGGATGGCGTTGGTGTCGGTGAGAAGGTGGTTGCCGGCCCAGTTGGCGGCGACTTCCTCCATGACCTCTTCATTCTCCAGGTCGGTGATGGTCATGCCCGCCTCGCGCATCTTCTTGAAGTGTCTCTCGTAGCGCTCCTTGATCTTGTCGCATTCCTTCTGGAATTCGTCGCCCATGGCTTCCTTCACGGCGGAAAGGTAGGCGTCCCACAGCTCGGGGTGGTCTTCCGACAGCTCCTTGATGCCGTGGGTGAGCTCGTGCCCGGTGACGAACGCACGGACGAACTTGTCGCCCTTCTCGCCGGTCACATAGTCCTCGTTCAGGTAGATGGTGTTGCTGTCCTTGTCGTTGCAGCCGCGGATGCCGTCGGCACCGTACATGCGCTTCATCTCGGCATTGCTCACAAGCTTTATTCGTCGTCCGATTCTTCGGCCCAGAACATGCAGTGAGCCCCGCCAATCTTCAGACAGCAGGCTGTCAGTCTTCTCGTCTTTGACGAGTCCTCCCTGCTTGTCGACTGTTCCTTGTTCTCGTTCATATTGCTGAAAAAGTGTTGGTTTCCCTGCATTTTCTCCCCCATTTTCTTGGAGGTTTGCGGAATTTGTTCTATCTTTGCTTTCGGAAAGACCTCTTTGGCCTGAAGCGCTGCCACTTTGCTCGCCGCTACGTTGAGCATCAAGGGAAGTAACAGGTTCAGTCGCGGCATCTGTAGAGGGGGAAACATCCGCGCTCCTCTCCCAAAGTAGAGGTCTTCTTTCCAATCTCTTAACTCCTTCGAATCCAGAAGTCTTTATTCCATAAAAAAAACCACTGTCAGAATCCAGAGAAATGGTGACAGCCCGTCTCCCTGTTCTCTTTCTTCCGTTCTCAATGGAGAATATCAAAGCACCATCATTACCTAACCTCACATGGTCAAAGTGCTTCATAATGTCTGTAATGAACTTGATGGCTTCTTGTTCATTTGTTATTTTGGTTTCTTTGCCATGTTGCAGTTGAACATGTTTTAGCATCGAAGGTGTCAATCGGAAGGGTGCTTTCGTATATCCTATCTCGTCAAACACTTCTTGTGGGATGTCAACAAGGTCTATGTTCCCATCTTCACTTTGGTAGAACTGTTCGCCATTTCTTGCACGTTTCTCGCTTGGTGTCCACCTCTCGGGTGACTCGCCTTCCTCCACATACTCATTCCCCTCAGAAGACAGCCTGGGCCCTGCCGGCTGCCCGCCAGTCTCATGGTTGATGTCTAAGCTTCGCTTTCCCTCAGCGCTCGGGCCAGCAGTGCCAGCTTGGTCTTCGCTCTGGCTTCCTGCTGCCTGGTTCCTTCTCTGCTCGGTGTCTCTGTTGATGGCTGCCTGTTTGTCTTCTTCTGTTCCATATTGCATTAACTGTTTTACTTCATCGATGATGTCTGACTTGGATTTCACGGTGCCCGAGAAGAGGTCCATCTGCCCGTTCGCACTGTCGCGCGCGGCAACGCCCTGGGTTTTTAATTCGGGCCACATTATTCCGCCCAGACGGGGAAAAAGCCTTATAATCAATTGCTTATGTCCCTTAGATAAATCGCTCTTGCTTGGCAAAACTCAAGCAAGCTTGTTTTTGCTCTTGCTTAATCGCGATTTTCAGGGCGGTTGGTTCGCGCATGTTTTAAACCCCAGGGCGTTGCCCTGGGCTGAGAGCGTTCTGGCCCTTCAGGCCTCCATCACTATCGGAAAGACCCGACCTCCTATAGAAGTGGATCAAAAACTCCGTCCCCGTGATTCGCGTGAACCAAAAACTCCGTCCCCGTGATTCAAGCGAAGCTATAAATGTCGTGCAAACCGAACGCAATGAAGCTTGCTTCGATTGCTGAGGTGCCGCCGACATTCAAGCGAAGCT
>CAMHEL010000208.1 GCA_946184125.1 uncultured Prevotellaceae bacterium
CCTTTGCGGAAAGAGTTATTTTCCACATTCACCACATCGGCGCCTTCCGAAGCCCACACGATGCGCGAATTGTTGTTCTCGATAGTGTCAATTTTGTGAGTCACAGGGTCTTCAACGGCCTTCAATTCGAGGTCAATCAGATAAGCACCTACATCGGTAATGCGTGCATCGCGCCAATTCACGGCAGCAGAGCTGTTTTGTGCGTGCAATCTACCAACAGAAAACACCAGCGGCAGAACCAGCGTCATTAGTCTTAACGGGTATTTCATTTTCCTGAATGATTTATGTATTTGTGTTGTTGCTTGTCTTATAATAAAAAGTTTTCAAGTGGTTGGGTAGAGTGGCGTAAAACCTTAGTTCTCCCAAAGATTACGTTTGATGCCCCATACCTTTTCCTGTGTATCCGTCTCCGTTTCCATATCCATATTAGAGGTATTGCCCATGGCTGGTCCGGTGGCATGCTCATTGGTGATGTTTCCCTTGGGGGAGGTTGCAAGCAAGCCGAAGGACTCCATGGTAGAAACATAGACCTCGGGCGATTGATAATTCTTCTTTTTCATATTTTCCCTAATTAAACTATATTCCGCCATGAATGCCGCGACCGATGCGTCGGTCAAACTACGACAGGCTTTGTGATATGTTTCCAGATACAACCATGGTGTCCTATGCACGATGAGTTCTGAAAGATTAACCTTTGGGAGAAGGACTTTCGGAATCACCACGCTGCACCAGTTCATGTGACTTTAAAACTACCCCCAACGCCCTCATTGCGACAAAAGAAAAGGTTTTTTTCCTCGTTTGTCGCAGATGAAGTGGCCTGTCGCACACTATGTGGGAGAAATAAAAGAAAAATCATTGCAGGTACTCAAAACCGCCGTAAATTTGCATCAGAAAAAAACAAAGACAGGCAGAAAACAATTGAAAATTGAAGATTGAAAATTGAAAATTAACAATTGAAAATGAAGGGCCTGCCGGAGTGAAGAAAAAAGAATAATAGTAACAAAAAAAGATACGATTATGAAGACAATGGAATTAACCCCGACTACAGTTGCCAATTACAGCAGCATGTCGATGACAACACGAGTGATCAACTTCAAAGAGGCTACAAAGAAATTCCTCAAAGCCACATGGCGGTTCCTCATGGTGATTAGCCCGGCCTACCCGCAGTATGTTGAGAGCGAGAAAAGGAAAATGATGGCTTAGAACCCTTCTTCAGCACCTGCAGAAAACAAGAAAACAACAAAAAATCAATAATAATAACCAATAAAAGAGCAAGAATTATAGTTGGATTCCCGTGGGAACTGCTATCAAGTCGATTACGACGGCGATTACTATCGTGCCAGGACCACGAGCCCCAAAGGGAAGAACCCACGTGAGAATCCACTACGACGATGATGATTTTTATGACGATTGATTTCTGCTTTCTCTCACTAATCAATTGAAGACTCACCCTACAGCAGGGTGAGTTTTTTTTGTTCTACTTAGTAATTATTCAGCGATTCTTACGCTCAGGTAGATTTGCAATCCACCGGCATTGAGCATAAGCATTTTTTATGCGATTTTCGGATTGCAAATCCTGACATTCAATGCGTCGGGATTGCAAATCCCGACGAGCATTACTTTATTAGTAGATTCGCAGGTAAGAGTTACTCTACTTATCATAAATGCAAAAAAACCTTATTTTTCTGTTAGGTCGAGCAAGTATCAGATTATTTTTTCCTACATTTGCATCCACCAAAGCGAAAACCAATGAAAATGACTCACATCATCACAGCGATAGTCGCCACCGCCGCATTGCTTGCCATGCCCAGCAGTGCCTTAGCACAACTGGAGGGCGACAGCATACCACGCGAGATTTTCATCTACTCGCCCGGCGAGCGCGAGGGGCTACATGCCGCATACCTTGACTTCGACAGCAACTGGACAGAAATCGGTCAGCTCTGCTCGTCGGACTATGGCCAGTGGGGCGCTGAGAAGCGGATGCAATACCCCAACGTGGTGCATGCCTCGGATGGCACCTGGAGAGCGGTGTGGCAGCTCAACGACCACACGCCGGCTTTCGCAGCAGCCTACAGCGCCGACCTCATCACATGGCGTCCACAGGACTATCCACGGATGAGCACCAAAAACTGTCTGAAACCCATCATCTTCGAAGGCGACGACGGCACGTTCGACATCTTCTACCAGACATCCGACGGGAGGCGCTACGTGCAGGCATCATCCGACTTCCGCTCCTTCGGCAACGACCAGCCCAGCACCATCGGCGACGCAGCATGGGGAGGCGACAAAGTGACCATCGACGGCAAGGAGCACACCGGACAAATCTTCGACATCACACAGGGAGAGCTCATCACGCTGCTCGCCCACTTCGAACTGCTTCGGCGCGATGCCGACCTCAGCGCTGAGCGAATGTCCGACGACGGCAAACGCTTCGAGGGGCTGAAGGAGGCGAAAGCGACGCTCACCATCGAGCCGGCCAAGAAGAAAGCCATCAGCGACAAGCTCATCGGAGTCTTCTTCGAGGACATCAGCTATGCCGCCGACGGAGGTCTCTACGCCGAGCTGGTTCAGAACCGCGACTTCGAATACTCGCCACGCGACAGGCGGGAATGGGGCCCCACCACGGCATGGAAGTCCGACGGCGACATCGCCACCGACACCATCGAGCCCCTCAGCGCCCACAACGCCCACTATGCCATCGTGGAGAACACCGCCCTCACCAACGAGGGATGGGACGGCATCTACGACCCATCCCCCGGTCAGCTCTACGACTTCTCCATCTACGTGCGCCACATCGACTGCAAGAAGAAGCAATGGCGCGTGCAACTTGTCACCACCGCCGGCGAGGTGGTGGCCGAGAGCAAACTAACCACGCAGGGAGAGGGATGGAAGGCCTATACCGCCACACTCGACAGCCGCAATCCCAAGTTGCGTGCAAAAGCCACGACAGAGACCTGCCACCTGCGCCTCATCCCCCTGAAGAAAGGCAAAGCAGCCATCGACATGGTCAGCCTGTTCCCCCGCGAGACGTTCCACAACCACCCCAACGGTCTGCGCAAGGACCTCGCCCAGGCCATCGCCGACCTCAAGCCCAAATTCGTCAGGTTTCCCGGCGGGTGCATGAGCCACGGCCAGGGCATCGACAACATCTACCACTGGCAGCACACCGTTGGCCCTTTGCATGAGCGCCAGCCCGACTTCAACATCTGGCACTACCACCAGACCCGCGGGCTGGGCTTCTATGAGTACTTCCTCTTCTGCGAGGACATCGGCGCCGAGCCACTTCCCGTTCTCGCCGCCGGCGTACCCTGCCAGAACTCCGCCGCCAATGCCGACGGCCTCGGCGGCCAGCAGGGCGGCATCGCCATGGACGACATGCCTGCCTACATCGAGGAAATCCTCAACATGATAGAATGGGCCAACGGCGACCCCACCACGAGCCGCTGGGCACGGATGCGTGCCGAGGCAGGCCACCCCGAGCCCTTCCACCTGAAATATGTGGGCATCGGCAACGAGGACCTCATCTCCACCGTCTTCGAGGAGCGCTACGGCATGATATGCAAGGCCGTCAAGGAGCGCTACCCCGACATCATCGTCTGCGGCACCGTCGGCCCGTTCCACAACCCCTCTTCCGACTACATCGAGGGATGGGACTATGCCGTCAAGCACAAGGACATCATCGACATGGTGGACGAGCACTACTATGAGAGCACCGGATGGTTCATCAACCACCAGGACTACTACGACGACTACGACCGCACAGCGCCCAAGGTGTATCTCGGCGAGTACGCCGCCAGCACCCGTGAGAAACGCCCGAACATAGAGACGGCACTTGCCGAGGCCATCCACCTGTGCAACGTGGAGCGCAACGGCGACGTGGTGGCGATGACGTCCTACGCTCCTCTCATGGCCAAGGACGGTCACCACAACTGGGACCCTGACCTCATCTATTTCAGCAACGATGGTGTGCGCACCACACCAAGCTATGAGACGCAGCGCATCTTCTCGGTCTATGGCGGCAACACCTACATCGCATCGCACATCACAGCCGACGAGCCGGTGAGTCGGCGCATCATGGCCAGCGTGGTGGAGGACAGCACGACGGGAAAGAGATACCTCAAAGTGGTCAACGCACTTCCCGTGGAACTCACACTGCGCGTAGAGGGCATCACACTGCCAGAGCACATCAGCTGGGAAGGCATCAGCAGCACCCCCGACGACCAAAAAGCCAAAGCACAGAGAGGAGAGGTCCAGCCTCAGGGCAGTCTGGTACTCCCCCCCTACTCGCTCAGGGCTTTTGAACTATAACGACAACAACATCACACTATGTACAAGAAAAGCATCATCACAGCACTGGCAATAGCCATCGCCGTCGCCTCGACGGCACAGACAGCCGCCGACGTCGCCGCCATGCGCAAAGACGCTGCCGCCGGCAACGTGAAAGCACAGGTGGCACTGGGCAACTGCCTCCTGGCAGGTAAAGGCGTGAAGACCGACCACGCCGAGGCTGCCAAGTGGTACGCAAAAGCAGCAGAGAAAGGCAATGCAGAGGCCATGTTCAACCTGGCGTTCTGCCATGAGAAAGGATACGGCGTGACACAAAACATGGAGGAGGCCGTGAAATGGTACACCAAGGCGGCAGAGAAAGGCAACATCGCCGCCATGAACAGCATCGGGCACTGCTATGACCAGGGTGCCGAGGGCTTCGACAAGAACTACGCCAAGGCAGCGGAATGGTACCGCAAAGCGGCAGAGAAAGGTCACGCCGGTGCACAGTTCAACCTCGGCCTATGCTACGCCCAGATGAAGGGCGTGGACCTCGACTACAAAGAGGCCATAAAATGGTGGGAGAAAGCGGCGGCCCAGGGCAACCCCAACGCCGTCAGCAGCCTCGCATACGCTTACCTCAAAGGGGAGAAAGGCATAGAGAAAACCCCCGAAAAAGCCCTCCAGCTTTTCGGCCAGCTGGCTCAGAAAGGCGACGTGCACGCTCTCTACGAAATAGGAAAAATCTACTACAACGGCGATGGTGCCGAACAAGACGTCCCACGGGCCATGGAATACTTCAAACAGGCAGCGGAGAAAAACTATGCTCCCGCACAGTATATCATCGGACGCAGCTATGACTCCGGACAGTACGTGGACCAGGACTACGAGGAGGCTGCAAAATGGTATCTCAAAGCTGCCGAACAGGGCAATGCCGACGCTCAATACAACATCGGCAACCTCTACTTCAACGGCATGGGCATCGCGAAAAACTATGAGGAGGCGTACAAATGGATGTACCGCTCGGCTCAACAGGGCAACACGACGGCCATGACGGGTCTGGGCATCTGCTACTTCTATGGCTACGGCGTCAAACGCGACAAGGACACAGGACGCGAATGGGTCAACAAGGCCGCCGTCATGGGGGATGAGTATGCCCAAGAGACGCTCAAGAAACTCAAATAGATCAAGAATTTGCGATTTTTTCCCTACGGCTCGCGAGTTTTCTGTCATGAAAGCTCGCGAGCTTTATCTTGAATTTGAGAAATTTCTTGTCAGGAATTGGAGATATTTCTTATCAGGAATTTGAGACGTTTCTTGTCACGAATTAGAAGTGTTTCTTGTCACGAATTGGAGTTTTTTCTTATCCCGAATTTGAGAATTAGAGAATTTCAATTGCTCTCGGGAAGATATCACGAATTAGAGAATTTTCTGGTCACGAATTTGAGACGTTTCTTGTCACGAATTGGAGAATTAGAGAATTTCAATTGCTCTCGGGAAGAATGATAATTCGATAATTCGGGATATAAAAGATACTGATTGTCCCCGAGAGCTGGAGGATAATTCGATAAATTCGATAATTCGGGATAAAAGAGACGCTGATTGCCCCCGAGAACCGGAGGACAATTCGCTAATTCGAAAATTCGGGACAGAAAAGATGCTGATAGTCCCCGAGAGCCGGAGGATAATTCGCTCATTCGATAATTCGGGATAGAAAAGAAAGTGATAGTCGTCGAGAGCCGGAGGATAATTCGCTCATTCGATAATTCGGGATAAAAAAGAAAATGATAGTCCCCGAGAGCCGGAGGATAATTCGAAAATTCGATAATTCGGGATAAAAAAGATTCGGGATAAAAAGATGCTGATGGTATCCGAGAGCTGGAGGATAATTCGAAAATTCGGGATAGAATTCTTTTATTCTCGGCGGTAGGTGAAGATATCGAAATGCTTGATGCCGAGATGTTCGAGATAGGAGCGGCTGCGCTGGATGCAATCATTATCGTTGAATTCCGGGATGAGCGGGAGTCTGACGAGGATACGCTCGGCCATGCCTTTGTGAGAGAGCAAGTGGCGCAGGTTATTGTCTACCAGTTCTTGCTGCCCTCCGGTATAATTGTGATATATAGACGGGTTGGTGTCTTTGACATCGATAATCCACTGAGAAACAAAGGGGATGAGCCTGTCGAGATGCTTCTGGTCCACATGAAGGCTTGTTTCGATGTTGAGGTTCCATCGTTGGTCCATCATTTGTGCGAATTCCTCGATGAAGGCGCTTCGTATACATGGCTCCCCTCCTCCGAAAGTCACTCCCCCTCCTGTGGCGAGGAAATAGAGGTTGTCGATGGTCAGTTCTTCGAGCAGGCTGTCTGTTGTGACGGTGCGTGCCACCCCATCTGGCCTGAGGCACTGTCTGTTGATGCAGTATTTGCAGTGCAGCGTACATCCATGAAATGCCACCAATGTCGTCACCCCCTGACCGTCGACAGCCAGGCGGTGTCTTCCGATGCCGATGAGTGGTGCCTCCAGCATAGGTTCAGTTGGCTTTGAATTTGATAGGCATGGAGTAATTCATGGCATTGCGCTCTCCGGCGTAACCACCCGGGCTCCACTTGGGCATGAGCCCCACCACACGTAGTGCCTCCTTGTCGGCTTCGGCGTTGAGCGGCTTCATCACTTTCGGGTTGCTGACGGTGCCGTCTTTCTCCACGGTGAAGGAGACGACAACCTTTCCTTCTTCCCCTCCAGCCTTGGCATTAAGATGCTCGTTGATGAAGTTTTCCAGTCCCCTCTGCCCCCCTTGGAATTGCGGAGGGGTCTCGACGATTTCTCCCATAGTCACCATTTCCAGTTCTTGGTTGGAAGAATCGGTTTGCACCACCATGGACTTGGGTGCTTGCTGTGTTCTTTCCTGACAGGTACTGTCGTCATCGACAGCCAGATATCCGTCAGTCTGGTCTTCATGTATTTTCTGCATCCCCTCGTATTCTGGATCCACCATATGGCCATTCTCCTGTCCGCCAAAGAGCAGTTGGCATGACGACAGCGCGGCGATGCCGGCGCTCACCCCCACCAGTCTGACGGCTTTGCCCATTGCCCGGCGCAGGTCGAGCTGTTCTTCTATCAGCCGTACCTCCTGTTCGCATCGCGGGCATGTGCCGAGGCAGTCGCCCTTGTGGTGACACTCCACGGGTGTGTAGTCGATGTCATTGGCCTGTGCCACGCGGAGCCTCACTTCTTTCAAGGTCTCACAAATCTTTTTGCCTATATTCATAATGGTATCTATTCTATGTTGTGCAAATATAGGAAAAATCCTTGAAACCCGATGCTTAAATATGAAATTTTAAGGGAGTTTAGGATATGTTCACTGCTAAGGGGAAGATGGAGGCTTCGTGGTGCTGGTGAGCTGGGCATGGGGAGAGTATAGGGGCGACCTAACGGCACGCCCCACGGTGGCTAAAAAATTAGGGATAAAAAAAGGAAATTCGACCTGTACGGTTGAAAAAGTATGTCAAGAGGCTATTTTTAACAAATCT
>CAMHEL010000209.1 GCA_946184125.1 uncultured Prevotellaceae bacterium
ATTGATGGACCTGTCCCCTTGATTGGCCCTGATTGGCCTTGAATGATGTCCCTTACTTCACGCCCAGCTCATCGAGGAGGCGGTTGGCGTGGCCCCAGCGGTCCATCATATAGACGACGAATCGGATATCGACACCAATGCAGCGGGCCAGTTTCTTATCGAAGAAGATGTCGCTCGACAGACTGTCCCAGTTGCCGTCGAATGCCAGTCCGATGAGTTCACCTTTCCCATTGAACATAGGCGAGCCGCTGTTACCACCGGTGATGTCGTTGTTGGTGAGGAAACAGAGCTGCATTTTCCCGGAGGTCTTGTCGGTGTAGCGCCCGAAGTCCTTTGCCGAGAGGAGTTCGCGCATGATGGGCTCTGCCTCGTAGTCGATGATGCTCTTGGCTTTGTCCATCTTCTCGACGATGCTCTCTGCCGTGGTGTAGTAGCCCGAAGGTTCACCATTGAGCAGATACTCTCCCACCTGCCCATAACTCAGGCGCATGGTGAAGTTGGCATCGCTGTAGTGGGGCATGTCCTGCTCCATACGTACGACGGCATCGCAGAGGTAACGCTCCTGGGTTTCTATCTCGTCCATATTTTCGGTCATCTTCAGTTGCAGGTCGTAGAGCACCTCCATGATGTCGTTACCGAACTGCACTCCGGGGTCTTTCTTGAACTTCTTCTTGTTGAAATACAGTCTTTTGCCCGTCTTCATGAGGTCCGATTTCTGCCAGAGATAGTCAACGTATGCCCTATAGTCGTTGCCGAACTTGGTCTTGATGGTGCTGTAGAATTTCGGGAGGTACTTGCTGTCGACGTGCGAGGCGTAGTTGCCGAGCATGGCAGCGAGAGCCTCTTTCTCGAGGTCGGCATCCCATTCATCGGAGTTGTCGTCGAACTGGTGGTATTGCTTTTTCGGTTTATCCTCAGGCCCTTTGACTTCCATGCCATGGTTGACCGCCCTTGCACGGCGGAAGAACTCGTTGCTGCGGAAGAACGACTCAGTGAGGTTGTAGAAGGTGTATATGGGTTCGAAGTTGGCCTCGTAGAGACGCTTCATCTTATCGAAATCGAGTTTTCCCTTCAGGTATCCCGTGGAGTCCTGCCATTGGCGGATGCGGCGCTCGAAGTCGGCCTTCTGGTTGATGATGCCGATGGAGTCGATGCATTTGTTCATACCGATGGAGTTCTTCCAGTAGTTGGAACTTTGCGCGTACTTGCTGTCGTATTTGATGCGTACGGCCTCGCTGGCCCTCATGTGCTTGATCATGACATCCTGCTTGACGCCGCGCACCTGAGCCCGCACGGTATTGTCGGCATCGTGCATCTGCTTGATGCCATACGACGAGAGATAGCGCTCGGTGCTGCCCGGATAGCCGATGGTCATGGCGTAGTCGCCGTCGCGGTAGCCGTCCATCGACACCTTGGCCCACCGCTTGGGGTGGTAGGGCACGTTGTCCTCGCTGTAGGCTGCCGGGCCGTTGGTCTTAGGGTCGGCATAGATGCGGAAGACGGAGAAGTCGCAGGTCTGGCGCGGCCACATCCAGTTGTCGGTCTCGCCGCCGAACTTACCCATCGACTTGGGGACGGTGAAGACGAGGCGCAGGTCGGTGAAGTCCTGGTAAGTGGTGGCATAATAGCGGTTGCCCTCGTAGAAGGGGTCGACCGACACGTGCAGCGTCTTGTCGATGCGCTTCACCGAGTCGGTCAGCGCATTGGTCAGCGAGTCGATGTACAGCTCACGGAAGAGGTTGCTCTTCTGGTCGAAGCCAATCGCCTCGAGACGGGGCGTGATGTCCACTTGGTCGACCATGAAACTGACGAACATGTCCTTATTGGGCAGTTCCTCCTCGTAGCTCTTGGCGAAGAAGCCGTTGAGCATGTAGTCGTGCTCCACGGTGGAATGGCTCCGGATGGCCTCAAAGCCACAGTGGTGGTTGGTGAACACCAGTCCATTGGGCGACACCACGACGCCGGTGCAGTAGCCACTGAAATTGACCACGGCATTCTTCAGGGCATCATCGCCATAGTAAAGGTCGTTGTAGTTCATGGTGAGGCCCTCGTTCTGCATGATTTCAAACACCTGGGGCGGCAGGTTGTAGATGGTCCACATCCCCTCGTCGGCTCGCGACTGCAGCGAGGCGGCCACACAGGTAAGCAGTAAAAACAGTTTTCTCATGTCTCTTCTTTTGTTGATATTTTAAAGTTGTGTTCTATTAATTCTGATTTTTATGAGGTGGCATTTCCATTCGTTACATTTCGGTCGCTTTTCGCTTTTATTCGGTGACCACAACGCATATGTCCAAACTCCTAAACTCCTAAACTCCCCACGTCTTTCAATCACCTGCTTATCTGAAATATTTCCCTATCACGGGAAGGTTCTTCAGGGGGAAGTCGCGCCACACGGTGTACACCACATAAACGCCGACGAGGAGCGTGTTCACAAGCAGCGAGCCCCATAGCGGCAGGGCAGCCGACGACCAGGTGATGCATACGAAGAGTACCACGGTGAGTGCCACATAGGCGGCTATCTGCTTCAAGGGGTAGTCCACACGGTAGTAGCGCTGACCGATGAAATACGACAGCAGCATGGAACATCCGTAGGCCGCGAAGCCAGCCCAGGCACAAGCCATATAGCTGTAGCGGGGGATGAACACGATGTTGACGACAAACAGCACCACGGCTCCGACGCCGGAGAAATAGGCACCCCAAATGGTGCGGTCGGTGAGCTTGTACCAGAAGGAGAGGTTGAAGAACACGCCGAACATGATTTCAGCTGCCATGACGATAGGCACCACCCGGAGCCCCGACCAGTAGCTCTCGCCGATGAGCAGTTTCACGATGTCGATGTAGGCCATCACGACGAGAAACGCCATCAACGTGAAGATGAGGAAGTATTTCATCGACTGCGCGTAGACCTCTTTGTTGTCGCGGTCTTTCACCTTGCTGAAGACGAAGGGCTCGTAGGCGAAGCGGAAGGCCTGGGTGATCATCACCATAATCATCGCTATCTTGATGCAGGCGCCATAGATGCCGAGGTCGGCCATTGCCTCAGCGGGGGTACCGCCGTGAAACTTCGGGAAGATAATCTGCGACAGGCACTGGTTGAGCTGGCCGGCAAGCCCCATGACCAGGATGGGCCAGGCATAGGAGAGCATCGAACGGCACAACTTGCCGTCGAAGCCACCGCGTATGCCACGCAGCTCCCGCATCAGGAGCAGCACGTTGATGGCGGAGCAGAAAAGATTGATATAGAACACCCACACCACGTCGTAGTGCATGGTATCGCCATAGATGCCGAAGGGGTTGAGGTGAAGGGCGGGAAGGAAGTAGAAATAGACCAGGTTGAGCAGGATGTTCAGACCGATATTGGCGATTTTCAGCGATGCGAACTTCACCGGCTTATGTATGCAGCGCAGGTAGGCGAAGGGGATGGCGATGAACGCATCGATGGCCACGGTCAGATACATCACCACCACATATTCCGGGTGTGATTCGTAGCCCAGCCATGCCGCGATGGGGCGGCAGAAGAGCACGACGATGACTGAGGTGAAAAGGGCTACGGCTCCCACCATGCGCAGCACCGTGGAATAGACCCGCTTCGGATCGGAGCCTTCCTTGTTCATGAAACGGAAGAAGGTCGTCTCCATGCCAAATGTCAGCAGGATGATGAGGATGGCCACGTAGGCATAGACATTGGTAATCACACCATACTCTCCCCCAGTGGAGGCGAACTTGTTCGTCTGTATGGGTACAAGGAGATAGTTGATGAAGCGCGCGACAATGGAACTCAGACCATAGATGGCTGTGTCCTTCGCCAGGGATTTCAAATTCGGCATAATGACAGTGATTAAGATGTAACCTATCTATTATGATCATTCAAAAGTGGCTATTCTATCATTTATTGGCAAATCGACAGCAGCCACCCTAAAATTACGGCATCAGCCCATAATGGCGCAAAAGTAAACATTATCGCCGTAACAAACAAATCATTTTGAAAGATTATCGCATAAAGGGTAATAGAATTACACAAAAAAACAGTAATTTTGCGGCATCAATCCAGCAATGGCAGATATTATCCCATTTCCCCTACCGAAGCATGCCTTCCACAAAGAAGCGGGCATGCTTTGTCACGTCTCCCCCAAGAGAGGTGCCATACTGCTGTTGCTGTGGTGCTTCCTCGCCGCGAATGTCCGTGCACAGAGCGACACCCTTCAGGTGCGCGACACCCTTCAGGAGGTGGTCATCACCTCGCAGTCGGCTGCCAACAGGGTCAACGACGTGCAGGTGGGGGTCGAGAAAATCGACGTGCGCACCATGAGCCTTCTGCCCGCGATGTTCGGCGAGCGCGACATCATCAAGGGCTTGCAGCTCCTGCCCGGAGTGAAGACCGAGGGCGACGGACTGGGAGGCTACCAGGTCAGGGGCGGCACGTCGGCTCAGAACCATGTGCTGCTCGATGGCGCCGCCGTCTACAACGTAGGACACCTCATGGGGCTCTTCTCTTCCTTCAACGACGATGCCATAGGCGGGGCCGACCTCTACAAGGGACTCATGCCCACACGCTTCGGCGGAGGCTCGTCGTCGGTGCTCAACATGAGCACGCGCGCCGGCGACGTCGACGCCAACCACCTTTCGTTAAGCGTAGGCATCCTCTCTGCCAAGGTCGAGACCGACGGACCGATGGGAAAAGGCAATTCCTACCTCGTCGCAGGACGCACCTCTTACTTCAACGCATTCATCAAAGCCTCCAACAAGTACAAGAACAACTCCCTGGGTTTCTACGACATCAATACCAGGCTTCATTTCCGGCTAAGCCCCAACGACCAGCTCTACTTCTCGCTTTTCCGCAGCCACGACAACATCGACGTGGAGAAGATGATTTACATCTCGTGGAACAACACCACGGGCTCCCTCGGCTGGCTTCATACCTACGGCTCCAGCCTTCACTCCCTCACCCAACTTGTCGCCAACAACTACGACACCGACCAGGGCATGGATGTCTTCAGCTACAACGTCAACATGAAGGGCTTCAACCGCCAACTCACCCTCAGGCATCAGCTGACATGGACACCGAGCCCGACGCACTCGCTCAACGCAGGAGGTGAGTCGACCATCATCGGACTGGAGTCGGCAGCATGGCGCGTGGTCAAAAACCATGAGCGTGAGAAGCGCGACGGGTGGTTCTCCGCACTCTGGGCTTCCGACG
The DNA here is from genome assembly GCA_946184125.1 of uncultured Prevotellaceae bacterium. Classification (GTDB taxonomy): domain Bacteria; phylum Bacteroidota; class Bacteroidia; order Bacteroidales; family Bacteroidaceae; genus Prevotella. The sequence goes on from CAMHEL010000209.1 coordinate 5,198, forward strand.
ACATGGCGTTTTTCGACCGCCACCTCCAACTCTCCGCCGGCGTTCGCATGGAATGGTTCTCCGCACTGGGAGGGAAGCCCTTCTACCTGCTCGACAAACGTGGCAACATTCTCGATACATGGTATCCTAAGAAAGGCGAAATCGTGAAGACATACCCCGTCCTGCAGCCACGACTGAGCCTCGCATGGAAAATCGGACAGCTCGCAGCGCTCAAAGTGGGCTACAGCCGCCTCGCACAGGCCGTACAGCCCATACGCAACAGTTCGATGACCACTCCCATCGACCGTTTCGCCATCGTCAGCAACAACATCAAACCGCAAATCGCCGACCAGGTGTCAGCGGGCGTCTCCTTGATGACGAAAGACGGCGGGTGGGACTTCTCGGCCGACACCTACTGGAAAAAAATCAAGAATGTCTATGACTACTGCGACGGAAAGACATTCAACAGCGAGATAGAAATCGAGCGCCTCATCGTGGGAGGCAAGGGCAGGGCCTACGGCATGGAACTGGCAGCGCACAAGAACACGGGCCGATGGACCGGATGGATGGCCTACACCCTGTCGTGGGTGGAGAACCAAATCGACGGCATCATGGGCGGCAAGTGGTACACCGCCTCCAACGACCGCCGACACGACTTGGTCGTCGTGGTCATGGGGCAGCTCAACCCCTCATGGACGCTCTCAGCCACATGGAGATACACCACCGGGCAGGCCATGACCGCTCCCGCAGGGAAATATGAAATCAATGGCGACACCTACTATTATTTCGGCAACCGCAACGAGAGCCGTGCCCCCGCCTTCCACCGTCTCGACCTCAGCGCGTCGCACACCAAGACAAAGGGCAGAAAGTCTTACATCTGGAATTTCGGCCTCTTCAATGCCTACAACCGCTACAACCCCTTCTTCGTCAATTTCAAGGAGGACGACTCACGTCCTACGGGAACGAAAGCTGTCGTCACCACACTTTTCGGCATCGTGCCCACCGTCTCGTTCGCCATCAAATACTAAACCCACCTGAAATGCGCAAGACCTTATTCTCCCTTCTGCTTCCCTCCCTGCTCATCGCCCTAAGCCTGAGTTCCTGCGAGCATGAGATAGACTTCGACTATCCCACGGCGGAGAGCACCGTGGTTTTCGAAGGGCGTATCAGCAACGAGGATGTCTTCGTGCGCATCAGCCGCACACGAACCATGGATGAGGCCACCCCGCTGCCGATGGTCGACAATGCCCAGGTGTGGATAGCCGATGACGAAGGCGGCGAGGAGCAACTCTACTACGACAAGAAGACAGGCACATACCGGTCGGCATCGGGACTGGCGGGTGTGGCAGGCCACACCTACCGCATGAGGGCTGTCGTCGATGGGCGGCAGTATGAGGCACACTCGACCATGCAACTGCCGGCACCTTCCGACACCGTTGGCTTCAGATACATACAGGCTGTGAACACCACGATGTTCTTCGTACGCATCAGCGGACTTGAGCCTATTCCTGGCGAGAGAAATTATTACCTGGTTCGACTCATGCGAGGCGACGAGGTGTTCAGATGGAGCACAAGGTCGGGGCGGGGCAACGAAAACGGAAGATACGATTACGATATCATGTGCTCCTCGGATGACGACATGAAAAAGGAGGAGGACGATGACGGGAAAAGACCGCTCAAGGATGGCGACACCATCAACGTGGAACTGATGTCCATCGACCGTGAGAGCTGGGAATACTACCTCTCGCTGTCCATCTGCAAGCGCATCACCGCCAACCCCATCACCAACATCGAAGGCGGCGCTCTCGGTGTCTTCATGGCTGCCAACATTGAGCGCCCCGACACCCTTGTCTTCAACATGGAAGAGGAGTTGAAGAAATAAGCCCCTGATTCCCATACAAAAAACTCTGAACATCAATTGCTTATGCCATTTCAGGACCTTTCCCGGGCATATCTGCTTTCGGGGAGGGAAGAAATACATCGCTAAAGATGGGTGACCGCCCCGACTCCGCCCTCGGCATCCTCGACGCCATGCCACAGCCCGAGGCCACGCTCCTCTCCAAGGGCCAGCTGCGACGATGGCAGCTCCTACGCCTCATGGCACAGAACAAGTGCGACACCGTCTTCCGCTCCGACAGCCTCCAGCGCGTACTCACCGATTACTACGACCGGCACGGCACGCCCAACGAGCGCATGTGGAAAAGGAAACAGACGGAAAAAATCTCAGAATATCAAATCAATGATAGAACCAATGCGATTTGGAATAGTCCCGACTATCATCATGATTACATTTTTTGGTTTATTGATGGAGTTATGAGAAAAATCGAAAGACCTTCAGATAAGAAGCGACAGGCTCCTGACTAAAATCACGGGAGGCCACAGAAATAATCTGCAGCCTCTTCGGTTTTGCAAGTTCGTATCCTGCTTTCAGTGGTTTTCCGTCCATTGTCGCTCCCACGCTGCAAAGATACGAAAAATATCATTACCTCCAAATAAAATCGACCTGTACGGTTGAAAAAGTATGTCA
>CAMHEL010000210.1 GCA_946184125.1 uncultured Prevotellaceae bacterium
CCTTTCGAACTCATTGGTAGGGTCTTAGCTCGTCTAAGACCGCAGAAACGAAAGCGGCCCCACCGTTCCACCGTAGGGTCTTAGCTCGTCTAAGACCGCTATATTTTCTTGCTATTATCCTTCGTTTTTTTCGGAGTTTTTCCCGTTCTTTTTTCATTCTTGGTTCGTCTAAGGTATAAAGGAAATGGGCTGGCCCAAAGACCAACCCATTTCGAAATCCAACACATAGAAGTATAATACTTAATTTGCCGTGAAACTGGTCACGCTGTTGCTGCCTACGAGAGAGGAACCGATATACAGCCCTTGGAAGGAAGTGGTGGCATCGGTTGGGGCAGAGGTACTGTATTTGATGTAGTATTTGCCACCCGATTTCATGCCTGTGGCGGTGAATAATGCCAGCGAGCTTGATACATTGGTTGGGAAACTGTATGTCACGAGGTTTTTGCCTGATTCATCGCTGAGGGTGTAGTATTTGCCTGTCGTATAGCTGATGGAGCTGGTGCAGAAATAATACCCTTGTTTGGCGTTTGAGATGGTGCTGCCAGAGGAGCCACCCCATCCGCCTCCTCCACCGCCTTGTGAACCGCCTGCACTGATGGCGATGCCCGTGCCGGTAATCTGGATGTAGGAGTTGTTGTCGCAGTCCAGTCCTTCCTCTGGTGCGCCTTTTGAGGTATAGGCGAAAATGGTGCCGTTGCCGATGGTGACCGCGCCTGTTCTGCCTGCGTTGGAGTCCACAGCATCGTTACCATTGGAGAAACACACTGTGATGCCTCCGTTGAAGTAGATGTTGCCGCTGCTGTTGATGCAGTCGTCGTAGCATTTGAGGTAGTGTTTTCCACCCTCGATATAGATGGCGGTTTTCGACTCAAAGCCCTCGGCGCCGTTGGTGGCCGTATTGATGTTGGTCTCGCCGCCATAGACATAGGCAGTGCCCTGTATCTTGATGGCCTTTGCCGATGAGCCGCTGCTTTGCTGCGGGCCCCATCCGCCAGTGCTGCCGGAGGTGCCGAATGACGAGCCGGTGGTGGTGACGGTCAGTTTGGGTCCCGCCCCGTCTGCCGTGCCCTGGGTGTAAGTGCCCGACGACTTGATTCCTTTGCCGCCGTTGCCCGTGGCGGTGAGGGTGATGTCGCCGGCGCGGAGCTCTATCTTCGTGTCAGCCTTGAGGCATTTGGCTGTGTAGCTGTCGTTAATGCCTTGTTGTCCGCCGCCGGTGTTGGTCACCGTCATCGTTCCGCCGTTGGTGATGATATTGGTGGCACTGATGCCACGTCCTGCAGCGCCCGAAGCGTTGATGGTCAGAGAGCCGCCGTTTTCGATGAAGTCGATGCACTTGACACCGGTGCTGTAGGAGGCGTCGTTGCTGATGACCTGCATGGCACCCGATGGGGTGAGGGTCACCTCGCCACCATTGAGCGTTACCGTGGCCTTGCTCTTCATCGATTTCGACATGGCCCCGCTGTTCTTTATCGTCACTGTTCCACCGTCGATGGTGATTTTGCCGTCGGCTTTCATACCCGATGCGTTGTAGCTGGTCCCTTCATCCTCCGACAGGTCGGTGCTGCTTCCGTTCCAGGTGTTGGTGACGTTCGACAGGGAGAACGTGTAGGTGCTACCACTTGTCGTGCGGCTGTTGGATATCTCGTAGTAGTAATCCTCGCCCGTGGTGGGACCGGTGAAGGTCGTCGAGCGGATGACGTAGGTGCCGCCACCCGGGCGGTGGCTGGTGTAATTGTCGCTTGCGAAGTAATACGTTCCGCCGTCAGCCTCGTGGAAGTCGTAATAATAGAATGTTTTTGAGGTGCTTCCCGTTGTCTTGGTCACCGTGCTGGTGAGCGTGGCCACTTTCTCGCCATTGCTGTTGTAGAGATAGAGGGTGGTCCAGTAGTTGGACATACCTCCGCCCATGCCGCCTCCGCCCATGCCGCTGGTGGTGGGCAGTGCCACATAGACCACATAGCTGTTTGTCGTGGTGGTGCTTTCGCCGCCGCCGCTGAGTTCTGCGCTGCCTCCTGCGCCATTGGCTGTGATGTCGATGGTTACCGCTGCGTTGCTCTCGTTGATGTTGATGTCGCCGCCTGCGCTGATTCCTTTGCCGCCGTCGGCAAGGTTGGAGATGGTGATGTTTCCGCCGCTGATGTTGGCATCGGTTTCCGCCTTGATGCCTGTGGAGTAGCTGATGTCGTCGGCCTCAATGATTTTCCCTCCACTCTGCGAGATGGTGATGTCGCCCCCCGAGATGTTGACAGCCGACAGTTTCGACTTGATGCCTTTGTCGGCATCGCCCGTGGTGGTGATGTCTATGGTTCCTCCGCTGATGGTGAGCAGTGAGTCGCTTTTCAAGGCATCGCAGTCGGCCGAGGTCACCGTGAGGTTCATCTCGCCGCCGTTGACGATGAGCTGGCCGTTTGTCTCATCGGTGCTGTCGCTCGTCGTCTCCGCTTGAATGGCATCCCCGGCAACCCCGCTGACGGTCAGTTTTCCGCCGTTCATCTGGAAATACTGTCCGGCGTGGATGCCGTCGTTGGCGGCTGCTGTGACGGAGATGCTTCCCGTGGTCTTTTTCAGCAGCATGTATTCTTTCGACATGATGGCGTGGCGTGTGTTGCCGCATACCGTCAGTGCGCCGCCCTTGCTCACCTCAAGATGTCCCTTGCAGTAGAGTGCGGCTTTCTGGCCTCCTCCGGTGCCATCGGTGAGCGTGTTGGTGGTGCCTTCTGCCAGTTCCAGTGCGATGCGCTTGCCGCACTCGATGTCGATGGCGGCTCCCGTGGGGTTGGTGATGTCCACCCCGTTGAGCACGATGGTGGTTTTGTACGAGCCATTGTAGGTGAACGAGCCGTCGGCGGTGCTGCCGCTGAGGCAGAAGGTGATTTCTTGCGAGGTGTCGTTGTTGACCATCACCACATGGCCCCCCGAAACGGTGTAGCTGACGAGGCTGTATTTGCTTGGCTTCACCACTGTGGCATTGCCGTCAGAGTAGGTCACATACACCGTGTCATCCTCCACGTATTCGGTAGCCTGTTCTTTGCCCAGGATAATGCTGATAGTTATCATCACGTCCGACACATCCACCGAGCCGTCCTGGTTGAGGTCGGCATAGATGTAATCATAGTTGGTCGCCTGGCCGAGTATGATGTTGACGATGGTCATGACGTCGGTGACGGTGATGTCACCATCGTTGTTCACGTCACCCAAATAGCGTGGATAGGCCCCCACTGCCATGAGGCAGAGGACCATCAAGAGTAAAAGTCGTTTTTTCATTATTCAACAAAAGATGATTTTTTCATTAGACATTTAGTTTTTGGTTTTGCGAAGCAAAGGTAGGCATTTGAAGCCATTTTCGCAAACCAAATCAGCGAACTCCCCTTTTTCTTCAGTGAATCCGCTTGATTAAATGCCAGAAAAAATCATCTTTCCCGGTCAGTCGGCGTAATAGGCGGCCCATTCCACGAGGTCCTGCCTCACGTATCCCACTTTGCCCTTGATGCTGATTTTATACCAGTTTTTTGTCTTTCCGAGGCATCTGAAGGTGTTGTCGGGATAGTCTTTCTCACTGTCGGCCTCAGTGATGGAAGCCACCACGGGGTTGCGTGTCGACGGTCCTTTGCGGACGTTGATGTTGCCTGTCACGCCTGGTCGTCTGGCAACGAAGCCCTTGCCCTTTTCGGGTGTCCATATTTCCACCTTGTGGCCTTTTTTGGGCACTTCCTCTTCCCAGTCCAGAGGGTTGGCGATGTAGGTGGTGGCTGTCTGGCGCACATAGCGCCCCACGAGGTCGCCATTGTCGGCCACCACCACTTTCAGTCTGTTATTCTCTTGTGCTTGGGCAGCCATCAGGCAGAGGCAGCCCAGAAGGGTCATCAGTATTCTTTTCATTCTTCATCAATTTTTTTTGAACTTATTTTTTTCCCGTCTATGGTGTAAGTTTCCTCGATAGAGTAGCGGCCTTTCTCGGTGTCATAGTTGTAGCTGCCGAGGTGGACGCGCTGGCCGTTGTCCTCGAAGGAGATGAGGCCTTCTGTCGATGGGAATTGTTTGGCCTTCATCTGGTCGATATCCACGGTGTAGGTCCAAATGTTTCGTGCGTCGGGGCAACCCTCCACCAGGATGAGATGGTCGTGTCCGGGCACGAAGAGAGCCTTTTCGGCAGCGGCAATCTGCCCAATGGGTACTTCCACGGCACCGTCGGTCATTCTTTCCCACTGGAGCTCAGCATCGGGGTTGGTGACGAACAAGCGGCGCACTTTGCCCGTCTGTTTGTTCTTCAGCCACACCGAGGTTACATCCACCAGATTGTTCTCATCGGCAGGCTGTTCCTCGTTGAGGAAGAGTTGGAGGTCACCGCGCTCATCGGCCTTGGTCGCTGTGGTGGGCAGGGTAAGGTCTTCTGCCTGCTCGGCGGAAGTCTCCGATTTGGCGGTCTCGGCGGAGGCCTCCGGGGCTGCTGCAGGCGACATCAGGGAATCAATCTCTTGCGATTTGTTCTTTTCTGACTGGCAACCGGCCAGGACCATGCCAATCACAAAGCATAAAGTTACGGTTCTGAACATTTTTCCTTGATTTTAGTGATGATCATCCCTTTTTGGGGTATCTGCTGCAAAATTAGGAAAATATCTGATATTTCATAGCATTTTGACCAAAAAAGAGAAGAGAAACTTAGTTCTTCCTTCCGAATTCAGTGTGTAGAGACACAAAAATTGAAGATTGAAAATTGAAGATTGAAGATTGAAGATTGAAAATTGAATAGCCATCCTTTCGAACTCAGCGTGTAGAGACACTATGCATGGTGTTTCCGAGAGTTATCCTTTCAAACTCATTGGTAGGGTCTTAGCTCGTCTAAGACCGCAAAAACGAAAGCTGTCCCCCCGTTCCTCTGTAGGGTCTTAGCTCGTCTAAGACCGCAGGCGAATATAAAAAACTTAAAGATTACAATCCATTTCGAAAATAATCTTTCCGAAAGCGCAGGCGGCCTGAAAGGTAATCACGCTCTCAGCTTAGGGCAACGCACTGGGGTTTAATAAATGCGAAAAGCAACCGCCCTGAAAATCGCAATTAAGCAAGAGCAAAAACAAGCTTGCTTGAGTTTTTGCCGAGCAAGAGCGATTTATTTAAAGGGCATAAGCAATTGATTATAAGGCTTTTGCCCCGTCGGGGCGAAATAATGTGGCCCGAATTAAAAACCCAGGGCGTTGCCCTGGGCTGAGAGCAGGCTGCCCCGTTGGGGCGCCATTGCTTTCGAACAAAATCCATCTTGTCGAATGCCGTAAACGAGAGCCATCCCCCTCCGCACATCTGTAGAATATTTTCATATCAAATGCCGATGAAAAACGAGAGATAATAGTGCGATGGTGTAGCGGTCTTAGACGAGCTAAGACCCTACCAATGAGTTCGAAAGAAATCCATTTCGAAAGATATCCCCTCCGTTTCATTGTAGGGTCTTAGCTCGTCTAAGACCGCAAAAACGAGAGCCGCCCCCTCGCTTTTATTATTGAAGATTGAAAATTGAAGATTGAAAATTGAATAGCCATCCTTTCGAACTCAGCGTGTAGAGACACTATGCATGGTGTCTCCGAGATTCATCCTTTCTACGCCCAGGGTTGAATAAACGCGCTTTAGACGCTAGGCATTAGGCCCGCTTACAGTGGTATTTCTTCTCCACTGACGGCCCTTTGTATATCATGTTCGGATAGGATGCCCATTTGAATGAGCGGAGAGGTGCGGATGTCGCGTCCCTTTGCGATATATTCGCGTCGCAGGTAGGTGAAGAGCGCCGGTTTTCCCGCCTCCTTGCAATTTCCCTGTTGGTTTTGTTGTTGGATTTTTCCGATGCGGGTTCTCCACCAGGGCAGGAACACCTTGTCGCACTGCCTCAGCACATCGGGCAAGTCGAACTGCCCGTAGGAGTTTTTGTACTGGCAGAGGTAGTTGGCGAAGAAGTAGAGCATGCCATGCATCGACAAGTCGTTGCCGAATTTCCCCACGAAGAGTGCTGCCGTCATTTGCACGGCTTGCATGGGCAGTGGGTCGCGAGGACGGGCGAGGGAGAACAGTCCCACGAGGTTGTTCACCACGATGTGGCTGGTTAGTTCGCTGCGGTAGAAATAGTCGGTCGTGCGCAGCGTCATTTCCGGGAATTGCGTGCATGATTCGGGGTTGGCGAGCATTTCACTCCATTTCTGGGGTGAGAAGAATGCCACCACGCTTTCCTCAGAAGAGAAAATGCTCTGAAATCCCCTGATTTGGCTCTTTTGGAGACTGGAGAAAGTGCAGGGTGCGCTCGATAGCCCATTGTTGTGCGTCGGCAATGTGTTCTTGTGGGGTCTTGGTGTGTTGGTGGTTTGCATGGTATGATATGTTTTGGTGATTGATGTTTTGTTTTTCTGTTTCTCTTGTCCTGATGAGCAGCCAGTTGCAGAAATGGCTCCGTGCCTCGGCGAGGGTGGGGTGGGGGACTTTTCCCCGGCAGGTGCAGTCGAGTGCGAACTCATCGAGTCGCTCGTGCAGCTGCCTCCGTGTGAGGTGGTGGCGCATGCACATCACGTCTGTCCATTGGTCGTCGGTCTTCAGGTGCGCCACTTCCTCGTCGACCGTGAGGCATGGCTCTTGCGACTGAGCGCTTTCCCTCACGCGCGCGGGGGAGGAGGGGGAATCTATATCATTAACTTTAATGATATTCTTTCTTAGATTCTTTTGTGTCGTTTCTGCCGACATAAATGCCTTTTCTGCCGTCATGTGGGATTCTTGCCTTTTGGGTTGTGCGGCACAGGTTTTGTCACATGCAGGGGCCGCGGGCGCGCTGTTGACTTCCGTCTCGTTCTCTCCGATGAGGAAGGGATGTTGCTTCATCGGGTCGTATTTCCTTCTCTTTGCTGCGTGGAAGAACCGTCGCTGTATGTCGCTGCTGGTAAGCACGCCATACTGTTCGAAGAGGTTGTGGTCGAAGAAGTCCCATTCCACGAGTGTTGCCACGATGGCATCGAGCTCGCTGAGGGTGATGCCGGGCATGGCTTGAGCCACGGTGACGCGTGCCTCTTTGTCCCACAGCAGATAATAGCCATTCTTGTAGATGGCGCATAGCAGCATGACAGTGGCAACCATGCCAGTGGCGCCATGTCCAACGGTTACAGCCGACACCCTCACGTCGTCGAAGAAGTCCGTGTCGAGGGGAAAATAGTCAAGTCCTGTTTTGGGTTTCCTTGCCATAGTCGTATCCTTTTTTTGATTGATGTAGGTAATAATCGAATTCTTGCATGCAAAAATAATAACTCGTCATCAGCAAGGCATGTCATTTTCGTATGGATGATTGGTTTTAGGTTTGAGATTTGAGATTTGAGGTTTGAGGTTTATGATTAGTTTGAGGTTTGAGGTTTGAGGTTTGAAAATTGGGGCAGGTCCTTTTCGTCATTTAGGCATGCGTTTTGAGGATTCGGGATCATGTTTCAAGGTTTTTTGGGGGAGTCTTTAGTTCTTACTATTTGGCATTGTGGGGTTTCTTTCGCAATTGTAGAGGTCCATCAAGGGGACAGGGCCTTGACGGAATTCTCAAATTCCATCAAAAACTTGTCCCCTTGATGGACTGTCTCCTTGATGGACCGAAAAAAGGTGCGGAAGAATTTCCTTCCGCACCCTTATCGGTTAAGTAGGTGATCAAAATTAGATGATAGTATTTTATGATTTATTTGGATGCAGAT
>CAMHEL010000211.1 GCA_946184125.1 uncultured Prevotellaceae bacterium
GCGGGAAACCCCGAAAACACAAAAAAAATGAGTCATCAGGCTTGAAGTTGGGTTAGGCCTAAACTCCCAAACTTTTCCTCAAAAACTCCCCAAGATTATCAAAGCATATGTCTAAACTCCCAAACTACTAAACTCCTAAACTCCTAAAAAGACGCTAGACTTTAGACCTTAGATTTCAAGCCACCGTGAGGCGGCCGTTAGGTCGCCCTTAATCAATAGCCCGTAAGCCAAGCCCGTGTGCCCTCAAAGCATACGTCTAAAATCCCAAACTACTAAACTCCCAAACTCCCTCAAAAAAACTCAAAAACTCCAAAACTCCCTAATCTCCCTCAAAATCTCCCCAAGATGATCAGAACATATGTCTAAACTCCCAAACTACTAAACTCCTAAACTCCCTCAAAAAACTCCAAAACTCCCAAACTCCTAAATCTATTTAAACCTCTTCAGCAATTTTTTCCTTCTTGCCCATCGCTCGTCGTGCCTTTTTTTTGTATTGACGAAGAGGTCGATGGTTTCGGGTGCCATCCCACGGCATTTGATATACTCCTTGGCAACAAATGTAAAGAGGTCTATACGACCTGTGAAACGCGTCATGTTCTCCATGCACTCCTCAAGCGCTGGCATCCCATCGAAGAAATGCATCCGGTTGATGTCTATCACCGAGAAATGATAATGCCCGTTGTCTAACGGGTGGTAGAGCACATTGGAACAATTGAAATCATCGTGAAGCACACCTTTCTGGTGAAGCTCAAAGAGAAATGCCGCCAAATCGGATGCCATACGCTTGTCGAAATCCTCCTGCTCGTTGAGCCGTCCGTCTATCGCCGGGGCTGCATCCACACCACAAATGTAGTAAGCATATTCCAACAGTCCATTTCGATGTGTCTCAATATATGCAATGTTCTGTGGGGTGTCAAATCCCAACTGGATAAGACGACCGCCATTACGGTATGCCCGCTTTGCCTTCGATTTCCGGAAGAAGGTGTAAATCAGACCTTTGAAAAGGCCTAACCGACGGAAACGCTTCACCACCAACTCCGTGCCATCGATGGAGAACAATTTGATGGTGTTTCGGCCAGCAAACAGCAGTTCACCCTCTTCGTCAAAATGGGAGGGAATGGTGGAAATGGTATCCGACAGATGGCGGTAATGGGGATGGACCTCTATTTTCATCACATTGATTTCTAATCACTTATTGAGTTTCAACAGCAAAACTATCCCATGAAGGTATGACTGGTAGGCATATGCTATCACGTGCAAAAGTAGCAAATAAATGCGACATGCATGATGAAAAGGGCCACATTTTTTCTCTCATTCCCTACCAACCATGCTGAAGTAGGTGACGCGATAGTCATGCTCCCGCATCGGCGGACTTTTTGCGCCCGCAAAATAAGCACGAAACATACAAAGCGAACAGGCAATACAAATTAATCGTCTTCTCAACTCAAAAAAATGACTTAGATTTGGAAAGTTTGCATTTTTTATATACTTTTGCAGAAAATATGAAAGCTTGGTATTAATCTTGAATCCATACCTTTTTTATGGGGAAAACTGAACAGCCATCTTTACGCGACATCTGGGATATAGAGAAGGACCTTCTCCGTAACTTGCTTGACGTATGCTCTCGACATGGTTTGCGTGTGTGGGCAGATGGAGGCACGCTGCTGGGGGCTGTTCGTCACAAAGGCTTCATTCCCTGGGATGACGACATCGACGTGTGCATGCCGCGTGAGGACTATGACCAACTGCTGAAGTTGGGTGATGAGTTCCCCTCGCACATCTTCCTGCAGTCGGCCTATTCCGATATCGATTACCACCGTGGGCATGCCCAGCTGAGGAACAGCCAGACGGCTGCCATACGTCCTTCGGATTGCTTCCAACCATTCAATCAAGGTATATTCATCGATATATTCGTGCTCGACGGTGTGCCCGAAGACGTGGCAGAACGAAAAGCACTCGCAAGAACAACCCGCAAATCATTGCGCTTTCTCAAGGCAAAAAACACAAACATCCTCTATTCCGGTCGCCTCGGACTGATTTTCCGAAAATGGAAATGCAAATATGAGGTTAGGAAACGAGGATGGCAGACCATTTATGCAGAAATAGAAGAACGACTGCGTAAAACTCCTTTCGACGGGAGCAAAACGGTGGCAGAACTGTCGTTCAGTGGCGAGGATATCCTTTTCGACCGCCATATTTTCGACGATACGGTATGGCTCGACTTCGAAGACATGAAGATTCCTGCACCATCGGGCTACGATTTGCTGCTGCGAACCCAGTACGGCGACTACATGACCCCCGTTCAGCAGCCCAACTATCATGGTACAATGGTAATTGACATCCATAGGAGTTATAAGGACATCCTGCCATCTGTCAGAACCGAATACCGCCGCTCCGCATTCAAGCGTCTGTTGAAGAAACTACATCTAAGTCACTAAACTACACTTCTTTACAAAAAGCCATGACATACTATATCAAAATCAAAAGTCCCAACAAAGCAAAGAACGACATTGATTTGTTGTTCGACGATATGGGGTATGTCAGCTTGACACCCAATACGAAGTGCGACAATGCCGTGGGATGGTTCTTTCTGAAACTGTTCGCGGTGTTCAAAATCTATTTCCGCTTGCGCCAAGGCGACATCCTTTGCTTGCAATATCCCCTGAAGAAATTCTATGCTTTAGCCTGTCGGCTCGCCCATGCCAAGGGTGCGAAAGTCATCACCATCATCCATGACCTCGGCGCTTTCCGGCGACATAAACTGACTGTGGAGCAAGAGAACCGCCGCCTTTCACACTCCGACGTCATCATCGTGCACAACGAGCGAATGAAAGAGCACCTCATCGACAATGGCTACGCAAAGCCCATTATCTGCCTCGGCATCTTCGACTATCTCACCCAAACCCTCCCGGGCACCCAAAAGCCAGCGGGCGAGAGGATGCGCCATGTGGCATACGCAGGAAACCTCGCACGATGGCGCAATGAGTTCCTGTATCACTTGGAAGGCGAGACCGAAGGATGGACGATGGACGTGTATGGAAAAGGATTTGATGCATCCTACGACGGCAATCCCCACTTGAAATACCATGGCATAGTGCCCCCCAATGACTTTGTCGCCCATGCTGATGCCGACTTTGGATTGGTGTGGGATGGCAGTTCGCTGGATGAATGTGACGGGGACTGGGGGCAATACCTCCTCGTCAACAACCCCCACAAGACGTCCTTCTATCTGCGGGCGGGCATCCCTGTCATCGTTTGGACGAAAGCGGCCATGGCACCCTTCGTGCTACAACATGGCATAGGCATAGCCATCAATTCCATCCGTGAACTGAAGGACATCCTCCCAAACATACCCGACACGACCTACGCCATGCTCAAAACCAATGCCATGGAATTCTCTGAGCGCCTCGGCAGTGGATACTACACTCGACAAGCCTTCCAGGAGGCACAGGCGATTCTTATGGGTTGAGAGTTGAGGGTTATGATTAGTATTTAGACCTTATATTTTTTGATATTACGAGATTTCGGAATACCGACATATCGATTTTTCGGTATATCGGTATTCCGAAATCACGTTTATAACAAACTAATGTCTCCCCTCCCTAAAGACTCACAGTCTTTTTCGTACCATTGTAATTGACGGTTTGGCTTGTTCCATTCACCAACTTGACAATGAACTGGCGTGTTTCGGGCATGTTGGCGAACCGTCCTTCACGGTTGTCGATGGTGAGCTGATGTTTGGCATCATCCCATCGGAAGTTGATGCGCGAACACTGACCTTTCTCATAATCGTTGCTCCAGCCATCATCTTCGTAAAGGGAGAAAGCGGCATCTGCACCAGGATAGATGCGGATTTCCATAGGAGCATTGAGCGTCTTCGACGACACGAGCGGATCGCTGGCCAGTGGCAGTATGCTCCCGCCACGTACGAATACCGGGATATGGGCTTTGTCGATGGCTGTCGTGACAGTCTGCCCACCCTCATGGCGCTTGCCGGTGTGGTATTCATACCAACCATGCGCTACCTTGGGCAGATAAGTATCCCACTGTCCGCCAGCAGCCTCCGTCACAGGACTCACCAGCAGAGATGAGCCGAACATATACTCGTATTTCTGTTGTAGCGCTTTCTCATCGCTAGCGAAGTCGAAGACCAGAGGGCGCATTAGCGTGTAGCCATCTGTGCTGATGGCTGCAGCATGACTATAGATATACGACTGCAGGCGGTAGCGCTCGTTAAGACACTGGGTGATGATATCCTGTGCCTCACGGCCATAGTTCCAAGGCTCGGTGTTGCTCATATATCCATGCACGCGCATGAGAGGCAAATAGACACTCGTCTCTATCCATCGCAACATCCTGTCGATGTAGTCCTGGTCGTTATATTGGTTTCGTGGGCGGAAGAATCCCCCAGCATCGTAAGTCCACCAGGGGATACCAGCCGCCTGCATCCCCAGACCGGCAGTGAGCTGGCGGCGGAATGTCTCCCAGTCGTTGCCCACGTCGCCCGACCAAAGTGCTGAGCCATAACGCTGTATTCCGGGGAAGCCACACCGTGTGAGAATCATCGGACGCTGCTGGGGACGGTCTTTTCGCAGACCCTCATACACCGTTTTGTTGACGAGCAGAGGATAGACGTTGCGCACCTGCTCGCCACTCCATCTGCCATGGTTCACGCGGCGCCCTGCGAGGTCGTCGTTCTCGGGTTCGGTGGCATCCTGCCACCAGGCATCCACACCAGTGGGAAGGAGCCGACTGCTGAAATTGCTCCAATAGGCCGAGGCGGCATCCGTCGAGAAGAAGTCTATCCAGTCGGTGTTGGGGATGTAATGACCTTGCTGGACCATCTGACGCCCCACCTCCGAGTTCTTGTCTATCTTCGACCACACACTCAGCATCAGTTTGATACCCTGGTGATGGAGGCTGTCGGTCAGCAGTTTGGGGTCAGGGTAATGTTCTTCGTCGAACTGCATCGAGTTCCAACCATATTTGCCCCAGTACTGCCAGTCCTGCACCAACACGTCGATGGGCATTTGCTCGTCGCGGAAGCGCTTGGCGGTGGCGAGGATTTCGTCAGAGGAGTGGAACCGCTCGCGGCAGTGGATGTAGCCAGTAGCCCAACGGGGCATCATGGGAGCCTCGCCGGTCAGTTCACGATAGGAAGCGATCATCTCATCAGCAGAGCCTACGAACACCGTGTAATCGACGGCGTCAGCCACTGGCGAGCGGAACACCGTCTGGTCCTTCACCAATTCGTAATAAACCACGGGGGCGTCGCCTTTCGACAGTTCAGCCGAAAGCTCATGCTTACCCTTGGTAAGATGCACGATAGTGGAGGCGGTGGGAGGCAACCATACGTTCTGCATCTCTATAATCGGTTTGCCGTCGATGCTCAGATTGTGGCGGCGGGCCATCTTCTGCCCGACATCGAGAAGCAATGCATAATCTCCCTCACGGGGCACCGACAACTGCGACTTGAAGATGAAGCGCTCACGCACCTCACGCCGCCCTCCCTCGGTCGATGTGACGTTCACTTCCTCTTTCTCCCCCACTCCATCGGCTTTTTCCAACTTTACCGACTGATGGGCAGGATTGAACTCCGTAAGGCCGTAATTGTTCCATAGCAGACCATAGCCTTTGCTCGACACCATCATGGGGATGGAAATCTGGGTGTTGACTTGCGTCAGCCTGCGTGTCAGTCCGCGGATATTCGAATAGCCATCCTGAAACTGCCCCAAGCCGAAGAGATATTCATCACGTGGTGAGGCGATGGTGAGTGTGGCCTCCCCACCGGCCATCTCATGCCGGATGGCCTTGAACACCACCTTGCCGCCCTTGTCTTTTACAACCACGATATGGCGCTTGTTGTTCACATCCACAGAAATGTCAGCCGGCACCTCATCATGTTTCACATAAAGCCAGTCGGGCAAATCGCTGGAAGAAGGTTGTTCAGAATACTGGATACGAACAGCGTTCTTCGCCACTGTCGTCACCGTCAGCGAACCCTTGCCGAAAGGAATGGTCTTGGCCTGCAAGCTAAGGCTTGCCAGAAGAAACCAAAGGAAATGAATAGCTCTCATTTGCATGAAAATAAAAATATTAACCTGGAGATGATTTTTGATGGGCAAAGATACATTTTTTATATGACCCTACAAATTCATTTTGTATCAAAACTCAACAGATTATGTTACATGAAGCATTTTTGAAAAGAAGAGTGCATCAACATTCAACATATTTTAATTATCTTTGCGATATCAAACTATTTCATTACCAAAAAACAATTCCATGAAAAAAGTATTATTAGCCTTGCCATTGCTGTTGCTCATGAGTTGCAGCAGTGAAAACACGTGTCCTGTCCTCAGCATTGAGGGTGGGCAAATTCAGGGTGTGGTAGCCGAAAACCCCGGCGTATATGTCTATCGTGGCATCCCCTATGCCGCACCACCTATCGGCGACCTCCGCTGGAAAGCGCCGCAGCCCGTCGTGCCATGGGACAGCATCCGCATGTGCGACAAATTCGGGCATCCTGGCTACCAAGCCGTGCACTATCCCGGTTTCTACGCCTCGGAATGGGGCTATGGCGACGAAGCACCCTACAGTGAGGACTGTCTCTATCTGAACGTCTGGACAAAAGCCCCCGACCAGGTGGACAAAAAACTGCCTGTAGCTCTCTGGATACACGGCGGAGGATATCGCGAGGGATGGGGCTCAGAACCTGAGTTTGACGGACAGGAATGGGCATCGAAAGACGTCGTGCTCGTATCCATCAACTACCGTCTCGGTGTCTTCGGATTCATGACCTATCCGGAACTGTCGAAGGAGAGCCCCAACAACGTGTCGGGCAACTATGGCATTCTCGACCAAATCGAGGCTCTCAAGTGGATTAAGAAAAACATCGCCCAGTTTGGCGGCGACCCCGACAATGTGACCATCTTCGGGCAGAGCGCTGGTGCCGGAAGCGTGAAGACGCTGTGCGAATCACCCCTGGCACGAGGACTCTTCCACAAGGCTGTCATCATGAGCGGCGGAGGCATCAACGTGCCACCTAAGGATGGCGAGGAGGCAAAGCCTGCAACTCCTGTCAACCGTTTCTTCACCTACAACCCCTCACTACAGGAAGCTGAAGCCAATACCAAGAAGGTGATGGACTGGGCAGGGTTGACCGACCTGACAAAACTGCGTGCTGCATCGACCGAAATCATGTACACCGCAGATTATTTCTACAACACAGTCACCAAAAACGACGTCTTCCTCGTACACCGCCCCATCGTCGATGGCTATGTCAGCCTGAAGAGTTTTGATGAGGCAGCACGCGATGGGTCGCTTGCCGATGTGCCCTACATGATAGGCTACACGCTGAACGACATGGGCGACATGGCTCCCGGCATCGCAGAGTTCTGCAACGTCATCAACAGCAAAGGCGGCAAGGCATGGGCTTATGAATTCGCACGACCACTGCCCGATGACGGAAAGCACCCCGACATCACCGACCGCCTGAAAGGCGCCTTCCACTCATCCGACCTCTGGTTCGTCTTCAAGTCGCTCAAGCACTGCTGGCGGCCATGGACAAAGGGCGACTGGGACCTCTCGGAGAAGATGCTGACCTACTGGACCAACTTCGCCAAATACAGCAATCCCA
>CAMHEL010000212.1 GCA_946184125.1 uncultured Prevotellaceae bacterium
CAGGTTTTTGATGGAATTTGAGAATTCCGTCAAGACCCTGTCCCCTTGATTGACCTTTGATTGCC
Organism: uncultured Prevotellaceae bacterium; assembly: GCA_946184125.1. GTDB lineage: Bacteria > Bacteroidota > Bacteroidia > Bacteroidales > Bacteroidaceae > Prevotella. The sequence continues at coordinate 66 of CAMHEL010000212.1, forward strand.
CCTTGACCCTTGATTGACTTTTATTCGCCCCTTGATTGCCCCTTGTTTGCCCCCGTTGAATAATCTAATGACACCTCAAACCGCCGTTTTATTTCTGACCATACTCTTTCACCACGATAACTTTTGTCATGTTCGGAACTCCTAAAAGTGGCAGAGGGGATGGCTTTCGCTTTTCGGTCTTAGACGAGCTAAGACCATACAGAGGAACGGGGGAATGGCTTTCGAAATGGATTCCTTTCGAACTCATGGGTAGGATCTTAGCTCGTCTAAGACCGCTACACCGCATCCTTTGTACTAACTTCCTTTTTTCTTCCTTTTTGAGACACCGCAAGGTGTTTTTTCATAAGCATGAGCGTTTTCCATGTGAGCCATCAGCTTTTTATACTTTTTAAACCTTTTTATTAAGCGATGCGTTTTTTTTATCCTCTCTCTGTTAACCAGTTAGGACAATTCATAATTCATAGTTCATAATTCATAATTGTAGATTGAACTTTCTCTATCTTTGATATTCATGTTATAAATCGGAAGCAATGCCTAAGCGAAGCGTTTTTTTTATCCTCTCTTTGTTAACCAGTTAGGACAATTCATAATTCATAGTTCATAATTCATAATTGTAGATTGAACTTTCTCTATCTTTGATATTCATGTTATAAATCGGAAGCAATGCCTAAGCGAAGCGTTTTTTTATCCTCTCTCTGTTAATCAGTTAGGACAATTCACAGTTCATAATTCATAATTCCTCTATATTCATAAATACGTCCATAAACTTGTTTTATTGCATTATCAAACGTGTGAAAGATTATCTGATTTTCCCTGCTACCTGAACGAGGCATTCATAGACCCGTTTACCCAACAGTTCGGCACCTTGAGCATCGAAATGCAGCCGGTCACGCTGTATGGTTAAGTCGCTGGCATCCACGACATGGAAATTGGGGTCCTCTTCCGCCAGACGGTACAGAGCCCTGACGATTTCCTCGCTGCGGTCGCGGCTTTCGTTGGAGAACGTGCCGCAGATGAAGGGAAGATGTGTATAGCGCCTGTCACCCGTCTTCTCCACGAGGTAGTTGCGGACATAAGCGACCACGGCCTTCAGGTTGTCGTAATAATGGGCGGACATTTTCTTGTCGCTCTCCCCTTGGTGCCAGAGGAAGGCTTTTATTTCGAAACCTCTTTTTTGTCGGGACAGTTCATTGTCGATGCACGTACCGATATTCTCCGTGAAAGCCTTCAGCAGCGATTTGCCGCCCTTGTCGGCGGCGGCATTGGCTGCCAGGTATTCGGGAGATGCGTTCCAAAACATCCCGCTGGTGCTCACGCATGCCGTGTCGATGGCCGTACCGCCCAATGACTCCTTGATGACATAGAAATCACGCTTGGCTTGTTGGTCGATAAGATAATAGACCACGGCATCATAACCCCACCGCTCTTTGTTGTCGGGTCTTGCCACACGGGGCCAGAACCGCTCGAAGCGACCGCCGCCCGATATGGTGTCGCTGCCATACGACCACAGGCAGTGACGGTAACCGTTCTTCTTGATATAGTCGGGAAGGTCGTTGTTGCTCACCCGTCCGTCCGTGTTCGACTGTCCAGCTGTGATGATAACGCTCACCGGTTTCTTCTGTGCGAATGTTCCCAGACAGAAACAAAGGAAAAAAAATGATATGATCCAATATCTCATGGCAAACAGTAAATTACAGTTCTATTATGTGGGGTGTTACGTCCGTTTCGTGGGTGGCGAGACTTTCCAAGCAGTCGGGCGACATGCTCTGTTCCCTGATCCATTGCAGTGACTGACGCTGCAGGTTCTTGTTCTGCGAGATGCCGGAGGTGATCATTCTGTTTCTGCGACGAGCCAATTCTTCTTCAAATGGTGAATGTCTTGTACATTACTGATTATACTCATCATGCCGAGGCTCATCAATAAGGCGAGGACGGTGGTGAGAATGACGCGGGAGTTCTCGGCGAGCCAAAGGAGTATGCCCGACTGCACATGAACGGTGAACAGGGGCATGTCGGCTGGCATGGAGAGAACAAATGCCATAGTGATGGCCCCGCTGACTACGCCTACGACAAAAGCAACGACCATAGCCATCTTATAACGCCGGATGGTAGCTTCCTGATGCCGACGGACGAACTCCACAGCATCGAGCCGACGGTTGAGTGCGGACATAAAGTCAGCGTTGTCGTCGAAATGTGGTTTCTGGGCGAGGAACAGTTCCTCGAGTGCTTTGTCTTTGCTCATAACTTCAGTCTTGCTTTAAGTTTGTCACGGCCCCGCGAGAGTTGTTTCTTCACAGCATCCTCCGAGGTGTCGGTAATGGTGGCTATCTCCTTGATATCGTAGCCGTTCAGGTAATAAAGGGTGATGGCCGAACGTTCCTTGGGCGGCAGAGTACGCAGAGCGAGATAGAGGCTCTGGTGCTCAAAACTGCTTTCTGCCGATTGGCTGCTGACGATCGTCCGTGCTTCGTCAAGCGTATCCATCGTCCGGCAACTCGCCTTGTGGTTGAGAAACGTGTTGTAGGCAATCTTAAAAATCCAAGAGCGGAACCGTCCCTTTTCCTGATAGCCCGCCGAAGAGAGGTAGGCCTTCACCAGTGAGTCCTGCGCCAGGTCGTCGGCATCGCTCTTCTTACCACAGCAGAGAGCGAGCAAGAAACCTCGAAGGGCCTCCTGCTCACGTTCTACCATGGCTATGAATACGTCGCGTGTCACTTGCTGTTGGCTTGTGCTGTCAGTAGTTGTTCTTCTGCCTCCATCTCCTTGGCGAGCATCTTCTTGCCCATGAAATAATTGATGAGGAAGGCGATGCCGATGGCCAGCATAACAAAACCAAAACATGAGGCTGTCAGAATGTCGGTAGGATTGGATCCCCCAACCCAACCAAGCCAAGCGCCAATCCCTATTAATATAAGCCCTAACAGCGCGGTGATGCATCCCCACAGCAGTTTGGTGAGCAACTTCTCCTTCAACAACTTTTTCTTGGGGGATATCTTCTTCATCAGTTCCTCAATATCCATATTGGGGTTCTTCTCAATGGCTGCCAGCACGATTTCAGTACGCTTGTTGGTGTCATTCATCTTCTTACGGATGCCAAACCAGATAATAAAGATAGGAAGTACGCATCCACAGGCGATGGGTACCAAAATCGAGACTAAAGAATCTATTACGCTCATAATACTTATTTTTATTGTTAAACTTCTGTTTTCTTGAACCGATTCATATACATAACAGTCCAGGAAAGCAAAAGGTGACGTCGAATGGATAATTTTTCACCGACGACGCACATTATGATGCAAAGATAGGAAAAAAACTCGAAATGCCACGTATTGACCGAGGAATGCGAAGACATCATTATAATTCATAATTCATAATTAATTCAATTTTTTCTTCCTTTTTGAGACACCGCAAGGCGTTTTTTCATAAGCATGAGCGTTTTCCATGTGAGCCATCACCTTTTTATACTTTTTATACCTTTTTGCATAAAATGTTCACGCTCGGCCAATTGCAAGCAAGCTTGCTTGGCACTCGCTTAATCACATTTTTATTAAGCGAAGCGTTTTTTTATCCTCTCTCTGTTAATCAGTTGTCGTGAACTTCTCTCTCATCTTTACGGATATTTGACAGAAAAGACGTATATTTGTACGCAAATTGCCAACGAGCAGTTTTGAGGGGAGGTGAACGATAGTGTGAAAGAAAATAAAGACAAGCAATATATGTACATAAAATGGACTGTGTTGACTGACAACCGCGCAAAGGACACGACGTTCAAGACGGAGCACGGGTTGTCCATCCTGCTGGAAACGGCACGTTATCGCATCCTGCTCGACACAGGAGCCAGTGATGCGTTCATTGGCAACGCGAAACGGATGGGCGTTGACCTCGGCACGGTGGATTATGTCTTCATCTCCCATGGCCACAGCGACCATGCCGGAGGACTGCGCCATTTCATGGAAGTCAACAAGAAGGCGAAAGTCATCGTCGCTCCCGAGGCCGTCTGCGGGAGGTTTTACTCCATGAGGAATGACCCTCACAGCATCACCACGGTATGGCCGGAGGAAATGGGGGAGCGGTTCATCATGGTGGACCACACCTGCGAGGTTGACGATGGCATCCATGTCATGGCTCGTATTCCTCAGACTCACCCCATGCCCAAGGCCAACCGCCATCTGTTCATCAAGGATGAGGAGGGAAATTTCATTCCCGATGATTTCCGGCACGAACTGGCTCTCTATACCGACGGTCTGCTGTTCACTGGTTGCGCTCATAGTGGTCTGGAGAACATCCTCGTGGCTTGCCCGTGGCCTGTCGGCACTGTCGTGGGAGGATTCCATCTGTTGGACGGCCATGAAACGGGGAGCGAACTTTCCGACCTCGCCCGCAGACTGACCGACAACTATCCCCAGACCGTGTTCCACACCAGCCATTGCACGGGCGACATGGCATACACCATCATGAAAAAGACCATGGCCAATCGGCTGAATGCCTTCTGCTGTGGCACTATCTGCGAGATTGGAGATGCGAAAGGGGGGGCACGACGAACAATGATGAAGTATGACTGAATTGACCGAACGACTGCGAAGAGAGTTGGAGGCCCTGCCGGTGGCAGCGCTGGTGAAGCCGCTGAATGAGACTTTGCGGAGGGAGACGGCGGCGATAGTGACGGCGGCACCCGGCGCCGGAAAGTCAACCGTGCTGCCATTGACCATCCTGGAAGGGCTGGGGAAGGGCATCGGAAAGATTGTCGTGCTGGAACCAAGACGGGTGGCGGCACGGCAAATCGCCTCACGCATGGCATGGCTTCTTGGCGAGCCGGTCGGCGACACCGTGGGCTACCGCATACGCTTTGAGAGTAAGGTGTCGGCGAAGACGCGCATTGAGGTGGTGACAGAAGGGGTGCTCACCAGGATGCTGCTGGATGACCCGGCATTGGAAGACGTGGCGGTGGTCGTCTTCGACGAGTTTCATGAGCGGAGCCTGAACACCGACGAGGCGTTCGCTCTGGTCAGACAGTGCCGGGATGTGCTGAGAGAGGACCTCAGGATGGTGGTGATGTCGGCAACGATAGACACAAGAGCCCTGACTGATGCGCTGCACTGTCCTGTGCTGACGAGCGAGGGGAGGATGTTTCCTGTCGAGGTCATCCACAACGAGGAGGATGCCGATGTGTTCAGCGTTTCGCAAATGGTGGCAAAGACCATCATACAGGCCCATCGTGCGCACGAGGGCGACATCCTGGCATTCCTGCCCGGCGAGGGGGAGATAAGGCGTGTCGAGGAACTGCTCTCGACGGGCGGACTTGGCGAAACGAAGATTTTCACCTTATATGGGATGCTCTCCAACGACGAGCAGGCGAAAGCCATAGCACCAACACGGGAGGGAGAACGTAAAGTGGTGCTGGCGACGCCTATCGCTGAGACCTCCTTGACTATTGAGGGGGTGCGTGTGGTTGTCGATAGCGGTCTCTGCCGGAAGATGGTGTTTGATGCCCGCAGCGGACTGAATCACTTGGAAACGGTGCGGATTTCAATGGATATGGCGGCGCAGCGCAAGGGACGTGCCGGGCGTGTGGCTCCAGGTGTCTGCTATAGGTTGTGGACTGCCGCCACAGAATCGCGAATGTCTCCTGTCCGACTGCCGGAAATACTGGAGGCCGACCTTAGTTCGCTGGTGCTCGATGCCGCTATATGGGGCGAGAACGACGTGGAGAGACTGCCGTGGCTGACCCCTCCGGCAAAGTCGGCGGTAGCACATGCCCGCAGGCTGCTGGCATCGCTTGGCGCCATCGACGAAGCGGGAAGGGTGACGCAGTGGGGGCGCAGAATATCAAAATTGCCTTGCCATCCTCGTATCGCCCGTATGCTGCTGATGGCTGACACGAAACAACGGCAAGCACTCGCTGCCGACATCGCAGCGCTGATAGAGGAGAAAGACCCATTGGCAGGGGAGGGCGACATCGCCATCGACCACCGGCTGGATGCGCTGCGAAGGGAGCGAAGAAGCGGAAAGCCTGGAAGATGGGGGCGAATGGCGAGAATAGCAAGGCAATATGCCGACATGATACACACCAACACGGACAATGCCGCCGTCAACCCCTACGAGGTGGGGGCGCTGCTTGTATCGGCCTATCCTGAGCGTATCGGGAAGGCATGGAAAGAGGGGGTCGGCGTGTTCCAGTTGCCGGGTGGTGAACTGGTAGCGGTGGAGGCTTCGGATGCCATGGCGGCAGCAGAATGGCTTTCCATCGCCTCGATGCACCAGAAAGCGGGTGGGGTGGGGAAGGTCTTTTTGGCCAGCGTCGTCGACCCGGAAAACTTAAAGGTATATGCCCTTGAGCGCGACAACATCTTTTGGGATGGCAAGGCCGGAACAGTGGTGGCCAGAAGGGAGACGCGCATCGGCACCATACTGCTAACTTCGAAACCTTTGGCGAATTGCGACCGGGGGAAGATGCAGCAGGTCATCTGCGAGGCTATTGCCAAAGACGGCACGTCGATGCTCGATTTCTCCGACGAGGTGCACAACCTGCAGCGAAGGATTGCCTTTGTCGCCACGCGTCATCCCGAACTTTCACTGCCGTCGGTCGACACGGAGGCCATCTGCAGCAGCGCTGTGGAGTGGGGACCTCTCTTCATCGGCAAGGCGACAACAACGAGCGAACTGAAGAAGACTGACCTGTGCGAGGTCATCTGGAGCCGACTCTCCTATGAGCAGCAGAACATGGTGGAGCGGTTGGCGCCTACTCATGTCGTTGTTCCCACAGGGAGTCGTATCCGCCTCGACTACCGTTTAGGAGCCGAAGTGCCGGTCTTGCGGGTTCGTTTGCAAGAGTGCTTCGGCATGCTGGATACTCCGCTGGTCGACGGCTCGCCCGTGTTGATGGAACTGTTGTCGCCTGGCTTCAAGCCCGTACAGCTCACCACCGACTTGCACAGTTTTTGGCAATCCACCTATTTCGACGTGCGCAAAGAATTGCGCCGGCGTTATCCCAAGCATTCATGGCCCGACCATCCCCTGGAGGCAGACCCCGTAAGAGGAGTGAAGAGAAAATGAATCGATTATAAATCACAATAAAATGTAATCATCCCCTTTTATCCATTTTTTATGAGGTCGTGATCTCCGAGCACGACCAAGATTATCTTGCCGAAAATCTATTGCCTTGCTTGTAAAATGCCGAAAAAACGAGGTAACATGTAGCGGTTTTAGACGAGCTAAGACCCTACCCATGAGTTCGAAAGCGCTGGCACGGAGGGAATCCTTTCGCAACCAATGAAATTATGAACTATGAATTATGAATTGTCCTAATAGATTAACAGAGAGAGGATAAAAAAACGCTTCGCTTAGGAAAAAGGTATAAAAAGCTGATGGCTCACATGGAAAACGCTCATGCTTAAGAAAAAACACCTTGCGGTTGTTACCTCCCTTCGGTCAGTGGGTCTTCGACAAGTCT
>CAMHEL010000213.1 GCA_946184125.1 uncultured Prevotellaceae bacterium
GGGAGTTTAGGAGTTTGGGAGTTTAGACATTGGCTTTGAGGGCTCTTGACTGTTTGCTGCGGCGAAACCGCAGCATACGGAGAACGAAAATAGGAAGAGCTAAAACTTAAGAAACGGCATAGCTCATTTCTCATTCCTCATTCCTCACTCCTCATTCCTAATTCCTAACAAGCGTCTAAAGTCTAGCGTCTAAGGTCTAAAGTCTAAAGTCTAAAAAAAATACCACTTTCCTTTTAACCTACCCAACCAGATGAAAAAGATATTTCTTTTGCTCGCCGCCATGATGGCGCTCACCGCCATGGGTCAGACCACACGCCCCCAGGGCATGGCCGATGTGAACAAAGTGACCGACCTCACCCTCGACAGCCTCGACAAGGTCCGCCAGGCACGTGTGAAGCCCGGCAGCAGCCGCCGTGGCAGCAACCCCGTTCTGTTTCTCGTGGGCAACAGCACCATGCGCAACGGCACCCTCGGCAACGGCAACAACGGGCAGTGGGGATGGGGCTACTATGCCGAGGAGTTTTTCGATAAGAACAAGATAACGGTGGAGAACCAGGCTCTCGGCGGCACCAGCAGCCGCACCTTCTACCGACTCCTGTGGCCTGAGATTCGCGAGGCCCTCCAGCCCGGCGACTGGGTGATTATCAGCATCGGTCACAACGACAACGGGCCTTACGACACCGGGCGTGCCCGTGCCAGCATCCCCGGCATCGACCCCGACACCGTGCTCCATGTCAATGTGCAGGAAATCCACCGCACCGACACCACCTACCGCGCCGAGGACGTCTACAGCTACGGCGGCTATCTCAGGCGGTTCATCAACGAGACCCGGCAGGCCGGCGCCTTCCCCGTGCTCATGTCGCTCACCCCCCGCAACGCATGGGAGGACGGGCGCGTGGTGCGTAAAATCCACAGCACATGGTGCCAGCAGGTGGCTCAGGAGGAGCAGGTGCCCTACATCGACCTCAACGATATCTCAGCCACCAAGCTCGAGGGCTTCGGAGCAGAGAAGATGAACTACTACTTCTTCGGCGACAAGATACACACCAGCCGTTTCGGAGCGATGATGAATGCCCGCAGTGCCGCTGAGGGCATCGCCCGGTGCGACCATCCGTGGATCGCCTACCTCAAGAGCTGCTTGGTGAATGTCGAGCTGCCCACCGTCGACGTACAGCGCGAGGAGGGCAAGCCCGTGGTGTTCACCACAGGCGACAGCACGGTGAAGAACAGTGACAGTGACCCCAACGGCATGTGGGGCTGGGGCGCTGTGGCAAGCGACATCTTCGACACCCGTAAGATTACCGTTGCCAATTGCGCCATGGCCGGTCGCTCGTGCCGCACCTTCCTCAACGAGGGGCGGTGGGACAAGGTGTACAACAGCATCCAGCCCGGCGACTACGTGCTCATACAGTTCGGCCACAATGATGTGGGGGCCATCGACAGTCTCAAGGAGCGGGCCGACATCACAGGCACCGCCGACAGCTGCCACGTCTACCACCTCCGCTCCAACGGCAAGTATGAGGTGGTCTATACCTTCGGATGGTATCTGAGGAAGTTCATCAACGATGTGCGCGAGAAAGGCGGAACCCCCATCCTCGTCTCCCTCACGCCACGCAACATCTGGCGCGACGGGCACATCGAGCGGCGCAACGACACCTACGGACGGTGGTACCGTGAAGTGGTGGAGCAGACCGGTGTGGCCTTCGTCGATGTGCACAACATCACCGCTGACAAATACGACAAACTGGGCGAGCGGAAGGTGGCCGCCTATTTCAACCACGACCACACCCACTCCTCGCTCAAGGGAGCCAAGGCCAACGCGCAAAGCGTGGCGACCGGACTGAAGCAGATTGGCTCGCCACTGGCGAAATACCTGAAGTAGCACAACTATATATGCATTATCTCATCCATGGCTAAGCAGAGAATAGGACAAGGCACCAAGCAGCAGCTTCGGCAGAGGCAGCGCCTTACCCCTCAGCAATTGCTGGTGGGGCAACTTATCGAAAAACCCATCGACTTGTTGGAAGACTACGTCAGCCAGCAGCTCATCGACAACCCCGCGCTCGAGGTCAAGGTCGATGACGAGCCTTGGGACAAGGGCGCCGAGACACACGACAGCTATGACGACAATGAGCCCCTGCCCGTCTACGACCCGCGGCCGCGCCAGGACCCGTCGACCAGTCTCTCGTTCTACGACAACCTGCGTGAGCAGATGGGTGAGAGCACCCTCACCGACCGGCAGCGGACAATCATGGAGTATCTCATCGGTTCGCTCGACAACGATGGCCTTTTGCATAAGGACATCGGCTCCATCAGCGACGAGATGGCCATTTACCACAATTTCGAAGCCACAGAGGAGGAGATCAGCGAGGTGTTGCGCCGTCTTCAGGAGTTCGACCCGCCGGGCGTCGGTGCACAGTCGCGGCAGCAGTGCCTCCTCCTCCAAGTGGAGCGACGGGGCAACGGATGGGTGAAAGACATGCTCCACCGCATCATCGCCAATTACTTCGACGACCTGATGAAGAACCACTGGCCCTCTTTGCAAAAAATCCTTCACCTCAGCGACGAAGAGAAGGAAACCCTGCGCGCCGAGGTGAGGAAACTCAACCCCAAGCCCGGAGCCGCCCTCAGCGAGGTGCAGGGCTTGAGCATCCATCAGGTCACGCCCGACTTCATTGTCGAGACGAACGACTTCGGCGAGGTGACCTTCACCTTGCAGCGTGGCCGTCTGCCCGCCCTCGAGGTGTCGGAAGCCTACATGGAGAGCATCAACAGCCTGCAGAGCCTCTCGCAGCGCGACAAGGCGCGGGTGCCCGAGCTGAGGCGCGACATCGAAAATGCCAAGATGCTCATCGAAGCACTGCACCAGCGCCAGCTCACCCTCACCAAGACGATGAGTGCCATCATCCACCGCCAGCGCAAATTCTTCCTCGACGGCGACGAGGCCGACCTCAAGCCGATGGCACTCAAGGACATCGCCGCCGACACGGGCCTCGACATCTCCACCATCTCGCGCGTCACCAATGAGAAGTATGCCGAGACGCAGTGGGGCATTTTACGCCTGAGGTTCTTCTTCAGCGACCGTTACGACAACGCCGGCGAGGAGATCTCAACCCGCGCGGTGAAGAGTGCCCTTCGCGACATCATCGACCATGAGGACAAACAGCACCCCTTCACCGACCAGCAGCTCGAGCAGGAGATGCGTAACCGGGGCTTCCAGACCAGGCGCCGCACCATCGTGAAATACCGTGAGCAGATGGGCATACCCAAATCAAGTCTGAGACGACAATGAGAGAGAAAGACATCAACCTTGTGGCGAAGATCCTCAGTGCGGTCTTCACGCCGCTCTACCTGCCTGTGGTGGGCTTGCTGGCGCTCTTCGCGTTCAGCTACCTCAGTCTGCTGCATCTGGAAGCCAAGATTTACATCTTCATGCTGGTGCTCACCTTCACCATCCTTCTTCCCACGGCGCTCATACGCATCTACCGCCGGTGGAACGGGTGGCACCAGGAGGGAGGGCTGGCCTTCAAGGAGCGTCGCCTCATCCCTTACCTCATCTCCATCCTCAGCTATCTGCTCTGTTATTACCTCATGCTTCGCAACCACATCCCCTATGCCATCGTGAGCATCGTTATGGCCTCGATGATGATTCAGGTGGTGTGCGCTGTCATCAACCACTGGTGGAAAATCTCTGCACATACGGCAGCCATCGGCGGCGTGATGGGCATCATCATGGCCTTTGCCGAGATATTCTCCTTCAACCCCGTGTGGTGGCTCTGCCTCGTCCTCATCCTTGCAGGCATGGTTGGCACGAGCCGCATGATACTGAAGCAGCACAGCCTTGCCGAGGTCGTCGTGGGCTTTCTCGTGGGCGTCTTCAGCGCCTTCGTCTCTGTCCTCTTCTTCTGAATTGTTACCGACATCAACCGAATATCCCAAAATCCCAACACAATGGATCCCGTTATCAGCATCATCATGGGCAGCACCAGCGACCTGCCCGTCATGGAGAAAGCCATGTCGCTGCTTGAGGAGCTGGAAATCCCCTTTGAGGTGAATGCCCTCTCAGCCCACCGCACGCCCGGTGCCGTGGAGCGTTTTGCCAAGGAGGCCAGTGGTCGAGGCATCAAGGTGATTATCGCCGCCGCCGGCATGGCCGCCGCCCTCCCCGGTGTCATCGCCGCTCAGACCACCTTGCCCGTCATCGGCGTTCCCGTCAAGGGGATGCTCGACGGTCTCGACGCCCTCCTGAGCATCGTGCAGATGCCTCCGGGCATCCCAGTGGCAACGGTGGGTGTCAACGGCGCGATGAATGCCGCCATCCTCGCCGCGCAAATCCTCGCCACCGCCGACAGCGCCGTGGCCGAGCGCGTGGCACGCCACAAGGCACGCCTTGGAGAGAAAATAGAGAAGGCCAACCAGCAGTTGGCCGGCATCAAGGACTACCAATACAAGACCAACTGACCATGACCGACCTGTTCAATTACCACCGCCGCCACTCGTCGGTGGCTGTGGTGGGCGATACCCCCTTGGGCGGCGACAACCCCATACGTGTGCAGTCGATGGCCACGGTGTCGACCAACGACACCGAGGGAGCCGCCGACCAGGCACGGCGCATCATCGCGGCAGGAGGAGAATATGTCAGGTTCACCACACAGGGCACCCGCGAGGCCGAGAACCTGGGCCGTATACGCGACCTGCTCCGTGCCGGCGGCATCAGCACGCCGCTGGTGGCCGACGTGCATTTCAATGCACGCGTCGCCGAGGTGGCAGCCTGCAATTGCGAGAAGGTGCGCATCAATCCCGGCAACTACGTCGACCCGGGGCGCACGTTCAAGCACCTGGAATACACCGACGAGGAGTATGCCAATGAGTTGCTGAAGATAGAGCGCCGCCTGATGCCCTTGTTCGAGGTGTGCCGTGCCCACCACACCGCCCTCCGCATCGGCGTCAACCACGGGTCGCTCTCCGACCGCATCATGTCGCGCTATGGCGACACCCCCGAAGGCATCGTCGAGAGCTGCATGGAGTTTCTGCGCATCTGCAAGCGCGAGCAGTTCGACGATGTCGTCATCTCCATCAAGGCCTCCAACACCGTGGTGATGGTGCGCTCCATGCGCCTGCTCGTCGACAGCATGGACCGCGAGGACATGCACTATCCGCTGCACCTTGGCGTCACCGAGGCCGGCGAGGGTGAGGACGGGCGCATCAAGAGTGCCGTGGGCATAGGGGCCCTCCTTGCCGACGGCATCGGCGACACCGTGCGTGTGTCGCTCAGCGAGGAGCCCGAATGCGAGATTCCCGTCGCCCGCCATCTGGTGGACTATGTCGCCCGCCGTGAGCGCCATCCCTTCATCCCCGGCAGTGCTGCTCCGGCTTTCGACTTCCTGCGCCCGGTGCGCCGCCCCACCCGTGCGGTGGAGAACATCGGTGGTGAGCAGGTGCCCGTCGTCATCGCCACGGGCCGGGGCGACGAGGCATATGGCGAGGACCAGTGCCCCGACTATATCTATACCGGTAACGTGGTGCCAGAGGCCGTGTCCGACGGCCGACGCTTCATCGTCGACTTCAATGTCTACGACGGTCGCCCCGGCACATATCCCATCTTCCCCCACAGCGCCATGATGTGGGTGGGCAGCATCGAAGCACCGCTGAAATTCCTCGTTCTGGAGTATGGCGTGGCAGCCGAGGAGTATCTCGCCTGTCTGAAGGCTCATCCCGAGGTGGTGGTGGTAGCCATCAGCCACCATGCCAACCGGCTTGGCGAGTTGCGTGCCCTCGTGCATGAGATGTGGAGCGCCGGGCTTACCAATCCCGTGGTCTTCTGCCAGGCTTACGCCCATGGCGCCGCCGAGAAGAGCAACCTGCAGATAGAGGCAGCCGCCGACATGGGCGCCCTGATGATTGACGGTCTGACCGACGGGTTGTGGCTGATGAACCAGGGCGACATCGCCGCCACCGACATCGCCGCCACCGCTTTCGGCATCCTCCAGGCCGCCCGGCTGCGCACCACGAAGACCGAGTATATCAGTTGCCCGGGCTGTGGACGCACGCTCTACGACCTGCAGTCCACCATTGCCCGCATCAAGGCCGCCACAGGACACCTCAAGGGCCTCAAGATAGGCATCATGGGATGCATCGTCAATGGTCCGGGCGAGATGGCCGATGCCGACTACGGCTATGTGGGAGCGGGTCCGGGAAGGGTATCGCTCTACCGCCGTAAGGAGTGCGTGGAGAAAAACATCCCCGAGGAGGATGCCGTGAGAAAACTATTGGAACTGATAGAAGCAGATAAATAAAAATAGGAGATTCTAGGAAATCCTAGAGATTCTAGGAAAGCTTAGGCAATCCTAGGCAATCCTAGGAAACCCTAGGAAATCTAGAAAAACAAGCGATAATCATCAAGAGAAAATAACCATGAACATCAAGACGATTTACACTCCTTCCGCTGAGCGGTATGACAATTCGGAGGTGATGTACCGCCGCTGTGGAAACAGCGGTGTTCTGCTGCCCAAGGTGTCGCTGGGTTTCTGGCACAATTTCGGCGACGTGGACCCTTATCAGCGTAGCCGCGACATCACACACTATGCTTTCGACCATGGCATCACCCATTTCGACCTTGCCAACAACTATGGGCCTCCCTACGGCACTGCCGAGGAGACCATGGGGCGGCTGATACGCGAGGACTTCGCCCCCTACCGCGACGAGCTGTTCATCAGTTCGAAGGCGGGATATGACATGTGGGAGGGGCCTTATGGCAACTGGGGCTCGCGCAAATACCTCTTCGCCAGTCTCGACCAGAGCCTCCGACGCATGGGGCTCGACTATGTCGACCTCTTCTACAGCCACCGCTACGACCCCGTGACACCCCTTGAGGAGACCCTTCAGGCGCTTGTCGACATCGTCAAACAGGGAAAGGCCCTCTATGTGGGCATCTCGCGATGGCCTCTCGAGGCATTGAAGGTGGCCGACAACTATCTCCGCGCACGCGATGTGCCGCTGCTCATCTACCAGGGCAAGCTCAACCTGCTCGACCGCGAACCCATCGACGAGGGCATCATCGACTACTGCCGCGAGCACGGCATCGGCTTCATCTCCTTCTCTCCCTTGGCTCAGGGATTGCTCACCGACCGATACCTGAACGGCATACCCTCCGATTCGCGCATGGCACGTGGAGGCTCACTCAGGAGCGAAGTGCTCACGCCCGAACTGATGGAGCAGTTGCAAACCTATCACCGGCAGGCTGCCGACCGTGGACTGCCGCTCGCCACCATGGCGCTGTCGTGGATATTAGCCCAGAAGGGCGTCACCTCGGTGCTCGTGGGGGCAAGCAGCACCAAGCAGCTCGCCGACAACCTGAAATGTGTGGAAGTGAGTGCCAGAGAAGAAGAATAGCTTGTTAGGAATTAGGAATGAGAAATGAGGAATGAGAAATGAGGAATGAGGAATGAGGAATGAGGAATGAGGAATGAGGAATGAGGAATGAG
>CAMHEL010000214.1 GCA_946184125.1 uncultured Prevotellaceae bacterium
ATGATTCAGCTCTCTTGTGTTCAACGGTCTTATAGAGAACACAAAGCCAAACAGGCAGATGGCCAGATAGTTTCCGCCAAATGGATGCTTTTTGATAAGATATACTTTATTTCGCTTCCTTCCTCTCCTATTACTCAATTATTTGTAAAATGTAATCCAGTTGGTTCTATACTTGTAGCTTGTGGCATATTTGCTTTCAGGGAAGAGCTCTTTTACCTTTCCATCCTTGGTTCGGTACCAGGCGTAGTTCCATCCCCTGCCCATGTCCAAATAAATGGCATGGGTGACCTTGTAGGCACTCAGGAACTTCACGAAGGACTCGTAGGTCATGTATTTTTTCGACTCCACGATACACAACTTCCCGTCCTTCTCGCACAACGCTCTGTAGATATTCTTCTTGTCCTTCATCTTTGTGCCAATAGGCCTGGCTGTGCCGTCCTTGATGATCAATAACTGGCAGAAGCCCATGCTCCATCCGCTCTCAGTGGTGGGATAGTCCGCTTTCCGCATGAACTTCCATTTGCCTTTTTTCCAGACGAAGCCTCCGGTATTGGCCTTGCAACGATAGCCTTTTTTCATCACCCCATTGCAGATATGGTTGTCCGCAATGTTTGTATGCTTGAACTCTGCCAGCAACTCGCCGGTGAAAGCCGCTTCACAGCAAAACACAACATCTTTCTGTGAAGTCTTTGGCATCTGTCCACACACCAGGTCAATCCTCGAAAAGTCTGGATAATACACATTGAAATGGCTGGGGCTAACGGCACCAACAGCATAGGTCATCAATACCGAACGTAATAAAGAAATAAGTGTGATGATTTTTTTCATCTTTTCCCCGTCCTGTTTCAATGTGGTCAATGATCTGGTCCTTGATTTCACGCAAATCGTCAGTCAAAATGGCATCGCATTTTCCCGAGATGTTTCTTTAGTTATAGAGTTTTTCTTGTCATTTTTCTAACACTAAGGAGCTGCTGTTTTTTCGTGCTGTGTGGTTGTAATCGGCCGCTTTTGCCAGTCATTTCAACCACACAGCCCGAATAATTTCCTCTCTCAGAGTCTCTGTATTTATAAAAAACTCCAAATCTCAAAGAAACTCAAGCACTCATCAATTAAACACTATTCTGTTGTTGTGGTTGTTGCTTTCTGTCTCGCCAGCAGGTACGGCATCTTTTTTTCCACCTTTTGCGATGTGGCAAATATCTACGAGAGATTTGTGTGAGCGTAGTGCTGTCGGTGTGCTTTCTACGGCTGCGATGAGGTCTTCGTTATCGAGGTCTTCGAGTTTGAAGAGGTAGATGTTGGGACGTCGCTTCCGTGGTGGTGTGTTCGTGGGGTCGTAGTAATGTTCGCGTCGGTTCTGCAGAATTAGTCGGCGCTCCTCTTCCTCGGCCAGTCGTGCGGGGTCGGCTTGGGCGTGCTTGCGGAGATGCCCGCTCATGCGGTCGATGTGTTCGATGCCGAAGCCGGTGGCGAGGATGGTCACCTTCACCTTCTTGCCCATCTCAGGATTGACGGCCAGTCCCCATTTGATCTTGTAGTCACTGCCGAATTTTGCCATGAATTCGTGTACGTCGTTCATCTCCTCCATCATCAGTCCACCGATTTCCTCGTCCTCGGCGAAAGAGATGTTGAGCAGGATTTTCTTTGAGTTGAACACATCGTTGTTGCTGAGCAGTGGAGAGTGCAGCGCATCCTGTAGGGCTTTTTTCACCCGTCCTTCTCCCTCTCCGTAGCCTGTGCTCATGATGGCCACGCCGCCGTCTTTCAATACGGTTTGCACATCATTGAAGTCGAGGTTGATGAGGCCATGCTCGGTGATGACCTCGGTGATGCTCCGCACCGCAATGTTCAGGGTGTCGTCGGCTCTTGCGAAAGCGTTGAGCACCGAAAGGTCGTTGTAAATCTGCCGGAGACGCTCGTTGTTGATGACAAGCAGGGCATCCACATGTTTTGCCATTTCCTCGACACCATCGAGCGCCTGGTCGATTTTGTTGGGGCCCTCAAACTGGAAGGGGATGGTGACGATGCCCACGGTGAGAATGCCAAGTTCTTTTGACACGCGGGCGATGACGGGAGCGGCACCTGTTCCTGTCCCTCCGCCCATGCCGGCGGTGATGAACGACATCTTTGTGCCATCGTTGAGCATCTGGCGGATATTGTCTTCACTTTCTTCGGCAGCTAAACGTGCGACTTCAGGTACCCCTCCGGCTCCGAGTCCTTCGCCCAATTGAAGGTGTACGGGTACGGGAGAGCTGTTGAGGGCTTGGCTGTCGGTGTTGCAGTTGACGAATGACACATCGTGAATGTTTTTGCGATACATGTGGTTGACGGCGTTGCCGCCTCCGCCACCCACACCGATGACCTTGATGATGCAATCCTCTTTTGGAAGGTCCTCGAAATCAAGAACTTCAGGCTTGTTGGGATATTTGTCGTCTGTCATCATCTTATTTTTTATTGGAGCGTGAATGATAAGGGTTGTGCAAGATGTTTTCTAAAAATAGTACATTTCCTATAATATGGAGCATTCATTTGCCGGATTTCTTACACAAAAAACGATGTTTTTTTCATAACTGCATAATAAAGCCAAAAAGATACGAAAGAATATCCCTTTGGCAGAATATATAGTACATCTTATTTTGCCTCACTCCTAACTCATGGTGCTGGCGATTTTGTCCACGTTCATGCTCCGTGCGCTGGCGTCGAAGATGTCTTTGTAGACGCCGCCCTGCTGATAGACCTCGTCGGGCCGCCCGCCCTGCACGACATGTCCCTCTTTCAACACATAGATGTAGTCGGCATCGATGATTTGTCCGATATTGTGCGAGATGATGATGACGGTTCGTCCGGTTTTGATGGCATCGATGCTGGCTTTGATTTGTTCGGTGGCGATGGCATCGAGACTGGCTGTGGGCTCGTCGAGGAAGATGATGGGTGGGTTTTTGATGAACATCCTCGCGATGGCGATGCGCTGCTGCTGACCGCCGCTCAGTTGCAGCGCCTGGGTCTCGAAACCATTGGGCAGCTGAATGATTTGGTCGTAGATGTAGGCTTGCTTGGCGGCTTTCACCACATCCTCGTGGGTGGCACTGGGGTTGCCGTACTTGATGTTCTCCTCGATGGTGCCGTCGAAGATATGGTTTTTCTGGAGCACCAGGCCCACGTTCTCGCGCAGCCACTGCGTGTCCCATTCGCTTAGTTCCACTCCGTCGAGCTTGATGCTCCCGCGGTCGGGATGGTAGAACTTGTCGAGCAGGTTGACGATGGTGCTCTTTCCCGCCCCGCTGAGACCTACCAGCGCGGTAATCTTGCCGCTGCGGATGTGCATCGAGACGTCGAAGAGCGCCTGGGTGCCGTTGCTGTAGGTGAAGTCGACACCCGAGAGCTGGAAGTCGCCGGTCACCGTGTCGGGATGGTGACGGCCGGTGTCCTCCACCTCGTTGTCGGCGTGTAGGATGCCGAAGAAACCCTCTGCATAGATGAGCGCATCGTTCATATCGTCATAGATGCGGTGCAACTGGCGGATGGGGGCGCTCACATTGGCGAAAAGCATCACATGGTACATGATTTTTCCGATGGTCATGCCGGGGTAATCGATGAGTACGAGGTAGGCGGTGAGGATGATGATAAGCACGGTGCCGATTTGCTCGAGGAAACTTTTCAGACCGTTGAACATATAGCTCTGCTTGCGCGTGTTGAGCTGGAGGTCGGTCATGGTGCGCTGGATGTCGGCCTGCCGCCCGGCCTCTATCTGCTCCCGGTTGAACGACTTGATGACGGTGATGCTCTCGATGATGTTGAGGATGTTCTGGCTCACCGCTTGATGCCCACCGAAGATGCCGCGCCTGCCGCCTTTCATCCGCTTCGCCTGGATATAGGTGACCCAGAAATAGATGGGGACGATGCACAGTGCCACCAGTCCCACATAGACATTGGCCATGAACATCAGGGCAAGAGCGAGAATGGCACTTGTGAAGAGGGGCAGGATTTCGATGAAGAAATTGTTGACAGTGTTGCTGAGACTCATGATGCCCCTGTCGATGCGCGACTGCAACTTGCCGGTCTCGTTGCCCTCGGCGGTGAAGAAGGCCATGCGGAACGACAGCATCCGTTCCACCACGCTCAGCGACAAGTCGCGGCTGACGAGGATGCGCATGCGCTCGCCGTAATAGCGCTGGAAGAAGGTCACGAGGGCAGCCACTACCTCCTTGCCCAGAAGGATGATGCTGATGGCGGTGAGGATGCGCACGGCACTTGCCCATGAGAACTGCGCTTGCTGGATGAGGGCGTTGATGGCATCGACGGCACGGTCGAGAACCACGGCGTTGACCTGAGCCATGAGTGAGCCGACGAGCGTGAGTGCCAGGGTGATGCCGATGAGTGCCCGGTAGGGCAGCACAAAGGGCAGGATGTTCTTCAGCAGGTCGAGTATGTTCATCTTGCCTACAGGCGGGGTGGGGCTTTCTTTTGCCATATTTATTTCTGTTTCGTATTTTCTTTTTTAGAAATTGGATTCAAGATAAGCAGTTATCGTTATGTCGTGAGCCATCAAGCCTCAAATCTCAAACCTCAAATCTTTTTATATTTCTTCACCCTGTCGTCGTCGATGATGCCTTTCCAGTTGAGGCCAAAGGCGAAGTCGTAGGTGTGGCCGTCGGCATCCTGCAGGCAGCGCATGTCGTGTGGCACGTCTTCCTGCTGTTTCTCCACGGTGCTCATGTCGGCAGGCAGTTGCATGGGAAGCAGGCCCGATGGTTCAGCCTTTCCACTGATAAGGTCGAGCAGGGCTTGGTGCTGCACGCCGAAAGAGATGAGGATGGCATCGGCCAGGGGTTCCATCTCGGCAAGAATCACGGGCTTGCCTGTTTCCACCACGAGCACCACGGCTTTGTCGCCCATGGCTTCCTTTGTCTTGGCCACCATCGTCAGGTCGTCGTAATTGCGCGTATGCACGGTCTTCCCTTTGTAGCTGCGGTTGGCCGACTTCTCCAGCGGGTCGCCTCCGGCGATGCTCGCCTCACGGGCTTCCGTGGCGGTGTAGTCGTTGTATTGTAAGCTGACGGGGATGTAGCCATTGCCGCCACGGCGCACATCATCGAGGTCGTAGCCCATGCTGATGGTGGGCTCGCCGATGAGGCACAGGGCGAAGTCGGCCTCCTCGGGACGGTCGGTCACGTCATAGTATTTTTTGACCAGGTCGAGCGAGATGGGGTAGTCGGTCTTCTCTTCCGACATACCGCCCCAAATGCCGGGAACAGCAGGGAAATGGCGCTTGGCGACATACACTTTCATGCGCTTGGCGATGGGGAGTGTGGTGTTGGCGTGGTTCTTCACCATGACCACCGACTTGAGTTGCGCCTCATAGCCTTTCTCCATGAATGCTGGTTTCCCCACGGTCTTCTCTGTGGCTTCTGGGTCGAGGTATGGGTTTTCGAAAAGTCCCACGCGCAGCATGTTCATCAGCAGGCGGCGGGCAGAGAGTTCGAAACGCTCACGGGCGCTTTGCTCACCCTTCTCGTCGACCCACATCTGATAGGCTTCGAGAATGGGCGCTATCTCGTTGTTTCCGCCAAACTGGTCCACGCCGGCTTGCAGAATGCGGTAGTGCCGCTGAGCCACGGTGAGCTGTTCCACTCCCCAGGGCTTTCCGCCTCCGGTGTAGTCCATGGCGGTGTTGTCGGCGGTGATGCCCCAGTCGGTGCACACCACGCCGTCGAAGCTTGCTTCATCGCGCAACTGCTGCTGGATGAGCCAGTGGCTGTAGCTGCCTCCGACATCCTCGCCCGAAGGGTCTTGATGCCATAGGATGCTATAGGTGGGCATCACGGCCGATGCCATCTTCGTGCCGTCGTTCAGACGGAAGGCACCCTCTGTGAAAGGACGTTTGTGCATGGCGAGGTTCTCGCCGGGGAAGACAGCGAACTTGCCGTGGGCGAAGTGCGAATCGCGCCCTCCCTCCTGGGCTCCGTAGCCATACCAATGCTTCACCATCGCGTTGACGCTCATCATGCCCCAGCCTTTTTCTCCACGGGTCCACATTGCTTTTGGCGAGGTCTGGAAACCTTCGCAATAGGCTTGTGCCATGTCGGTGGCCAGTTGGGGATCCTCGCCGAAGGTGCCGCTGAAGCGCCACCAGCGGGGCTCGGTGGCGAGATCTATCTGGGGCGAGAGGGCGGTGGCGATGCCAAGGGCGCGGTATTCCTCGGAGGCGATGTCGCCAAACTGCCTCATCAGGGTGGGGGAGAAGGTGGCAGCCATGCCTAACGAACTGGGCCAAAGGGATATCTGACCACCGGCACCGGCGTTGAACTCTGCGTTGGCTCTCGTCTCATGACGTGGGTCGGAACTGGTGTTGGCAGGAATGCCATGGTCGAGACCCTCGACAAACGCTTGCATGTTGTTGTTCCAACGGGCTGCCACGGCGGGGCTCTCCACACGGGTGATGAGCACGGCGCGAAGGTGGTCGTCTTTCAGAAATTTCTTCTGCTCGTCGGTGAGGCAGTCGGGCGAGGCTCCGCTCTCCTCATAGCTCTTCCCGTCGTAGTGGGCAGATGAGAAATTGTTGCCCGTGCTCATCGGGATGACTTGATGGGCGCTGTAGAGCATCAGTCCGGCTATCTCTTCCACCGACAACTGCGAAGCCAGGTCGGCGGCACGCTCGCTGCACGGCAGACGCCAGTCTTCGTAGGCATCGAGCGAGTCGTTGCGGTTGAGGTCTTTGAAGGCATAGCCTTCGTCGAAGAGCAGTTTCACGCCCGACTGTGGGGAATAGCTCAGTGTGGGGCCGCCACGTTGTTCGACAACGATGAATGAGTCTACTTCGCGTTCGGTCCATTTTTCCCCGCCGCATGAGACAAGGAATACTGCCAGGAGCAGGGTGGCAAGGGCAAGTCTGTCTTTCATGATTCTTATGTTTGTGATGATTATGCAAATAGAGTGAATATACCAGTCGTCAGAAATGTTCATCAAGTATTTGATGGGTGTTCTTCTACTAATTCTTCAACTAAGTATGAAAATGTTCATCAAGTATATGATTTGGAAGCAAAAGTAATGTTTTTTTCTCATACCACCGCATTCAGCCTCCTTTTTTTCATTTCTTCATGCTGGTTTGCGCGAAAAAACGTAACTTTGCATATCGTTTTCACTTACTTCTTTCATTTTTGATAGCAATAAGCCATAGGCTCTCGCTTTTTGTCATCATCATAAACTCTCTACAGAAGAAATCAAAAGCCATAAGGCCCTCCCCTCCCATTTGATGGGAAGGAAGGGCGACGATAATATTTGAAATTCAGTAAGTTAAGATAATAATCAAGATGTTCTTATCATTTCGCACATGGTCTAAAGACTAATCTCAACTCTCAACCCTCAACTCTCAACTCTCAACCCTCAACCCTCAACCCTCAACTTTAACTAACGTCTAACGTCTAACGTCTAACGTCTAACGTCTAACGTCTAACGTCTAACG
>CAMHEL010000215.1 GCA_946184125.1 uncultured Prevotellaceae bacterium
CCCGAGAGTTCGTCGTTGTCGGTGAACATCAGTTCGGTGACGCTGACGGTGTCGTTCTCGTTGACGATGGGCAGCACGTCGTTCTCGAGCATGACGGTCATGCAGGCGCACTGGTTGCGGTATTGCTCTCCGGGCTGGAAGTTCTCCTTCATGGTGAGCACCTGTCCCACGTGTATGCCGAACTCCCTGAAGAGGTCGTAGTAGAGGCCGACGAGTTTCACTTGTCCGACGGCGGAGAAGAGCTGGCGTTGCTCCACGGAGTCGAGAGAGTGGTCCACTTTCAGCTCGCCACGCCCGGAGGCCATGGCACCCGACGAGACGAGTATGACCTCGAATCCCTGTCGGCGTAGCCATGCTATCTGGTCGACGAGTGCCGACATCCGTGTGACGTCGAGTTTGCCGTCGGGGCGGGTGAGGACGTTGGAGCCCACTTTCACTACTATTCTTCTTCCCTTGCTGTCCATGTTCGATGCCTGGGTTATTGTTTCTGGTCTTTTGCCCTTATCTCCACCCTTCTGATTTTTCCGCTGATGGTCTTGGGCAGTTCATCGACGAACTCGATGATTCGTGGGTATTTATAGGGTGCGGTGACGCGTTTGACATGGTTTTGCAGTTCCTTGATGAGTGCGTCTCCTGCTTTGTCTTTCCACTCCTTGCCGAGCACGACGGTGGCTTTGACCACCATGCCTCGGATGTCGTCGGGCACGCCGGTGATGGCGCATTCCACGACTGCGGGGTGTGTCATCAGTGCGCTCTCCACCTCGAACGGTCCGATGCGGTAGCCGCTCGACTTGATGACATCGTCGATGCGCCCCTCAAACCAGTAGTAGCCGTCCTCGTCGCGCCATGCCACGTCGCCGGTGTGGTAGAGTCCGTGGTGCCATGCCTCGCGTGTGAGTTCCTCGTCGCGGTAGTATTCCTTGAAAAGGCCTATGGGCTTGCGGTCGCCCACGCGCACCACAATCTCGCCTTTCTCGCCATCCTCGCAGTGCGAGCCGTCGGGGCGCACCAGGTCGATGTCGTACTGTGGGTTGGGCATTCCCATGCTGCCGGGTTTGGGTTCCATCCAGGGCATGGTGCCCAGTGTCATGGTGGTCTCGGTCTGTCCGAAGCCCTCCATCAGTTTGATGCCCGTGAGCTCGTAGAACTTGTCGTAGACGGCGGCGTTGAGGGCCTCGCCGGCGGTGCAGCAGTAGCGCAGCGCGCTGAGGTCGTATTTGGAAAAGTCCTCGCGGATGAGGAAACGGAAGACGGTGGGCGGCGCGCACAGCGATGTGACGTGGTATTTGGCGATTTGGCTGAGCATGTTTGCGGCGTCGAACTTCTCGTGGTCATAGACGAAGACGGTGGCTCCTGCGAACCATTGTCCGTAGAATTTTCCCCATACGGCCTTTCCCCATCCGGTGTCGGCGACGGTGAGGTGAATGCTGTCCTCTGCGAGGTTGTGCCAGAAGACACCTGTGGTGAGGTGCCCCAGGGCATAGAGGTGGTCGTGAGCCACCATCTTGGGTTCGCCGCTGGTGCCGCTGGTGAAGTACATGAGCATGGTGTCGCTGTTGGTGTTCACATGTTTCGGCCTGACGAAAGCGGGTGCCTTGTCAATCTCGGCGAACCAGTCGTGAAAGCCCTCGGGAACATTGGGGCCGATGCTGATGAGCACATCGACGGTGGGGCTGTCGGGCATGGCGGCCTTGACCTGGCTCAGCACGTAGTCCTCGCCCACGCAGATGATGCCTTTGACCGAGGCGCGCTGGTTGCGGTAAACGATGTCTTTCTTGGTGAGCATGTGTGTGGCCGGTATGGCTACTGCTCCCAGTTTGCAGAGTGCAAGCATGGTGACCCACCACTCGAGGCGGCGTTTCTGGATGAGCATCACCATGTCGCCACGTCCGATGCCGAGCGACTGGAGGTAGGATGCTGCCTGGTCGCTGCGCTGCTTGAGGTCGGCGAAGGTGAGCCGTATCTCGGCTCCTTTGTCATCGGTCCATAGCAGGGCAAGCTTTTCGGGCTGCTCCTCGGCCCATGCATCGACGACGTCGTAGGCAAAGTTGAAATTTTCCTTGATGATGAACTGCAGGTTCTCCTTGAAGTCTTCCACCGAAGTGAAGGAGGTCTGCTTG
Source organism: uncultured Prevotellaceae bacterium (assembly GCA_946184125.1). Lineage (GTDB taxonomy): Bacteria > Bacteroidota > Bacteroidia > Bacteroidales > Bacteroidaceae > Prevotella. The sequence goes on from CAMHEL010000215.1 coordinate 2,121, forward strand.
ATAAATCTTTCTACCATTGTTTTATTTGAAAGTAGGTAATCAAAATGATCTGTTACTTATAGACTTTTATGTTTCTTTGGGCTCATCTTTTCAGAAGATGATGGCGAGGAAACGTACGGGGTGGCCGTTGAGTGCGCGCATGCCGTGTGGCTGTGTGGCATCGAAGTAGACGGAGTCGCCCTCGGTGAGTGTGAGCACTTTGCTGCCGATGGTGAGTTCGAGTGTGCCTTCGAGCACCATGTTGAACTCCTGCCCGCTGTGTGAGTTCTTCTCTTTGGGTGTGTCGTCGGGTTTTGGCTCCACGGTGACGATGAATGGGTCGGCTTTCCTTCCCCTGAAACCGCTTGCGAGGCTCTCGTAGTTGTATGCGCTGCGTCGTTCGACGCTCATGCCGTGGCCTTTTCGTGTGAGGAAATAAGAACTCATCTTGGGTTCTTCTCCAAACATGAGCACGTCGAGCGACACGCCGTATTGTTTTGCGATTTTCTGCAGGTTGGCGACGGAGAGTTCGCTTTCTCCGCTCTCCATCTGCTCGTAGTGCTCCACGGTGATGCCGCAGAGGTTGGCCATCTCTTCGGTGGTGATGTCGAGCACGTCGCGAAGGCCTCGAAGGCGCTCGCCTATCTGTTTGAGTTGTTCGTCCATGGTGTTTTGGTATTTGTTGGGTTGACTATGATTTCATGCCGGCTTTCAGGCCGCGGATGACGGAGGAGGTGAATCCTGCGTGCTCCATCTCGTTGAGGCCCTTGATGGTGACGCCACCGGGTGTGGTCACCTTGTCAATCTCTGCCTCGGGGTGGTTTCCCGTGGCTTGCAGCAGGGCGACGGCTCCCTTCACGGTCTGCTGCACAATCTGCTGTGCGTCATGGGCCTTGAAGCCGATTTCCACGCCTCCCTCGGTAGCAGCCCGTATGTAGCGCATGGCATAGGCGATGCCGCATGAGGCGAGTGTGGTGCCGGCTGCGAGCAGGCGCTCCTCGGTGACGATGCACTGGCCGAGGGAGTCGAAGAGGTCGGTGACGGTTTTTGTGTCGTCGGCATCGGTGCCGACGGGCACGACGAAGGTCATCGATTCGCGCACGGCGATGGCGGTGTTGGGGATGGCTAATAAGAAGCGTGGTGTGAAGCCGTCGCCTTTGTCGAGCCATGTGATGGCTTGCTGTGAGGAGATGCCTGCTGCGATGATGACGAGGATTTGTCGGCTGAGGTCAAGTGCTGGCTTGATGCCGCTGAGTACGCGCTCCACGAGCCAGGGTTTGACGACAACCACGACCAAGTCGGCAGCAGAAGCGGCAGCGGCATTGTCGCCGGCGATGTTGACGCCAGTGTTGGCAAAGCGTTCCAGTGCGGCCTGGGAGGGGTCGGCGATGGTGATGTCGGATGGGGTGTTGCCGGGGATGCTGAGCATTCCCTCGACGATGGCGCCTCCCATGGCGCCCACACCGATGATGGCTGTTTTCATGACAATACGTGGTTGAGTTTTTCTACGAAGATGTCGGCCTCCTGTCGTGTGAGGCACAGTGGTGGCAGGAGGCGCAGGGTGTTTGTTCCCGAGCAGCCCACGAAGCAATGCTCCTCGGCGACGAGGCGTGTCCGTGGCTCCTTGTAGGGGATGTCGAGTTCGATGCCTATCATGAGTCCTCGGCCGCGCACGTCGGTGATGTGCTTTTGCTGCTTCTGGAGGTCTTTGAGGCGCTGGGTGAGGTATTCACCCACTTCGCGGGCATTGTCGACGAGTTGTTCGTCCTCCATCACGTCGAGCACGGCGAGTGCTGCGGCGCAAGCCAGGTGGTTGCCTCCGAAGGTGGTGCCGAGCTGTCCGTAGACGGGTTTGAACTGCGGTGCGATGAGGAGTGCCGACATGGGGAAGCCGTTGGCGATGCCTTTGGCGACGGTGATGAGGTCGGGCTGGATGCCGAGCCACTGGTGTGCGAAGAACTTTCCGCTGCGTCCGTAGCCGCACTGTATCTCGTCGGCGATGAGTACGGTGCCGTATTTGTGGCAGGCTTCGAGGAGTGCCTTGGCGAAGTCGGGCTCCACCATCCTGATGCCTCCCACGCCCTGTATGCACTCGATGATGCAGGCGCATACATCGGCCTTGGCCAGTTCGGCCTCCCAGGCATCGATGTCGTTGAGGGGCAGGTAGGTGACGTGCCCGTTGGCGTTGATGGGTGCGATGATTTTGGCGTTGTCGGTGGTTTCCACGGCGAGCGATGTGCGCCCGTGGAAGGCTTTCTTGGCAGAGAGCACCCTGGTGCGCCCGGTGTGGAACGAGGCGAGTTTCAGTGCGTTCTCATTGGCCTCGGCGCCGCTGTTGACGAGGAAGAGTTGGTAGTCGGGGTAGCCGCTGATGCGCCCGAGCCGCTCGGCGAGCTCACGCTGCAGCGTGTTGACCACGGAGTTGGAGTAGAATCCCAGCATGGAAGCCTGCTTAGCGATGGCTTCCACATAGTGTGGGTGGCAGTGGCCGATGCTGATGACGGCATGGCCGCCGTAAAGGTCGAGGTACTCCTGCCCTTTGTCGTCCCAGACGTGGCATCCTTTGCCGCGCACGATGTTGACGTCGAACAGGGGGTATACGTCGTAGAGTTTCATGCTTGTTTGTATTTGTTGATGTGATGGGCGTTGGTCAGAATGCGGAGGCCTTGAGGCGTAGGCCAGTGGTCTCGTCGATGCCCATCATGATGTTCATGTTTTGCACCGCTTGCCCCACCGCGCCCTTGAGCAAGTTGTCGATGCACGAGGTGACGAGCAGCTTGTCGTCGTATTTCTCGCAGTGGACGAGAGCTTTGTTGGTGTTGACGACTTGCTTGAGGTCGAGGGGTCGGTCGGTGTAGTGGGTGAAGGGCTCGTTGGCATAGAAGGCTTTATAAGCCGCCTCGATGTCGGCGATGGAGGCATCGGTCTTCACCACTTCTGTGGCGAAGATGCCGCGTGCGAAGTCGCCCCGGTAGGGGATGAAGTCGATGCTGGCATCGAAATGTCCCTGCACCTGTGTGAGGCTCTGCACGATTTCGGGCACGTGCTGGTGCCGGAAGGCCTTGTAGATGCTGATGTTGCCCATGCGCCAGGAGAAATGGGTGGTGGCTGTGGGCTTTTGTCCTGCCCCTGTGCTCCCGGTGATGGCGTTGACGGCGATGTCGCCTTTCAGCAAGCCCATGCTGGCAACCGGCAGCAGTCCGAGCTGGATGCAGGTGGCGAAACAGCCCGGGTTGGCGATGTGCTGCGCCATGGCGATGCGGTCGCGGTTGATTTCGGGCAGCCCGTAGACGAAGTCATTGCCTGGTGCGGCGATACGGAAGTCCTGTGCCAGGTCGATGACCTTGACATGTAGCGGGAGGGGATGCTCGCTGAGGAATGCCTCGCTCTTCCCGTGGCCGAAGCAGAGGAAGAGGACGTCGATGTCGTCGAAGGGCATGTCGCTGCTGAAAGTGATGTCGGTGTCGCCGAGCAGTCCCTCGTGTATCTCGTCGACGCGCCGTCCGGCGTTGCTCTCGCTGTGGATGAATGTGATGTTTGCCTCGGGATGGTTGAGCAGCAGGCGTGTGAGCTCACCTCCGGTGAAGCCTGCGCCGCCGAGTATTCCTATTCTAATCATGTGTCTATGGGTGTTGTGGTGCCAGGAGCCATAGGAGGATATAGGCCAGCAGGCCAGTTCCAAATCCGAGGATGAGAATGACGAACGCAATGCGGACAATCAGTGAGTCGATGCCGAAATACTCGGCCAGTCCGCCGCACACACCGCCCAGTTTCTTGTCGGTAGTGGAGAGATAGAATCTTCTTTGCATAACAGTTTGTTTTTATGTGGTAGGACTACCGCTTCTCGTCGGGATGAATGCCGTAATAGACGCGCAGTGGTGTGGATGAGACTTTGATAAAGCCTTTTGCCTCGTCGGCAGTCCATCCTGTCTGTGTCTCTCCGTACTCTCCGAGTTTTGAGCGTGTGAGGTCGTTGGGCGAGTCGATGCCCACGGTGTCGAAGCCGTATGGGCGTAGGCGCAGTATGGCTGTTCCGGTGACGTTGCGTTGGCTGCTGGTGAGCATGGCCTCGATGTCGGGCATGACGGGCTCGAGATACTGGCTCTCGTGTAGGAACATGCCATACCAGTTGGCCACTTGGTCTTTCCAGTATTGCTGCCATTTGCTGAGTGTCGATTTCTCGAGCAGTCGGTGTGCCTCGATGATGAGTTTGGGCGCAGCGGCCTCGAAGCCCACACGTCCCTTGATGCCTATGATGGTGTCGCCGACGTTGCAGTCGCGGCCGATGGCGTAAGATGCTCCTATCTGCTCAATTTTCTGTATGGCTTCGATGTGGCTGTCGAAGTGCTCTCCGTTGACGGCGACGATTTCTCCCTTGTCGAAGCCGATGCTGAGCAGCGCTGTGGGTTCTTTGGCAGTGACGTGCTTGAGGTATGCTTCCTCGGGCAGTCCCTGTTTGGGGTCGAGCAGTTCGCCTCCGCAGATGCTGGTGCCCCAGATGCCCACATTGTAGGAGTACTTCAGACGTGTGAAGTCGGCCGAGAAGCCGTGGGCGTTGAGGTAATCGACCTCTTCCTGTCTGGTGAGTGTCTGGTCGCGTGTGAGGGTGATGATTTCCACTCCGGGAGCCATGACGAGGAATGTCATGTCGAAGCGTATCTGGTCGTTGCCGGCTCCTGTGGAACCGTGTGCGATGGCGTCGGCTCCTATCTCTCGGGCGTATCGTGCGATGGCCAGTGCCTGGAAGATGCGCTCCGACGATACAGAGATGGGATAGCAGTTGTTGCGCAGCACATTGCCGAAAATCATGTATTTGAGCGACTTGTCGTAGTACTCTTGCATGACGTCGAGGGTGACGTATGCCTTGGCACCTAAACGGTAGGCATTGGCCTCGTTTTTCTTGAGTTGCTCCTCGCTGAAGCCTCCTGTGTTGGCGCAAGCGGCATAGACTTCGTTTCCTTCGTTGGCCAGGCGCATCACGGTGTATGAGGTGTCGAGACCTCCCGAGAATGCTACTACAATTTTCTTTTTGGACATAGTTTTTATTTTTTGGAGTTTAGGAGTTTGGGAGTTTGGGAGTTTAGACATTAGTTCTAATGTTCTGGCTTCCAGTTCCCGTGGTTCCTTTTTTGTATTTTTGTATTTTTGTTTTTTTGGAGTTTAGGAGTTTGGGAGTTTAGGAGTTTAGACATATGCTTTGAGGGCTAATGGTTGTTTGCTGCGGCGAAACCGCAGCATACGGAAAAACGAAAGAAGGAGAGAAAAACTTAAGATAACGATATTCCTAATACCTCATTCCTCATTCCTCATTCCTCGTTCCTCATTCCTCGTTCCTCATTCCTCGTTCCTCATTCCTC
>CAMHEL010000216.1 GCA_946184125.1 uncultured Prevotellaceae bacterium
ATGCGTTATACTTTTTTAACTGTGGATTTGAGGTGATTTCAACCGTACAGGTCGATTTTATTGGGGTAAATAAAGCCGATTGGAATCGTTTAAAGCGGAAAATAGGAAAATGCAGAAATCATACTAATTGGTGGCTTAATATTGCTTTCACTTCTTTTGGAATAATGGGATCCTCTTTTCTTTCCTTTTTAACTCTTCCTTTGGATTCAACTTCCACATGGGCTATTCCCACTATTATTTCTATAAGTATTTTTATGCTTATAATAGGATTAATCTGTGTTGTTGCTCATAAGCAACAAAATAAAAATGAAAATGCAAAATTAGATGATGTTAAAGAAATTATTGAAGAAATCGATAATAGTTTTATAAACCATCAATAATTGTCTTTTATGGAATACGGAATAGTTTATCTTTTAACCAATCCTGTGATGCCTGGTCTTGTGAAAATTGGTATGACCACACAGGAAGATATAGACAAAAGAATGAAGGAACTCTATACAACGGGGGTTCCTGTACCATTTGAGTGTCAATTTGCTTGTAAGGTGAAGAAAACCGATTGTGCAAAGATTGAGAAAGCCTTGCACACGGCTTTTGCGCCACAACGCATCAACGCAAACCGTGAGTTCTTCCGTATTCAAGTGGAACAAGCCAAAGCCATTCTTGAACTATTCCACCATACCGATGTAACGGAAGAAGTAAGCGACGAAATAGAAAACGACCTGACCGATGATGACAAGGCCGCACAAGTAAAGGCTCAGATTCATCGGCCGGCGCTCAACTTCTATGAAATGGGGATGCAGAAGGGAGATGTTCTGGTATGGAAAGATGACCCTTCTATAATAGTAACTATAATATCTGAACGGAAAATAAGCTATGAAGGGGTGGAAACTTCCATCAGTTCACTCTCAGCCCAGTTGAAAGGCTATAAATCCAAGCACATAGCCCCTGGCGCCCACTGGCTATATAAAGACAAGCTTTTGAGCGATATATATGACGAAACATATCCTTTCGAAGACTAATAGGAGGGTGTAAAAGGCTTGTTGATTATGTGAAAACTTGTGCAATATATCATAGTTTACATAGTTTCATAGCCTTTCAAAAGCCATCTAAAGCCACGCTTTTGTATCAGATTTGTATCGTAGGGAAAAATAAAAGAGAGCTACGAACTTCGTAACTCTCTGTCTTTCAAAGTAGCGGGAGCCGGGATTGAACCGGCGACCTCATGATTATGAATCATGCGCTCTAACCAGCTGAGCTATCCCGCCTTTTTGTTTTGCGGGTGCAAAGGTAAATGTTTTTTTTGAAAGACCAAAAAAAATTGCGATTTTTATTCATCAATCCATCCATTTTTATTATATTTGCGGCGTATGACGCCATAAAAAACCTTAATGCCAATGAAAAAGCGACAGATAACCATAGAGCACAACCTGCTGTCGACCTCGTCGAACATCATATGGAAGTTGATCAGCACAGAGGGAGGCCTGAGCCGCTGGATAGCCGACGAAGTGAAGGAGTCGAAGGGAAAGTTCACTTTCACATGGGGCGACGAGATGGGGCGCCACGAGAAGCGCATTGCGAACGTGCTGGAGCGTGTCCGCCACAGCCATATACGCCTTCAGTGGGAAGACGAGACCGACCCAGAAGCATATCTGGAACTGCGTTTGTCGCGCACAGAGGTGACAGGCAGCTTCATCCTCCACATCACCGACTTCGCCTATCCCGAGGACGAAGACAGCCTTTACGACATCTGGGACCAGAACCTGAACCAGCTAAGAAGGTCCACTGGACTATGAAGGTGCAAAAAAGTGGGAAAAAACAAGGGGTTTCTTGAAGAAAAGCTGTAATTTTGCAAGCTGTTTCATAGCGCAGCGACAAATACCATCATTCAGATGCCTGGGATAAAGAAGCTCCACATCATGATCATCAAGCAGTTCATGCTGCTTTTTGTCGGAACTTTCTTCATCAGCCTCTTCGTGCTGATGATGCAGTTTGTGTGGCAATATGTCGAGGCACTCATCGGCAAGGGCCTCACGCTCGACATCATGGGCAAGTTTTTCTGGTACATGGCCTTGATGATGGTTCCGCAAGCCCTTCCCTTAGCCATCCTGCTCTCCTCGCTCATCACTTTCGGCAACCTAGGCGAGAGTTCGGAGCTCACCGCCATCAAGGCGTCGGGCATCTCTCTGATGCAGACCTTGCGGCCGCTCATCTTCGTCGTCCTGGCCATTGCCGGCCTGTCGTTCTATTTCCAGAACAACATCGGCCCTGATGCCAACAGCAAGATTGGCCAGTTGCTCATCTCGATGAAGCAGAAAAGTCCCGAGTTGGAAATCCCCGAGGGCATTTTCTACGACGGCATCCCCCAGTGCAACATCTACGTTCAGCGCAAGGACCTTCAGCGCGGCATGCTTTATGGCATCATGATTTACAAGATGACCGACAGCTACGACGATGCCGCCATCATACTCGCCGACTCGGGCATGATGCAGAGCACGGCCGAGAAGAAGCACCTCCTTCTCACGCTCTACAGCGGCGAATGGTTTGAGAACATGCGTTCCCAGGACCTTGGCAGCAGCGCCAATGTGCCCTACCGCCGTGAGACGTTCTGGGAGAAGCAAATCGTCCTCGACTTCGACAGCGAGTTCAATCTTGCCGACGGAGGCATCTTTGGCGGCAACCCCAAGACAAAGGGCTTGACGCAAATCAGGGAGGACATCGACTCCCTCAACTGTCTGTTCGACAGCATAGGCCATGCCTACTACGACGAGGCCAAGCGCTACAACTACGACATCCAGGGGCTTAGCAAGGCCGACTCCCTCAGGTCAATCAATGCCATCAGGCGGCAAGAAGTGGTGTTCGACAGCGTCTACGACCGTCTGGGCCCCGACAAGCAGCGTGCGGCTGTGAACAGTGCCCTGACGAAAGTCAACCAGCAGGTGACGGAGCTCGACTTCAAGAGCCTCCGCACGAGCGACGGCGACTACGACCTGAGGATGCACAAGATAGAGGCCATCAACAAATTCGTCCTCGCACTGAGCTGCATCATCTTCTTCTTCATCGGTGCGCCTCTGGGTGCCATCATCCGAAAGGGAGGTCTTGGCGTGCCCATCATCATCAGCGTGGTGGTGTTCATCATCTTCTACATCCTCGACAACACCGGCTACCGCATGGCTCGCGGAGGCATGTGGGCCATCTGGTTCGGGAAGAGCCTCGCCACCGCAGTTCTCGTCCCTGCCGCCACCTTCATCACCTACAAAGCGAACAACGACTCCACCATCTTCAACACCGACTCCTACATCGACCTTGGCATGCGCATCCTCGGCATGAGGCGCAAGCGGAGCATCGCCGGCAAGGAAGTCATCATCGAAGACCCCGACTATCTGCGCGACAAGAGCGAGCTCATCAGACTCAACGAGGAAGTCACGCAATACGCCCACGAGCATCACCTCAAGTCGCCACCCAACATCATCAAGGTGTTCTTCAAATACCAGCCCGACCATGAGATAGAGCGCATCAGCGAAGAGCTCGAGAGCATCATCGAGGACCTGGGCAACACACGCGACCCGATGATTATCACCCTCCTCGGCAAATATCCCGTGGTGTCGGAGAAAGCACACACAAGGCCCTTCGAGCGGAGATGGCTCAACATCGCATCGGCCATCCTCTTACCCATAGGGGCTTTCCTCTACATACGCATGTGGCGGTTCAGACTGAGGCTGTACAAAGACCTGAAAACCATCAAACAGGTCAGCAACCAAATCATCAAGCGAATCGACAAGACTTTAGACGTTAGACTTTAGACTTTAGGCGTTAGGCGTTAGACGTTAGGCGTTAGACGCTAGACGTTAGACGTTAGACTTTAGGCGTTAGACTTTAGACGCTAGACTTTAGACGTTAGACTTTAGACACTAGACTTTAGACGCTAGACTTTAGACGTTAGACGTTAGACGCTAGACGTTAGGCGTTAGACTTTAGGCTTTAGGCTTTAGACGCTAGACGATAGACTTTAGTTGAGAGTTGTGATTGCTTTCTATCATTCTGAATGATGAATTTACACACTAATATATATTATAATAGGTGGAGGTGTGAGGCAGACGGAGTCTTTAGACACTGGACATTAGACTATACTTAGACATACTAGGCATATAAAGAAATACTAAATAGACTTGGAAGACTTGAGAGAACAGAGAGACAGGAGAGACTGATGAGACGAGGAAGACTGAAAGACGCCAAGAGGTTCATCCTTCCTATCATAGGTCCAAACTACAAAACGACGAAACCCCTAAGCTCTCATAAAGCATCTAAGAGCCTTCCCCAAAAACGAAAAAGCTATGGACAAGGAACTGACGGAAAGAATAGAAAGTGCGGTGAAGGATTTCCAGGAAGGGAAATTCGTCATCGTGGTGGATGACGAGGACCGTGAGAACGAGGGCGACCTCATCATCGCGGCAGAGAAAATCACTCCCGAGAAAGTGAACTTCATGCTGAAACACGCCCGCGGCCTGTTGTGCGCCCCCATCACCCTGTCGCGCTGCCGTGAGCTCGACCTTCCGGTGCAGGTGTCGGACAACACATCGCTGCTCGGGACGCCCTTCACCGTAACCATCGACAAGCGTGAGGGTTGTTCCACGGGCGTCAGCGCGCACGACCGCGCCGCCACCATCCGTGCCCTTGCCGACCCCGATGCCACCCCCTCGACTTTCGCACGTCCCGGCCACGTCAACCCGCTCTACGCCCAGGACCACGGCGTGCTCAGGCGCAGCGGGCACACCGAGGCCACCATCGACCTGTGCCGGCTGGCAGGGCTCTACCCCGCCGGCGCCCTCATGGAAATCATGAACGACGACGGCACCATGGCCCGCATGCCCGAGCTGCAAGTGATGGCCGCCCACCACGGCCTCAAAATCATCACCATCAAGGACATGATAGCCTACCGCCTGCAGCGCGACTCGCTCATCGAGGTGGGCAACACCGTCGACATGCCCACCATGTGGGGGCACTTCAGCCTCATCCCCTTCAGGCAGAAGAGCAACGGCCTGGAGCACTTCGCACTTATCAAAGGGCAGTGGCATGAGGACGAGCCGGTGATGGTGCGCGTACACTCCTCGTGCTCGACAGGCGACATCATCGGCAGCCTGAGATGCGACTGCGGAGAACAGCTCCACAAATCGATGCAGATGATAGAGAAAGAAGGAAAGGGCGTGCTGGTATACATGCAGCAAGAGGGAAGAGGCATCGGACTGATGAACAAAATAGCGGCCTACAAGCTCCAGGAGCAGGGCTACGACACCGTTGACGCCAACACACACCTTGGCTTCAAGCCCGACGAGCGCGACTATGGCTGCGGGGCCCAGATGCTCAGGCACCTTGGCATACACAAGATGCGCCTGCTCACCAACAACCCCGTCAAGCGTGTGGGACTCGAGGCCTACGGGCTCGAAATCGTGGAGAACATCCCCATCGAGACCACTCCCAACGAGTTCAACCGCCGCTACCTCCTCACCAAAAAAGAACGCATGGGGCACAATCTGCATATCTGACAGCACCCAAGAAGAAAAAAAGCAAGCAAAAAACGTAATAAAGTGACAAAATGGTCGTTGAAAACAAAAAAATGACTACCTTTGCACACCATCGTTCAATATCACATCATGATGAAAAAACTATCTGAACGCCTCAACCGTCTCGCCCCATCAGCCACACTACTCATGTCGCAGAAAAGCAGCGAGATGCGTGCACAGGGCATCGACGTCATCAACCTCAGCGTGGGAGAACCCGACTTCAACACCCCCGACGGCATCAAAGAGTGCGCCAAGAAAGCCATCGACGACAACTACTCGAAATACTCGCCAGTGGCAGGCTATGCCGACCTGAGACGCGCCATCTGCGACAAACTGCTTCACGAGAACGGGCTCAGCTACTCTCCTGCCGAAATCTCCGTCTCCAACGGCGCCAAGCAGGCCGTGTGCAACGCAGTGTTGGCCCTCATCGACAACGGTGACGAGGTGATCATCCCCGCCCCTTACTGGGTGAGCTACCCCCAGATGGTAAAACTCGCCGGCGGGCAGCCCGTGACAGTGCCCACCGGGTTCGGTCAGAACTTCAAGATGACAGCCGCCCAGCTCGAAGCCGCCATCACGCCACGCACCCGCATGCTCATCCTCTGCTCGCCCAGCAACCCCACCGGCAGCGTCTATTCACGCGATGAGCTTGAGGCCCTCGCCAAGGTGGTGCTCGCGCACGACGACCTCTACGTCATCGCCGACGAAATCTACGAGCACATCAACTACACCGGGCACCATGAGAGCATCGCCCAGTTCGACGGCATGAGGGAGCGCACCATCGTCATCAACGGCGTCTCGAAAGCCTATGCCATGACAGGATGGCGCATCGGATACATGGCAGCACCCGAATGGATTGTCAAGGGCTGCAACAAGCTCCAGGGGCAGTACACCAGCGGTCCCTGCTCGGTGAGCCAGAAAGCCGCCGAGGCAGCCTACACCCTCAGCCAGGACTGCGTGGAGGAGATGCGCCAGGCCTTCCAGCGCCGTCGCGACCTCATCGTGTCGCTGGCCCGCGGGATTAAAGGTCTGGAGGTCAACCAACCCGAAGGCGCCTTCTACCTCTTCCCCAAATGCAGCAGTTTCTTCGGCAAGAAAGCCGGCGAACGGGTGATAGAGAGTTCCACCGACCTGTCGCTTTACCTTCTCGAGGAGGCCCATGTGGCCACCGTAGCCGGTGATGCTTTCGGCGACCCCGACTGTTTCCGTATGAGCTATGCGACGAGCGACGACAACATCCGCGAGGCCATGAGTCGCATCGGAAACGCCCTCCGCAAGCTGAAATGACCCCAAAACCGCAACAAGGCAAGGTCAAAAAAGGACAAAGAATGGCCGAGCTGAACAAAAAAAATGTTAAAAACCCGAAAAACAGTTCAAAGTTTCATCTAAATGATTAACTTTGCGAAGTTATTGCCACCAATAACTGATGTGCAGTGACCCGACGCGACCTTAATCTAACGTTAAATCGGAATTGTATAACTTAAACTTATCAATAACTTAAATCAACAAATTAAAAAAAAATTATGGCTAATTCATCAACAAAAGCAGCTGCCCCCAAGGCAAAGAAATCTGAGGGCTTCACTGGAGTAAGAGGTGCATTCTGGATCATCGTGGTCTGCGCCATCATCGCTTTCACACTGTTCTTCACATGGTTCGGCAACATTTCCCACTTCGCCGACGAGACCAAGGAGACTCCCACCGATGTATGGGGCACCATCTTCAAGGGTGGTATCATCGTGCCTGTCATCCACTCTCTCCTCCTCACCGTGCTTGCAATGTCTATCGAGCGCTGGCTCGCTCTGAAGACCGCATTCGGCAAGGGTGCTCTTCCCAA
>CAMHEL010000217.1 GCA_946184125.1 uncultured Prevotellaceae bacterium
TTCAGCCTTTTGGCTTTGGTGTTGGTAGGTATTCTTTCCATGGGTTGTTGGATATACTTCGGTGGGAAGATGAGCAATTTCCACAACTATGCTACGATAGGCGATATTCCCACACCCTCAGGTTTCGAGCGCATTCCAGGTGATGATGCTGCCTACGCCACTTACCTTCGTTCCCTTCCCCTGAAAGAAAGGGGTTCCCGACTGATATGTTACACTGGCGAGGAGGCATCTTATCAAGCACTCAACTATGCGGTGGTGGATATTCCCTTGCTATCGAATTATGAGCAGTGCGCCGATGCTTGTATCCGCTTCCGTTGCGAATATTTGTTCCGCTCAGGCAAATACGGCAGCATCCGCTTCCGCGACGTCAACGGCAAGGCGCTCAATTATGGAGGAGGCGCATCAAGGCAGGCATTTGAGCGTTACCTCAAAAAGACGTATGAGATGGCAAGCACTTTCTCCCTGAGCCGTGACCTGAAGGTGAGGCCTTTGAAGGACATGCAGCCTGGCGACATCTTCGTCTATCCCAAACCCGCTGACAGACCTTGCGGGCATGCTGTGATGGTGGCCGATGTGGCATATAACCCCAAGACAGGGAAAAAGGCTTTCTTGCTGGTGCAGGGCAACACGCCGGCACAGAGCATACACGTCATGCGCAACATCACCAACCCCATCCGCTCACCTTGGTTCATCCTCGATGAAGACAGCAAAAATTTACGCATCGACGTATTCAACTTCAAAGCCGAGGACCTCAGGAAATTCTGAAAACGAAAAGTTATCTGCAAATCATCTTCTTTCCGTTTTTGATGTAGATTCCCTTGGCGGGTGGGTGAGGCAAGGTGCGTCCCTGTAAATCGTAGAGCACACTGTTTTCGGCAGCGGTGCCCTTGACGTGGGTTATCCGGTCGGCGTATGCATCCCATCCTCCGGCGAGGTCTTCCAGCGTGATGACACGAGGGTCGTTCATGCACTTGCGCCACTCCTCCTGGCTGGTCTTGCTCACAAAACCGCCGTTCCAGGTCTGATACCAAGGCATCCACCACGACCATACCGCTTCCTCGTCAACCTCTTTCTGGATGTCGGGAATGGGGCCGTTTTCCGATAGGGCGATGATTTTCTTGCCTTGAGTGAGTTTCTGCAGACGGTAAAATGACGGCGCGTTGCTCGAATAGTCGAAGTCGGGATTGTAGATGTCGGCCGACACCACGTCGTAGTATTCGGCGCCGGGATCCCATTCGCTGTCGTCGGGGTCGGCATTCCACACCCATATCACATTGTGCACGCCTTTCACTCGCACCATCTCGTCGAAGACCAATCTGTAGAGCTGACGGAAAGGAACGGCACCCTCACGCCCCCACCAGAACCAGCCGCCGCTCGCCTCATGCAGTGGCCGGAAGATGCAAGCCATTCCCGCTTCCTGTAGTTCAAGGAAGAAATCGGCCACGGCATCGATATCGCTGATGATGTTCTTGTAGAGGGTGGACGAGGTGTTCCAACTGCCGTCGCTCTTCATGGCATTGGTGATGCGCATGCTGGTCTGGTCGGTATAGAACTCATTGGTGCCCCTCGAGGGGTCGCGCCAGTGCCAGGTGAAGGCGGGGAAGCCCCCGCGGCGGTAGGTGTCCTTGGCCAGTTGCACGCTGCTGCGCGTGTAGTCTTTCATCCATGTGTCTCCTGCACTTTTCCCCGTGGCATTCATGAAGTCGAAACCGACAAGAGCGGGATGCTTCCCTGAAGCCTGATAAACTGCCCTTACATCAGCATGTTGTGTCACATTGCCGTTGGCCGTTGACATGTCGCCCGTCATGATGCCCGAAATCGTCTTCTTGCCAAAATTGTCAAGCAGGAATGTGTACATCAGCCTGGCCTCCACTGTAGCATCCTTATCCACAGGCGTAGCGGAAAGGTCGAACTCCATGGCGCCTTCACTGCTCTGAAGACGCACATAGTCGATGTTGTACCAGGTCCAACTGGGCGTTATCGTCATGCTGTTGTTGCCTTGTCGCATAAAGAACACTCCTACCTCCACCTCATTGTAGGTGTTGAGCCGGAAAGACGTGCTCGTCTCATTCACCTTGCAGTTGACCACCTTCTCGCCTCCGATGCCATCACCAGCCACGAAGACGGTGTACTTGCCGCCTTTCTCCATATCGATAGAAAAACTGAGGCTTGAGTTGTCTTCGGTCATTCTCACTGCTTTGCCGCCAGAGTATATCGAACCGCTTACCACACTGCAATTGCTGCGCTTTGCGTTCTCCGCCTCCATCTTGGTCTGAGCTACCATGGTGCTGAAGATACAACACAAGAAGGAAACCATCAAAAGTCTTTTTGCTATTTTCATCCTGTAGGGTAGTTTTAGTTCACATTTTCTTGAGCATAGTTTGTTTGTCCTTGAGTACGCTTCAAAATGATTTGTGTTACTCTGTTTTGCAAAGGTAACACTTAATTTGATGAAAAACCATCTTTTTGCCAGAAAAAGACCCAAGTCCTTCAACAGTTTCTATGAGGACGGTCAAACCGACACGCATTTTGCTATCCATATCGCTGATGGCTTTTTCATCTGGCGACACTTCCGCATCAATGACCACTATCTTTAGGCGCGGGCATATCCATTGTATTGTTGTAGTAAAAAGATGCGCCAAAGAAAGTTACGATTAAGCGAGAGGGAAGCCAAATGTATTTGAGCTTGCCCGAGTGTGAGTAACTTCGGCAATGCCAAACATAAAAGACTATAAATCACCTACAAGAAAGGTAGTTACATATAATTTTGATTACCTACTTAACAACCAATTCCGATAATACATAGTGAGGTGAACTTCGAAGATGATAAAAACATCTTCTGAAGCTCACCTCATTAGTTTTCATCCATAGAATTGGGTGAAGGCCTTTACGCAGAAGAGGTGGTCGTATACACACCCTGTCTCCCGGCAACTGTGCATGGCGAGGATGGGATTTCCCATGTCCACACCCCTGAGGGGTATGGAGCCAGTGAGGATGTTGCCTAAAGTGCTTCCGCCTCCCACATCGCTATGGTTGACGAACTGCTGGTAGGGCACATCAGCCTTGCGGCATATCTCGGCGAAGACCGCTGCCGACTCGGCATCGCTGGCGTATTTCTGAGCGGCGTTGAATTTGATGACCGGTCCGCCGCCAAGCAAAGGATGATTGACGGGGTCATACCGCTCGCTGTAGTTGGGATGAAATGCATGGGCGTTGTCTGCCGAAATCATGAACGCTCTCTCTACTGCTTGGTAGAATGCCTCCTCTGTGCCACTCTGAGCCAAGGCAATGCGCTTGAGCATTGAGGCGAGGAACGGGCTGCCAGCACCCTGTTTTGTCTGAGAACCGGTCTCCTCGTTGTCGAAGATGGCGAGCACTTTGGTCACAGCAGTGCCTTTTGAGGCGGTTAATGCCTCCAGGCCGGCATAGCACATCGACAAGTCGTCGAGCCTTCCCGAAGAGATGAACTCATTGCGGGCGCCGAAGGTGCAGGCTGGTGTGGCATCGGCCAGGTAGAGGTCGAAGTCGATGATGTCTTCGGGACTGACAGGCGACTCTTTTCCCAGTTCGTCGACGATGAGATTGATGAGCATATTGCCATGCCTGAACTGTGATTCGATGATGCCGAGGATGGGCAGCATGTCTTTCTGCTTGCTGAGTTTCACGCCGTCATTCACCTGCCTGTTGAAATGGATGGCCAGGTTGCTGATTTGCAGCAGTGGCCGCTTGATGTGTATCAGACGGATGAGTGGGTGCAGCTCGTCGTCGCCTCTAAGAATCACTCTTCCTGCCAGCGTGAGCGGCCTGTCGAACCATGTCGACATGATGGGGCCTCCGTAGACCTCGGTGTTGAGCCTCACTAAGTAGCCAGGTAATTCGGCATTGGGCTTGATGCGGAAGGTGGGGGAGTCGCTGTGAGCGCAAATCATGCGGAAACCCGCATCCGACAGAGGTTGGCTCCCTATCTGGAAAGCGTAGATGGAGGAGCCGTTTTTCGTGACATAAAAGCGGTCGCCAGCCTCCACTTTTCCTAAAGGTTGCGCTGGGTCTACTTGACGATAACCCACCTCTTCCAATTGGTTGGCTATGTTCTGCACTGCATAGAAGCTGACGGGAGACTTGTCGAGAAATTGTAATAAACGAGATATCATAAGTGTTGATTTTTGATAGATGATTTAGATGCTGTTTTCTGATAGATGATTTAGGTGTTTTTTCTGATAGATGATTTAGGTGTTGCAAAAGTAATAAAAAATATGAGACGATTCGCTATCTGCCAGATAAAAATTCCTATCTCCGATGGTTGGACTTTTGCTTTTTTTGTTCCTTTGAGGCTTCTCCGAAAATAAATCTACCCATCATAGATGGCCAGAAAAAACAGCGGTTATGGGTGTCATTAGATTATTCAAAGGGGTCAATCAAGGGTCAAACAGGGTCAATCAAGGGTCAAACAGGGTCAAACAAGGGTCAATCAAGGGTCAAATAAGGGTCAATCAAGGGTCAAATAGGGTCAAACAAGGGTCAATCAAGGGTAAATCAAGGGGACATGGTCTTGACGGAATTCTCAAATTCCATCAAAAACCTGTCCCCTTGATTGACTGATGGCTTTCGAAATGGAATTTTTTCGAACTCACTGGTAGGGTCTTAGCTCGTCTAAGACCGCTACACATTCGTGCTATTATCTCTCGTATTCCATCGGCATTTAACAAACTGATTATAAGGCTTTTGCCCCGTCGGGGCGAATTGATGTGCTCGGATTAAAAACCCAGGGCGTTGCCCTGGGCTGAGAGCAGGTTGCCCCGTTGGCGCCATTGCTACGGTGGGATTATTTTCGAAAGTTCGTTGGATTTTGAGGCCAAAGTTCGCAAAGGTAAATAAACTCCAACTTTTTGGTCGCATCTCCTTAATGAATACATCAACCCTATTTGCGAAAGAAAAAACAGGCTGACTTCCTATGGGAGTCAGCCAGAGATAACACGATGATGTTTCTACATGTGGAATGCGAAAAAATCCCCTCTTTTCTTCATCATCAAAAATGAAATATGCAAAACATTGTGTAATTTTACAGCCTGAAAGAAACAGCTCATGAAGCATCGGAAAATCATCCATGTGGATATGGATGCCTTCTTTGTCTCGGTGGAGGAACTTGATCATCCTTCGCTGAAAGGGAAACCTGTTGTGGTGGGTCACGATGGGCCGAGAGGTGTTGTCTCCACAGCCAACTACGTGGCACGGCAGTTTGGCATTCACTCTGCCCTGCCCATAGCGGTGGCACATCGCCTTTGCCCGAATCTGGTGGTGGTGGAACCGCATTTCAGCCGTTACAAAGAAGTGTCGCAACAGGTGCATGCCATCTTCCATGAATACACCGACCTCATCGAGCCGCTCAGCCTTGATGAAGCATACCTTGACGTGACAGAAAACAAACGTGGGATGGAACTGGCGGTGGACATCGCAAGGGAAATCAAGCAGAAGATCAAGCAAGTCACAGGACTTACTGCCTCTGCCGGAGTGAGCTACTGCAAATTCCTGGCAAAGGTGGCAAGCGATTTTCGTAAGCCCGACGGACTGTGCACCGTCCATCCTGAGCGGGCTCTTGAATTCATCGACAACCTCAAGGTGGAGCAACTATGGGGGGTAGGGGAGAAGACGGCGCAGCATATGCACAAAATGGGCGTGTTCACCGGAAAACAACTGCGTGCCATGACCCTGCAACAACTAACCACGCAGTTCGGAAAGATGGGAAAGGTGTTCTACAACTTCGCACGTGGCATAGACGACCGACCCGTCGTTACGGAATGGGTCAGGAAGTCGGTGGGATGCGAGAGGACATACCTCAAAGACCTCACAAAGGAAGAAGACATGTTGGCCGAACTGGGCATCCTTGCCGACGAACTGGAGGGGAGGCTTGCCCGCAACAACTTCAAAGGGCGCACCTTGGTGCTGAAGGTGAAATTCAGCGATTTCCGGCAAACCACCCACAGCGTCACTGAAAATGTCGTCATCGAACACAAGGAAATCATCATGGCCCTGGTCAAGCAACTGCTTCATGAAGTGGACTTTCAACAAATGTCTGTACGACTGCTCGGATTAACGGTGGCCAACCCCGTGGAAGAAGGGGGGCGCCGGGGACCGATACAACTCTACATCGAATGGCCGCCTGACCCTCAGCCAGAAGAGGAAAAGTCATAAGCATAAGCGAAAAACGACAGGGCGAATGAGGAAAATCTATATCTCACAACCGTATACTGTTCAATAGTATATCTCAAAACTGAAGCAGATGGAACCAACTCGAACATCCATATTCCAGAAACCCGTATGGGTGGTGGTTTTTGCCTTGACGGCGGCAATAGCATGGGGATGGGCATTCCCGCTCATCAAGGTGGGCTTCAATGCCTTTGGCATTACGGCGGATATGACGGGCAGCAAGATGCTCTTTGCTGGTCTTCGCTTTGCCGCAGCAGGTCTTATTGTCTTAGCTGTCGCCCGCAGCAGTGGGCGGCGCTTCAAGGCCAATGCTGGGAGCGACTGGTGGTTCATCCTCGCTTTTGCCTTGATGAACACCACGCTCCACTATTTCTTCTTCTATGTCGGTATGTCGCATAGTGAAGGTTCACGGGCTGCCATCCTCAATTCGCTGAGCACATTCCTTCTGGTTCTGCTGGCCTGTGCCTGTTTCAAGAGCGACAGACTGACCACGCGGAAAATCCTCGGCTGCGCAGTAGGATTCGGCGGTATCCTGGCATTGAACCTTGGTGGAGAAGAAAGCGGACGGTTCACTTGGTTGGGCGATGGCATGATTATCCTCAACGCCATCTGCTCGGCATTGTCAGGTCTGATGACCCGTGGACTGAGCCGCAGGGTGGATGTTTTTGTGGGAACAGGCTATAGTCTCACCATTGGTGGAGTGTTGCTCATCATCCCCGGTCTTGCCTTCGGTGGTTCGCTGCCTCAGGTCAATGTGCTTGGTGTCGTCTGCCTGCTGTTACTCATTGCCATCTCTGCCATCGGTTTCGCGCTTTACAACAAGTTGCTCAGTTGTAATCCTGTGGGAAAGGTTGCCATATACAATTCTCTGATACCTATCGTAGGAGCCGTAACGTCGTGCCTCTGCCTTGGCGAGACATTCCATTTGAAATACGCTCTTGCCGGAGGACTTGCAGCTCTTGGCATTTATATCATCAACAAAGGAAAGAATTGATTCTTTTGGGAGATTCTTGGAGTTTTTTAGAGTTTAGGAGATTTTTGAGGGGAGTTTTTGATTTTTGGAGTTTAGGAGATTTTTGAGGGGAGTTTTTGAGTTTAGGAGTTTAGAAGATTTTTGAGGGGAGTTTAGGAGTTTAGTAGTTTAGGAGTTTAGACGTATGCTTTGAGGGCACAC
>CAMHEL010000218.1 GCA_946184125.1 uncultured Prevotellaceae bacterium
CGGAGATGCCGTAGGGCAGCAACTTGATTTTTTCCATAGTCATCGTTCTTTGCGAGCAAAGATAATGCAAAAAGGTCATTCTCGCAAAAAAATCATTCAAAATAAGGATGAATCAAGGGGATGGTTCTCGTTGATTCGTTTTCGGCTTCACTAAAATGCCCGTCGGCAGTTGGTTCTCACGAAGAGTAAGATGGAGTGCCCTAACGGGCAGAAATCGTACAAATCGTCACAAATCAGACTCATTTCTGTGAAAATCTGTGTCCTCGGTGGTAAATGATGAACCACAAAATCCACAAATGTTAAAAGGATGATTTTCCTTGGTTGGAAACATAAAATGCAAAGGAGAAAGGTGGTGAGATTTGAGATTCGTTGGGGGGAGCTTCAGATTATACATGGAGTGGGTAATAAGCAATTGATTATAAGGCTTTTGCCCCGTCGGGGCGAATAGATGTGCCGGGAATTAAAACCCAGGGCGTTGCCCTGGGCTGAGAGCAGGTTGCCCCGTTGGGGCGCGATGGCTAAGGAGGTAATCGTAGGAGGTCGAACGCGATGGAAACGAAGGTAATCGCAGGAGGCCTGACGCGATGGCTACGGAGGTAATCGCAGGAGGCCTGACGCGATGGCTACGGAGGTAATCGCAGGAGGCCTGACGCGATGGAAACGGAGGTAATCGCAGGAGATCGGACGCGATGGAAACGGAGGTAATCGCAGGAGGCCTGACGCGATGGAAACGGAGGTAATCGCAGGAGATCGGACGCGATGGAAATGGAGGTAATCGCAGGAGGCCTGACGCGATGGAAACGGAGGTAATCGCAGGAGGCCGGGGCGCCGAACCCGACAAAGATTATATGTCGAAAAAAAGCAAAACAAACATAAACACGATAGTAGAGCGGCATTTGACAAGCAAAATGCCCTACAGTGGTGCGGAAGGATGGATTTCGAAATAGAATTTCACTTCACGACAATTTGATATATCAGATAGTTTTCTTATTTTTGTGCCCAAACAAGCTGTTTTCAGACACAAGTACAGCTTTTTGTCACAAAAAGCTTACATTTTACTCAAGAAGATGAAGTTTTTTATTTACGGAACAAATTTCAACCTATCTATCCGCGATTTTAGGCGGGGCATATTCATTTTGTGATTAAGACAATTCCTCTATTGCCTTCTTGCCAAATTGCGTAGGCGGCACACCAAACATAGTGCGGAAGCAGCGGCTGAAATAACTGACCGAAGAAAAACCCGTTGCATAACTTACTTCTGTGACGGTCAAGCGTCCCTCGCGTAGCAGTTCGGCGGCACGACGCAGACGGATGGTGCGGATGAACTCCGTGGGTTTCTGACCCGTGGCCGACTGTATCTTACGGTAGAAAGTCATGCGGCTAATGCACAGGTCACTGGCCAGTTGTTCCACACTGTAGCTGTCGTCGCTTAGATGGGATTCCACCTTGGCGATAGCATGCTGAAGCCACTCGTCCGAAAATGTGGGCTTTTCATTTACGGGTTGACTGTCGACTGATTGTTCTGTGACCGTCACTTTCTGCTTCATGGCTTCAAGGAACCGCTCACGCTGGCGGTGCGACTGCCATATATATGCTACCAGGACAGCAAGGATAAGCATTAGCACAGCCAACGTCCACCAGACCCATTGCGGCATGCGCTCCACAACTTCCTCTTCAGGCTGGCTCCAACGACAACCGGATTGTGTTTCCTGCAACTCAACAAGGTATACGTTCTCATTCTCAATATTCTGTTGACGTAGTGTCTGACGCACAGGGTCGTAGAGACGTACGTAGCGGTCGCAGACTATGACGAGTCGTCCTATGCTGTCGGTGTTCAGGGCCACCACACCATCACCGTATTCGTTGGAGGCATAGTGGTCGGTAGAGAGCCGTCCGTCCTTGTAGGTCATCAGAGTGCCGAAGATAGTTGCAAGCCAGAGTGTGCCGTCATTGGTAAAAGTCATGGCGGACACGTCTTTTGTATCGGGAAGAATTATTTCCTCTTTATTTTGTTTCATCACCCGGATGTCCTTGCCCGTACTGAACCACAGTTCTGCCTCACCCCATGCGCTCATTCCCGAGCCATACTCGTCCACCCGCAAGTTTTCCGAAGGGCGAGGAGCAACGGCTAATGCAGTAGGCCGGGATGACAATCCGCGAGCCATGCGCACGGAATCGGCGAGAGAACGCGTTAGGATCCAACCCTTAAACCACGAATGCTGGTCACTATCCGTCAGTACATGACAGTTGCCGAGTCCGTCGGCAACCAACAACCTACCTTGAAGGTCTCGGGTTACCCGACTCATACAGATGCTGTCGCCCGACTCGGTCATCTCTATCGTTGCGCTCTCAGGGTGATATTTCACCACACCCTTGCCAAATGTTCCTATGAGCAACCCTTCACGCATAGCAGGGTCATCATCGATGGCAGTAGGAGCAACGTCTAATGGCCAGGGCATCGCCAACAGCCGTTCGCCGTCTTTCCGCAGCAGACCACCTTCCCATTCCACACCCCAAAGCCGCCCCTGTCGGTCCTCATGCAGGCGGAAGATATATTTGTCGCCTCCTGCATAGGTCTTCAGCAGGTGTCCGTCGGGCGAGTACTCATACACCTTCTTGTTTGCTGTCAGCCACCAGTGGTCGTTGTGACCAACAATGACATCGTCCACACGTTTGTCATCCACATCCTCCAACCGACGTATGCCATATCCTTGTTTGTCGAGCACGTATGCACCATGGTAAGTGCCAATGATGATATACCGTCCTTTGGCCTCAGCCACGGAAGCCACATCATTGCTGCCCAACAGGTCGGGATGCTCGGCATCACTTCGAAACACGGTTATCTTCCTACCGTCATCACGGCACAGACCACCGCCCTCGGTAGCATACCAGAGAAAGCCCTCTGAGTCCTGCATCACCTGCGTGACATGCTGTGATGACAATTGCGCCAGACGAGGTAGCAAAAGGACGCGCCTTTCCTGCGACCAGCCGGCAAACGGTAGCAGCAGACACAATAACAACAGGAATCTATGGTGTTTCATCGATGCCGACACAAAATTCGCCACAAAGATACATAATTTCATCGGTAAGATACATCTGTACAATTAACTTTTTTGAATTATTCGTACTTTTGCAGACGCTTCACAAACTACTTTTATTATGAAACAATTACTAACTCTTCTCATCTGCCTCATGGCAACTACATCCACGCAGGCCGACAATGTGATTACCAACGACACATTTTGGAAAACCACGACAGGCGGTTACATATACAGTCAGGGTGGCGGCATTTTTCGCTTTCCCGATGCTCAGGGTGTGGAGCATTATTATTGGTACGGTGCCAAATATCAAGAAGCCGTGGACTACTGCCCGAGGGCATTGGGTGGCAGCAATAGCAACGTCACCCATTTTCTGTCTGTCACCTGCTACCAAAGCGACGACCTCGTGAATTGGAAGTTCGTGCGTGACGTGCTGACATCATCTTCGGCTGGATGGGCTTATTGGGTGGGGCGTCTTGGAGTGGCTTACATTCCAGAAGCCAAGAAATATGCATTGCTCACTCAGTTCAATGACCACGTGCTCGTAGCTACATGCGCTACCCCAACCGGAAATTTCACCCGACATAACGAGATAGACATGACCAACATGATAGGGACGCCCAATACAGGTGACCAAACCGTATTCACCGACCCTGACACTGGCAAGTCATACTTGTGCTACAGTTACGGGAAAGGCCGTTCTCGCATATACTTGTCGGAAATAGGTGTGTGTGCGAATGGCAAGATAGGCCTGAAGGATTGCCACGAGATTTACAAAGGTTCTGGACGCGAAGGCGACTGTATGTTCAAGTATAAAAACAAATATTACGTGTGTGCAAGCGACCTCTACGGATGGAATGCTTCAAATGTTTACTTTCTGGAGGCCTCAAATATTTATGGTCCTTACACCCCTACAAATAATATGCAGAAGATGCCTGGGGCAGACGCTGACTACGGGCACGTGACACAGACCGGCTTCTTCTATACCGTACGTGGCACGAAGCAGGAGACGGTTGTCTATTGCGGTGACCGTTGGGCGGGCTTTGCCGGTAACGGCAACGGATTCAACCAATGGTGCCCCATAACCTTTGTGAACAACAAGCCCTATTTCAACTCGCTGTCACAATGGCATCTCGATGCAGAGACAGGCGAGTGGTGGGTAGGCAAGGACAACAACTACGTGAAGAACGGCAGCTTCGATGCCGACCGTGTAAATATTCCAAGTGAAAACAAACCCTCTCAGGCATATCTGCGCGGTTGGACCACAACGGTAAAAAAGGGGAACAACGTAGTGATAGGAGGTGCTGATTCTCCTGTTCTTAATGCCAGGAATACAAAGGATGACCGTGCCACTGTGATGGGCAACTTCTGCATGAATATATATGATAAGACAGACTTTCGTCGACAAGTTAGTCAAATTATCAAGTCCACCACCGACGTGCCATTGCCCGATGGTAGTTACACGCTGTCGTGCTATGTCAAGAACAGCGCGGCGTTCGAAGAGTTGTATATGTATGCAAAGGTAGGCAACGACACAATGTGTATCGAATTGCCTATGGGCGTCGACACATGGCGAAAGGTGGAGTTGCAGAATGTTGGCATCACAGGTGGACAGGTGGAAGTGGGCTTCGTGGCCGACGGTGCTGCCAATGCTTGGTGCCGCATCGATGACGTGTCACTGGTACGCACGGGCGATAGCAACAATACGGACGTTGTCTCATTGCCGAATAATCCAGATGGCATTGTCACCTACTTTTCTCTTGATGGCACTCCCCTTTCCCATCCCCGCAAAGGTGTCAACATCGTCCGAAAAACCACGGGCGGAAAGACCAAGACCTACAAAATCATCAGACGATAAGGAGGAAATGGCATTTAAACACATGAGTAGGTGTTCAAAATCAGATAAGTGTTTTATAGTTTATTTGGATGCAGATTTTTACAATGCAATACAGTGGAGCATAGCGGGCTATGTGAAAGACTACGGGTAGGCGAGCTTGTTTGGGAAACTAAGGATGAGTGAAAATTGCGAATAAGCGAGTGCCATGCAAGCTTGCTTGCGAATGGTCGAGCGTGAGCAATTTATGTAAAAAGATGCGCCAAAGAGAAAATAAGACTATTGACACCTACAAAAAGGATATATGTAGATAATTATGAAAACCTAACCTAACTGTTTAAACTAATAGAAGACGATGAAACGAACAATGATTGCTTTACTGCTGTCGTTGCCGATGACAGCATCCGTCATGCAGGCACAACCCATCACGGCAGGGCAGCACACCCGCGTAGAGACCGTCTATGGCACCATCGAGGGCTATCAGGACGGCAGTATCTTCACCTTCAAGGGCATACAATATGCCAAGGCTGAGCGGTTCATGCCTCCACAGTCTCCCGACAAGTTTGAGGGCATCAGACAGTGCAAGGTCTATGGTCCCCAGGCTCCTCAGAACGAGAGTCTGAAGTGGAACAGCCGCAACAGCCAGACGGACTACGGCTTCGGCAATCAGTTTGTGACGGAGCCGATGGACGAAAAGGAGTGCTTGGTGCTGAACGTCTGGACGCCAAGCATCAGTGACGGTAAGCGCCGTCCTGTCTTCGTGTGGATTCACGGCGGCGGCTATTCTGGCGGCTCCGGCCACGACCTGCCCTGCTACGAGGGTCGCGGACTGTCAGAGGCTGGCGACATCGTGGTGGTTAACCTGAACCATCGGCTGAACATCCTTGGCTATGCCGACCTCACAGGGCTGGGCGGCAAGTACGCACAGAGCGTCAACCTGGGAATGCAGGACATCGTGAAGGCCTTGGAATGGGTGCGCGACAACATCTCACGCTTCGGCGGCAACCCTGACGAGGTGACCATCGGCGGACAGTCGGGCGGTGGAGGCAAGGTGTCAACGCTGCTTGCCATGCCATCGGCAAAGGGTCTCTTCAAACGTGCCATCGTGCAGAGCGGCTCCGCACTGCGCCAGGCGCTGCCTGAGCAGACACGCGCCTTTGGCATCGCCCTCGCCCAGGAGTTGGGACAACCCGCCACCGCAGATGCAGACTTCTCGAAATACACCTACGACGAGCTGAACTATGCCGTAAGCCGTCTGGCACAGCGAGGCATGCGCAGCGGCTTCTCACCCGTGGTCGACGGCACCATCCTGCCACAGCACCCCTTCGAGCCCGCCTCGCCAGTGTCGAAGGATGTGCCCATGCTCATCGGCACCGACTTCAACGAGTTCACCTTCGACATCAGCCACGACATGACGTGGGAAGAGGCAGAGGCCGCCGTCAGGCAACGTCAGGGCGACCGTGCCGACCAATACATCGCTGCCTTCAAGAAAGCATACCCCAATGCGGAGCCAAAGGAGATGACTTACGTAGACACGGGTTTCCGTGCAGGAGCCGTGCGCCAAGCAGCCGCCAAGGCTGCACAGGGTGGCGC
Organism: uncultured Prevotellaceae bacterium; assembly: GCA_946184125.1. Lineage (GTDB taxonomy): Bacteria > Bacteroidota > Bacteroidia > Bacteroidales > Bacteroidaceae > Prevotella. The sequence goes on from CAMHEL010000218.1 coordinate 6,466, forward strand.
TCCAGCATACCTCTACCTGTTCACATGGAAGCCGGAGAGCAATGCCCTCGGTGCCTCGCATGGCATGGAACTTCCCTTCATGCTCCACAATGTCAGTCTGCAGCGCGAGATGACGGGAGCATCGCCAGCAGCCTACAAGTTTGAAAAGCTCATCAGCAACATCTGGCTCTCCTTCATCAAGACGGGCAATCCCAACACGAAGGGCCTGCCCAAGTGGGAACCCTACAACGAGGCGACTGGCGTCACCATGATTCTCGACAACAAATGCGAACCTCGCCAGCACCACGACCGCGAACTCATGCAGATGAGCCGCAGCATCTGGTGACAGGCAATAAGATAAAGACAAAACTACAAAAACCATATCAACATGAAACAATTATTTATCTCAGCAATATTGCTGGCTGGTGCCCTCACAACGGCCGCACAGACAGAACCTATCCACATCGACCTCGGCCAAAAAGGTGCCGTGGTGTCACCCAATCTCTATGGCATCTTCTTCGAGGAAATCAGTCATGCCGGCGACGGTGGCCTCTATGCCGAACTGGTGCAGAACCGTGGCTTCGAGGAGCACGTGCTGCCCTCGGGCATGACATACAAGGACGGCAAGGCTTTTGCGCCCGATGCCATGAACTACGAACACCGAAACAACCGCAACTGGAACATCCCCTGGAACATGGAGGAGAAAAGGATGACGGGATGGCGCGTAATCGGTGAGAAAGCCTCCGTCACAGGCGAGGTGGTGGAGGCAAAGACACCATTACACGTGAATACGCCGCACGCCATGCAGCTCACCATAAAGAAAGTGCAGAAAGGTGGCAAGGCCATGCTGACCAACACCGGCTATTGGGGCATAGGACTGAAGGCTGGCGAGAAGTATGACCTGCGCTTCTATGTGAAGTCAGCCAACTACA
>CAMHEL010000219.1 GCA_946184125.1 uncultured Prevotellaceae bacterium
AACTGATTGATTTTCGGCACACTTTTTTTGTTGTTCCGTTTTTGTTCCGCTTCATCGAAAAATGGGGGGCGTTTTTGCGTTTTCTTGGCATATCAGCACCTAAAAAATAGGATATACATAGATAATTTTGAATACCTACTTATGAAAAAAGGCGCGGACTGATGATGCTGAAAAATGCTTGCCTGCTCTGCATCAAGTCTTCGCCATTGAGGATGCTATTGAAAACAACAGATACATATCAAACATGATTAACTTTAAAAAAGATATAGAGTATGATGCACATCAAAGATGAAGCCAAAAGATGCCTCTTGTGCGCCGATGCGCCATGTTCCCAAGTATGTAAGAACGGGGACCCCGCACGCGCCATCAGAGCCATCCGTTTCGGCAACGAGCGATTAGCCAACCGCTGGATTGCCGACTGTTCTGACGACGAGTTGGAAGCCGCCGAAAAGGCATGCATCCACTACGACCAACCCATACGCATCAGGGAGTTGGTGCGCTCTGCCTCTTGTGAGCCTGTTAAAGACGACAAACCTGCGCCGTCTCTCGCCATCGCGTTCTGTGGCATACCATGCGAGAACCCCTTTTTCCTTGCTTCATCGGCAGTGTGTACCAACTACGATATGGTGGCACGAGCATTTGAGATGGGGTGGGGTGGAGTATTCTACAAGACAATATGTAAACAGGACATCCACGAGGTGTCGCCACGTTTTGATGCCGTCAAGGAGGGCTCTTCTTTCGCCGGATTTCGCAATATGGAGCAGTTGAGCGAGAACCCCTACGAGGTCGACTTCGACATCCTGCGGCGACTGAAGCAGAACTACCCTTCAAAGGTGGTCGTCGCATCCATCATGGGGCAGTTCGAAGAGGAATGGATAGAATTGGCGAAAATGGCAGAGGAGGCTGGATGCGATGCCGTTGAGCTCAACTTCTCTTGTCCTCAGATGAGACTGTCGGGAATGGGAAGCGACGTGGGACAGGATGCAGAACTCGTCACTTTCTATACTGCTTATGTGAAGCGCAATGTCAAAATCCCTGTCATCCCGAAAATGACTCCCAACATCACGCAAATCAACCAACCTGCCATGGGGTCATATTTCGCTGGAGCCGATGCCATTTCGGCCATCAACACCATCAAAAGTGTAACGATGTCGCCCGAAGCGGAGGTCAGCGGAAAGCAAACCTTGTCCGGATACAGCGGGAGAGCGGTGAAACCTATCGCCTTGCGCTTTATTTTGGAGATGACGAAGAACCCCATTATGAAAAAAATACAGTTCAGTGGCATCGGTGGTATTGAGACTTGGCGCGACGCACTGGAGTTCATCCTCTTGGGCTGCCGGAATGTGCAGGTATGCACCGCTGTGATGGAATATGGTTACCGTATCATCGACGACCTCCTGCTGGGACTTCAGACTTATATGGCTGAAAGGAATATAGCGCATTTGGAAGACATCGTGGGAGAGCAATTGCCCAACTTCGTCTATCCCTCTGATTTGGACAGGGAAACGGTGGTCTATCCGAAGATTGACCGCCAGCGCTGCATCGGGTGCGGCCGGTGCTACATCTCATGCCGGGATGGTGGACATCAGGCCATCACTTTCGACAACGACACCCGACAGCCTCACATCAATGGCGCAAAATGTGTGGGCTGCCACCTCTGCCGGCTCGTGTGCCCATCAGGAGCCATTGGCCTGGCAAAAAGAATCGAAAAAAAGAAATGACAACACACCAATCGGACCTTGTATTCCCACCAACACGGGAATACAAGGCTGCCGATCATATTTTCTAACCTATCAACTCCTAAAAACTGAACAACATGAAAACGCTGGCAGTAATTATTGTAAATCTTTTTCTCGCATCTGGTCTCGCCATGGCACAGGGGACCGAAGAAATGGCAACTTTCCGCACATGGGCACTGACACCACCCATGGGGTGGAACTCTTGGGATTGTTACTACAGTAGCGTCACTGAGAAAGAAGTGCTGCAGAATGCTCAGTACCTTGTGGACAACGATTTGGTGAAATACGGATGGGAATACGTCGTCATCGACATCCGATGGTATTGCAATCATCCTTCTTTGGGCGGTGGCAACTATAATCAGAGGGGGACACAGGACTATGTGCTCGACGAATATGGCCGATACTTGCCGTCGCCTTCTCGTTTCCCCTCATGCATGGTCGACGGGAAGAATGTGGGCTTCAAACCACTCGCCGACAAACTGCATCAGATGGGGCTGAAATTCGGCATCCACATCATGAGAGGCGTTCCCAAAAGTGTGGTGGGAAGCAACTACAAACTCAAAGGAAGTGAACAGACACCATGGTCGGATGTATACAACGGCACCACTTCTCCCTGCACATGGCTGAAAGACAACCTCCTCGTGCGAAACAACGAGGCGGGACAGCTCTATTACAACAGCATCATGGACCTTTATGCCTCGTGGGGGGTCGATTTCCTGAAAATCGACGACCTTTCAAGACCGTTCTACACCGATGAGATTCATCTCATACGAAAAGCCATCGACCAAACCGGCCGCCCCATCGTGCTCTCGCTCTCACCAGGAAAGACGCAGTACCAGTATGCACAAGAATGCCTCGACAACGCCAATATGTGGCGCATGATGGATGACTTGTGGGATAACTGGAGCGCTGTGGATGCTGTGTTCAAAGAAGCTGACGTATGGAGCCAATATACGCGCCCTGGCAATTTTGCCGACTGCGATATGCTGCCCTTAGGACAGATAGCCATGACAATAGCTGATAGAGGCTATACCGATGCCGATGCTGGAAGATGGACTGGCCTCACGCAAAACGAACAACTGTCGATGATGACTCTTTGGGGAATTTGCCACTCGCCGCTCTTCTTCGGTGGTGAGATGACACGAAATGATGCATTCACCCTGTCGCTCCTCAACAATGAGGAATATCATAACATGCACAAATATGGGGAGAATGCGCATCAGGTATTCAATGATGAAGATTTGGGAAGAGTGGCTTGGACCAGCAACGACCCCAAAACGGGTAACAAATATCTCGCGCTCTTCCAGCGTGACAATACCCGCTGGGTCACCGGACAAAAGGCTCTTTATAAGAGCGAAACTGTGGCATACACCACCGACGGTCATGCCGTGGATGTGGATATCGAATGGCCAGAAGGCGAGAAAACACTCGTGCTCGTGGTGGATGACGGAGGCGACAACTTCAACTACGACCATGGCGACTGGATCAACCCCACACTCATCCTGCGCGATGGCACCGAAGTGCCATTGACCGGCGACTACAAGACAAGGCAATACACCAAGTCGTATTTCAACCGTGTCTATGAAAACAAAAACGTCGACCATGGGGGAAAAATGAAAGTGATGGGGGTGACTTACGACCGTGGCTTCTCAACGGATGCCAATGCTGCCATCTTCTTCCAAATACCTGATGATATGGACGTGGTGCGGTTCAAGGCCATGGCGGCTGCCGATGACTCGGGCATCGGGCAGCAAGGGGCCACGACAAGCATCCGGTTCATGGTGTTCGACCAAAATCCTCTCACCGAAGAACAGGATAATGCTGTCGCAAGGTCGGGACTCATTAGCCGGACAGGGACAAAGAGTGTCACTTTGGAGGCTGATATCACAGGGGCTGAACAACTGAAAATCGTGGTCAGCGACTGGGGAGATGGCTTCGCATACGACCGTGCCGACCTCATCAACCCCGTGCTCATCGATGCCGAGGGCAACGAGACTTCGCTCACCACACTGCGGCAGTCGTCATATACCTCCGACTGGGGAACGCTCCATGTCAATAAGAATGTGGAGAATGGCGTGCTGCGTGTCGACGGCAACTCTTATACTACTGGCCTGGGATTGAATGCCAAGTGTACGCTCATCTACGACTTACCCGATGGACATAACTACACCACCTTCCGGGCGCTCTGCGGATACGACTCTTCGTGTGACACCGACAACACCTCGTCATCGGGCACCACGATGGAGTTCTTCTTCTATGTCACCAAAACCGAACCTTACGACTTCGACCTCACACTTCTGGGATATGGTGCCGGCGACGAGGTGCCGCTTCATGACATCTGGGCAGGCGAAAATCTCGGTACCGTCAAGGGGTCTCTCACCACTACTGTGCCCACCCACGGCGTGAGACTGCTTCGCCTCGGCGACAACCAAGAAGATGCCATTCATGACATGAATAATGACGATAAACGTAGCACTAAAGGGAGAAAAATAGCATACAACCTGTCTGGACAAGCCGTAAACCATCCCTCAAAAGGCATCTTCATCATCGATGGGAAAAAAGTGGTCAGGTAATCGTTATCGTCACTTTTTGTCTGAATCTTATACAACAAAGAAAATTTTTTCATATTTTTGCACCATAAAGTTTGAAAACCCACTTAAATAAACAGAACGAAATGCGTAATTTTGGATTATTCAAAAAGTTTGCCTGCCTAATCCTCTTGATGGGTATGAGCTTTACTGTTAATGCCAGAACCATGGTCGACTTGACAGCCGTCGAGCAGGGGAGCAAATATGTTACCATCACGGGCACCGGTGTACGTCTACGCTTCGGGCCTGGTCTCGATTATGGCTATTACAAGGACGCAAAAGGTGTGGCCATCACTCCCAAGAAGGGGCAGCAGATGGAGCTCATCGGCGAATCGGGCGACTGGTATGAGGTGAAATATGGCGATGATGTGGCATACGTTTTCAAACAGTACGCCACAATCGCTGGAAACGCAACGGTGGCTTCTGCCTCGATGGTGGAGGTAACTGGAACTGGGGTCAGACTGCGTAAAGGACCGGGACTCAATTACGACTTCCTGAAAGGGAAGAACGGTTCCATCCGTGGCCCAAAGAAAGGCGAACGTCTGGTCTGCATCGGTGAAACTTCCGACTGGTATAAGGTGAAATATGCCAATGGCACCTATTACATCTTCAAACAGTATGCCAAGAAATTGAAGTAAAACATGGTCACCCGTAACATCCTTATTCTCGTCCTTGCCCTCGCCTCTATGAGTGTCAGAGGGCAAGTGACGTCGGGTGATGCTGATGCTCAATATGCCACCCAGCTCCTTCAGCCCGGCATGACCGTGCCCAATTTCAAACTCACCGACAACTATGGCAAGAAGAAACAGTTGGCCAAACTGATAAAAGGCAAGTATACTGTTCTCGACTTCTGGGCTTCATGGTGCCCCGACTGCAGAAAAGACTTCCCTAACATTCAGAGGATACGGCAGACCTTCGAACCCATGGGTGTCCAGTTTATTGGGATTTCCTTCGACAATGACGCCGGGAAATGGAGGAATGCCATCAGTCAATACCAGCTCAATTATACACAGGTGAGCGATCTCGTCACCATGAGGGATTCGGAAGTGGCGAAAACATTCGGCGTGAAATGGATACCCTCAATGATTTTGATTGGCAAAGACGGAAAGGTCATCCTGTCTACTGTCCTTTCCGACAAACTGGAGAAGAAACTCGCCGAGGTGATGGCCAAGGAATAGCACGCCAGCCAAGGTCATAGAGATGGTTTCTACCAAATTGATTACAGAACAATAACTACTCAACCCAACTACTTCTAATAAAATCTACTTATGAGAAAAATCTTTACGTTATCCCTTCTGCTCATGTTCACCATGACCATGAGCGCTCAAGTGAAGAAAACATGGGACTTCACACAAGGACTCAGCTATGAGACTATTGAGAACCTGAAAGCCGATGCCACACACTGGGCTGAAAACGGCAGCGATGCCGATGGCAATGTGAACAACTGGAAAAATGTGGGTAAACCCGATGCCAATACTCCGCTGATGGCCAATGGCGTCATCATACCTGAAACAGACGGCTTGCTCTTCAACATCGGCAACAACAAGGACAATAGTATCCATCTCGCAACAACCAAGATGCGCCTCACTCGTGCCAACACCACCATCACTTTCCCCAAATTGGCCAACGGACAGAAAGTGACCATCGTGGGACGCTCGGCAAATGGCTCGGCCACCGACCGCGGCATCGCTCCTTCGTATGACTACATCAAACTCATCGAGGGAACAACCACTGGCGGGGCTTGCATCTTCCTCGGCAATCAGGTCGAAGGGTCTGAGGGCACGTATACCTTCGTCTTCCAGGTGCAGACCGAGGAGACCGACAGCGTGGACGTGCAGTTCAAACTAACACCTAATGCCGGTATCGACTTCACCCTCTTCATGATTGACGATGGTGATGCTCCACAGGTGGTAGAGGCACAGAAGGTTGCTTATCTTTACAGTGGAACGCTCGACGATGACTACGCTTACATCTACCTCGCTGGCGACAGCCGCTTCGACCTCACCGAGGTCAATGTGGATGACACACAGGAGAACGTGGAGAGCATTCGGCAGTTTGAAGGTGTGGTGGTCAGCCCCACTATCGCTCCCGACAATGCTTTCCTGGCTACATTGCCGCAAATCATCGGCTTTGTCCCGACTCTCAATCTCAATCCCTTCGTCTATGAACCTCTCGGACTGGGAAAGGCCGTCACCACAGAGACCAATATGCTCACCGTTCTCGCTCCCGACAATCAGGCGTTCGAGGGAATGGATGTGGCAGAAGGTATTGAACTGCTCCAAGAAGGGGGAATCACGGGTGTCGAACTGGGTGACTATTTCTCCGAAGACAAAATCCTGGCTACTGCCGGAGAGACCACTGCCATGCATATTCACAACGATAAGCGCAATGCATATATGCTGTTGCCTATCACCATCGAAAACATGCCTACCGCCAATCAGGATGTTATCGCCCAATTGATTCCACAGGCTCTGCAGACCGTGGTTAACACCAAACAGGACGTTAAGCCTGTGTCACAACCCGTTATCTCCGTCACCTATGAGGATGGTTCGTCTACTGTTTCCATCAGTTCCAACTACAGCAACAAGATTTTCTACACCATCGATGGTTCTGAACCTACTACTGAGAGCACGGTCTATACTGGGCCTTTCGTCCTGACGCAACCTGCCACGGTGAAGGCATTCGGTATCGGCGATGGCTACACACCGAGCGCAGTGGCTGAAAAGGAAGTGGTTATCAAGACGCAGGCCGCCAAGCCCGTCTTCGCTGTCTCTCGCGAGGCCGGCAAGTCGGTTGTCACCATCTCCAACCCGACCGAAGGCACCGAGGTCTATTACAACTTCGTCAACAGCGACGTCATCGCCAACTCGAAACTCTACTCAGAGCCCTTCGAGGTCACTTATCCTGCCACAGTCTATGCCTTCGCAGCCGGTGGCGACTACCTTCCCTCCGACGTCGAGACTTGCTTCGTGGGTGTCGACGGCATCGATGCCTCCAACATCCGCTGGGATGTGATTGCCCACTTCGACGCCAA
>CAMHEL010000220.1 GCA_946184125.1 uncultured Prevotellaceae bacterium
AGTCCCTCTCGGTGCCCGGGTCGGAGAGGATGATGTTGGTGAAATGGTCGTACTCATCGATGAAGAGGTAGATCTGTTGGCCGGCCTTGTCGCAGAGGCGCACAAGGGCATCCAGCTGGTTGGCGGCACCTTTTTTTTGCCTTAGCACTTCAAGGGCATTGGCTGGCAGCAAATCAGCATAATCTTCTATAAATCCCTCAAAATGAGTGTTGCAATAGTCATCCATCCGCTCCTTGTATCCCTCCAAGTCGCCTGAGAAGGCGGAGAAGTTGAGGTAGAGCACCAGGTAGGTGTTGTGTGCCTCGGTGGGATGCTGCCCAATCCACAGGTCGCCGAAGAGACGCTCGAAGAGCGGTGCTTTCCGGATGTCATAATAATGGCACAGCATGCTCATCATCAGCGACTTGCCGAAACGGCGCGGGCGGATGAAGAAGAAAAAGCGGTTGGATGACTCTATCTCCTGGATGAAGCGAGTCTTGTCGACATAGTAAAAATTGGAGAGGCGCACGTCCTCCCAGTTTTGCATACCGTAAGGTATGAGTTTGGGCTTCTGCTGTTCCATGGTCGTTGTCGGATACTTTATCAGTGCAAATTTAACTATTTATCTCTGAAAATACAATCAAAATGCATGAAAAAATGTTTTTCACTCAGTATTCCATTTCTGCCTATGGGGCACATGGGAGGGAGCAGAGGAAAACAGAGGAGTCACAAATAGGTGGGTTTTCGGCGAAAGAGACCACAAACATCTAATCAAAAATTCGCAGCGACATTTATGCCGCTGCGAATGAACCAAGAACAAACTAAGTAGGTAATCAAAATGATCTGTTACTATCATCTAATTTTGTTCACCTACTTAGCAACAAATACAGGAACACAAAGTTCCTTTATTGGGAGTCGGCAGAGACAGTAATGGTGATGGAAACGGTCTCGTTGCTGATGGTGTCGGTAATGGTGATAGTGGCAGAGCCTTCACCCACAGCCATGATTTTGACCGTCTCATCTACCAACTCAACGGTTGCCACATTTAAATCGCTGCTTTCGACGGTATAACTACCATTGCCAGAGGTGATTTCCACTTTTTCCTCCCCACCTGCGATTAGTTCCAAGGTGGAAGAGGAGAGCTGCAAGGGAACAAGGGTCACATGACCGACTGGCCGTACATTAAGGCCTCTTTGACGGGTATAAGAATCCATTTTTGTGCCATTGCCATTTTCGAGATAAAGGCAAGAGGCCCAACTGTCCGTCCGCGAAGTACTCGACCAGTAATAACATTGGCCTGTTGAATAGGAATTATAACCCTCACGATACCCACAACTGGGGAAGAAGATGTTGACCCCATTGCTACCCGTGAACTTGCAGCCGCTGACACCGTTCAGCGTAGCCCAGGTACGTGTGCAGGTCTCGAGCAATTCTCTACATTGTTCAGAGGAAGGCATCGACCAACTATCGCCCCATTTCGAATATGCAACATCATATATAGTACCACTGATATCCGCACCAATATCCTCAGCATGCCAATACTTGGTATTATTATGAATGGCATCAATCTGTCCGCCATTAGAAGAGTAGTTGTCTCGATAACCATATAGATAGGTTGTCCAACTGTAATCAGTCTTCGTCCTTTTCTCCCCCCAGGCATAATATCCACCAATCTGCATAGGTGAGGAAGCATCCACGTTGCAACAAGCCCATTTGGTGCCGGAGGGCAGACCAAGGTCAAGGAGATGCGGGTGGTTGTCATCGGGACAGGAGGAGTAAGCGGAAAATGACGAACTGGTGACCGAAATGCCGATACTGGCAGTTTCGTTGCTGCGGGCATCGGTAACGGTGATGATTGTACTTCCGGCACTAACAGCGGTGATTTTGACCGAAGAGCCTACTATTTCGGCATCGCATACATTCGCATTGCCGCTCTGCACAATGTAACTGCCGTTGCCTGTGGTAATCTCCACCGTCCTTTCCTCGCCATCAGTAAGTTCAAAGAAAGAAGAGGCCAATCGCAGAGGAGTGAAAGACTCACATACGACAGGTCGGACAGAACGGCCCAAAGACCGACTGAAAGAAGATATTTCTTGTTCGCCCATTTCGTACCTGAAATAGTACGCATAATCGAGATTTCTACCCGCCTGAGTTCCCGTCCAATACCAACCAAAGGAACCAGGCGAGTTGGGACTGGTACCATTACGGAGCCCGGCAGCAGGCAGGAAGACACGTCCCCCATTGGTATTCGAGAAAGCGTATCCATTTTTTCCATTCTCCATGGTCCATCTACGATTGGTATAGTTTAACAATTCCTTAAACTGGTCCAAAGAAGGCATCTGCCATTTACCTTCCCATCTCCTGTGTGCCACGTCATAATCCGTACCGCAGATACTTGTACCAAGGTCATAGCTTGTATTTGCCGTTCCCTCACAAAGGAGATAGGTACTCCAATCATACCTCGTTTTCTCATCGAGCTCTCCCCAGGCGTAGAAAGCGCCATAGTCTTCTGGTGCAGTGGCTCCTACATTGCAGCAGGCCCACTTCGTACCTGAAGGCAGACCAAGGTCAATAAGATGGGGATGCTTGTTGTCGGGGCAGGTGAGGTAACTGGGTTCCGTACTGCTGAGGATAAGGTCGATTATCTTGACGGCATCAGAAATGGTGACGTTGTCGTCCTCGTTGGTATCGGCATTTGCGAGGATGAAACTGGCATCGGGCTGTTCAAGAAGGTACAGCACGGTCATGGTGAAGTCGGTGATGTTCACGATGCCGTCGCCACTCACATCGCCTTTAAGCGATGATGCGGTCATGATTCGGTTTGGCGCCAGCTGGGATGTCGAGGGCTGGGCCTTGCACGTCAAACCTATCATAACCATCAAGGTCACAAACAACAAGAATCTTTTCATATTGTTAAGTAGATAGTCTCATGTAAACGTTGCCGGCACGCCCCAGGGTTGGGGCGTGCCGACATACGTCTATTTCTTGACCACTTTTCGGCCATTGCGGATATACACGCCGCGCGTGGGCGATGTGGTGCGCACACCCGTGATGGAATAGGTGGGAAGGTCATTGTCATCAGCGTCATCCAACTGGTCTATGCCGTCGGCGACACCCATGGTGGCAGGCAGCAGCACCGTATCGAACTCAGGTGTCACCATCTGTATGTCGCTGATGGCGACATCATCGGCACGACATCCCCGAATATCGAATTGCAGCACAGGAGAGACACCATCGCGGAACGCCCTGCCGTTGTTAGCAAACACCACCACATTGTAGTGCCCGGGAGAGGCCTCCTGAGCCATTACGTGATGGCCGTCGGCGCGGCGGTCATCCACCCTCACGTTGCCCATGGCAGCCCCCTCGGGCACGCTGACCATCATGCTGAATGCGGTGTAAGGCACCCTGTTGTTGAGCAGCAACGTGCAATGATTGTCTTTTCCGGTGAGTGTCATATTCTCCGTGAGCGACTCCAAAGCATTGGGGGCGACATTCGCCTTTGGCTGCTTCAGGATGATAGCCACGATTTCCACCACATCGGCAATAGTGATATCTCCATCTTGGTTGACATCAGCATTGGCTTTGATGAATACACTGGTAATCTTTTCGCCTATGATATAGCTTACTGTAAGCATCACGTCGGTAATGGAGATGATGCCATCGCCATTCACATCACCGAGAAGGGTATCGAGCACAACCAATCCATCTTCATCAATGATAGGATACCAATTGCCGCACTTGAAGAACTTCAAATACCAGACATCATAGTATGTAATGACATATCCGTTGTGCGGCCCCATGATATGGAAGCCCTGATAACGGAAGTCGGTGGGTAGATAGACATAGAAACTGTGAGTGATGGGATTCGTCACGAAGATGCTCATCGTCTCGTTGAGAATGACCACCACATTTTCGAGCCATCCGCCATCGAAGTAAATCTTGCCTGTCTGGGCGATGCGCACTGCCGCTCCTGGGATGAAAGTGTCGGTCGGTGTGAGCGATGAGTCAAGATAGCCCTTGATATGTGTATCCACGCCGATGTAGAGGTTTCCGATGACATCGAAGATGTAGCGTGTCACCACACTGCCATTCACAACATAGTGCTTGCGTGCGGAGTAGTCGATATCTACATTTTCCATGCGCAGCGAACTGCCCTCCGGCACTTGGAACATATAGTTGTAGTTCCAGGTGGTGTTGGTGACGAAGGAGCCATTCTGGAAGATGACGTGTACACCCACGGGGAGCACCACGGGCCGTGTGATGACGATGGTGCGCCCACCGAGGTCGAGGGTCTGCGGCTGTTCCTCAGTGGAAGCCGACTCACTGTCGCGGTAGGTGTCAAGCCAGCTGAGGTAATAGGTGAGGTCGTCTTCATCCCACACCTCCTCGTCGCGTGGCTCGATGGTGTTGGTGACCGATGAATAATGCCAGCGCCAGCGGTGGTTGGGCAACGTCCATCCGATATACTGGTAATGGTTGATGTTGAGGGTGAAACCTTCTCCATAGAAGAGCGGATAGCGTATCGTGGGCCAGTCGCCGATGAACACCACGTTGAAGTTGTAAATCCACTTGTAGAGCAGGCGGATGGTGACCGATGGCTTGAGCAGGATGGGCACGGTGGCGCCGTAGTTGTAGTCGCCCCGGATAAAGAAGTCGCTGTGTGCCTCGATGAAATAATGCGTCACTCTGGTGAAGTCGAAACGTCCGCCATCGATGCGCATGAAGGCATTCGGGCCGTGGTAGATGAGGCGGCTGCCGTAGCCGCGTATGATGCCACCAGTGAAATAGAACGTACCCTGGTTGACAAACACGGTGTCGGTGCTGTTGTTCACGGTGTTGTTGATGTTACCGCCGCTCATGTTCCATGTGGCGTTCTCATAGTTGCGGGCAGTGCGGATGGTTCCTTTGGTATTGTTCATCGTGCCGTAGTTGTCGGCCCTATTGATGATACCGCCGTCGAAGTGATAGACATAGCGGTTGATGACCTTCGTGATGGTGCCTTCCGTCTGGTTCACGGTGCCGCTGTTGTCGAGGTAAGCCATCTTACCACCGACGATGTCAACCGTTCCCTCGTTCTTGATGCGCTCCTTGCTGTCGTAGTGCCAGATGACGCGTCCGGTGGGTCCGACATGGATGAACCACTCCCACTGCACGATGTTGATAACGATGTTGACCGTCACCTCGAGCGTTCCCTCCACATAGATGACGTGGTGTCCTCCCACGACATCGTTCAGGACGACGTTGTCGAGGATGACATGGCTGCCCTGGGGCACAACGATGGGATGGAAGTCAGCAGGGCGTGGGCCTTCAGGCTTGGGGACGGGTAGTACGCCGTTTCTGACGCGGACGGGATAAGGCACTGGTGGGAAGACGATGGGCTCCTGTCGGCTTGCGCAGCTCTCGCACACGTCCTCCTCTTCCAGAGCGGTGAAGTCCACTGGCTCGGTCTGATTCTCTTTTGGATTGGCCTCCTCTTCGGCAAGCATGTTGATAAATGCCTGCAGCGGATCAAGGTTGGACTCACCGATGGTCCAGGAGTGTGCTGTGGTTGAGGCAATGATGGCCGAGTTGACCTTGTTGCCTTCATAGGCGAGATAGCGACCAGCATCGGCGCAATAAAGCAGGTAGTTGCCATTATGAAGGCTTGTGCCTGTCCATACGGCGGCCTCGCTATCGGTGCCGACGCCGAGCGTCTTTGAGGTCATGCTCGCGGTGACGTAATTTTCATTGACATCGAAAAGTTTGAAGTCGCAACCACTGACTTGTTCGAACAACATGATGCCGCCTGAAGTGAGCACATGCCCCAGGTCATCCTTGTAACCCATCTGAATCTCTTCTTCCAGGTCGGTGGGACGAATATTGAACAACATACCCGCCTCGGGGAAATTGACTTCAAGCTGGTCGTAAGCGGTCTGCAACCCATCGAGAGAGGTCTGAATGCCAGAGCCACGAGCGGCGACACTGTCGTAGCCGTCGGAGAGGGCGAAGAACTTGCGGTAGAAGCTGATGGCATCGCTCACAGTACTGATGGAGTTGTTGCGCACCAAGTTGTTGTATACCGTGGTGAGCGAGTCGATGGCGGTGTCGTAGGAAGTCAAGCTGGCATTGGTGGCAGCGAGGCTGGCATTGAAGTCATCTGTGGCAATCTTCTCGAAGTAGTATTCTCCGACATTGGCGGTGATGCCTTGCAGGGCTATCGTGAGGCTGGCATAGTCATTGCCAAGGGCAGACACTTTCTGCCCCATGGTGGTGAGTCGGCTTTGCAGGTCGCGTGCCGCTTTCGACTTCACCGTCTCGTTGAGGCTGGCAATGCCGTTGGTCATGGTGCTGCTGAAGCTGCTGACCTCGCTGTTGAAGGCCGACACCGTGGCATTGAGTTCGTAGTACTGCGCCGGTGATGCGCTGGAGACCTGCGACGCAAGTGTTTCAAGCCGGTCCTGGAGTGTGGAGAGCTGAGTGCCGTAGGAGGTCAATGAGTTCATCACCTGCGTGTAGTCGGAGGTGGGCAGACAACCGTTGAGCTGCTCATAGAGGGATTTCGTGTTATCGTAGAGTTCCTGCAAGGAGCTCAGTTGGTCGCTGATTTGTGCGAGACTGCGTGTCATCTGGTTCTTCAGCTCCGTGGGATTGAACACGATGACTTTGAATGTCACTTGGCTGAGCATCTCGCGCTTGCCCTCGCCGTTGGTGAACTCCACATAGCTGAGGGTGGCATTGTAAGTGCCGGCAGCGAGGCTTGACCCTGCTGCGATGGTGAAGTGGAGGAGCTCGCCAGTGCCGGTGGGCAAAGCGGCGTGATTGGTGTTGTAGCCGACGAAGCGGTGAGTACCCGAAGAAAGGAGAGCATGGCTCAACGTGTAGTCATTGGCTGCGGGTTTGCTGCCAATGGCGAAGTCGCCCATGGTAAGTCCCGTGAAGAGGGGTGTCTCAATCTGGAAGCCAAAGTACTGTGTGGTGAAACTGTAATTCACCACCACATCGGCCTGGCCTCCCTGAGGAAGTACCACATCGCCGACAGTGAGCGTGTTCGCGGCACGCGCACCGGTCATCAAGGCGATTAGGACCAAAAGGGTTAGATAGATTTTCTGTTTCATAACTATATTATTAAATGATTATTTTACGATGATTTTTTTGCCTTTTTCCACATAGATACCACGTTGTGAGCCGCTGGCGCGTGTGCCGTCGATGCGGTAGCGGGCGACGGGTGCAGCGCCTGTTTCAACCTCGCGGATGCCAGTGGGTGTGCACTCCACAGCCGGGGCGGCATGCTCACGGGTGTTCATGTCAACAATGCGGATATGGTCAAGGGTGACGGCAGATGGCTTGCCGCCGGTGGTCTTGCAGTGAAGGACGGCTCCGGCACCGATAGGCGCCATG
>CAMHEL010000221.1 GCA_946184125.1 uncultured Prevotellaceae bacterium
CCTTTTTGAGACACCGTAAGGTGTTTTTTCATAAGCATGAGCGTTTTCCCTATGAGCCATCACCTTTTTCTACTTTTTATACCTTTTTGCATAAAATGTTCACGCTCGGCCAATTGCAAGCAAGCTTGCTTGGCACTCTCTTAATCACATTTTTCCTAAGCGAAGCGTTTTTTTATCCTCTCTCTGTTAACCAATTGGCTTGATTCTCTCTCTGTTAACCAATTGGCTTGATTCTCTCTGTTAACCAATTGGCTTGATTCTCTCTCTGTTAACCATTGTCGTGAACATCTCTCAGTGTAGTCCATGGAATACAACTAATCTCTTTAATTCATAGAAATCTTCTTCGTTGAAAAATATTCGTGCTTTTTTTGCTTGGCAAAAAACATTTTATGTGTATCTTTGCAAAAACACAATTTAAAACATGTATGATATGAATACGAACACTTTATCATTTCGTCTTTCCAAGAAAATTTTTGCCGTGCTGTTCACGGCCATCGTGCCACTTTCGATGATGGCCCAGTGGGGTACTGTCCGAGGTGAAAAACCGGCCGAGAAAATGACCAGCAGCGGCAGCCCGTTCGTTCAAGTGGGATTCTACCATACAGGAGACTTCTACAAAACTGCTGCTGGACTGGGAGCAGGACTGATGCTCAATCTGGGGCGAACAAACGACATGCTGAACGCCAGCGTAGGAGTGGAATTCATCGAGTATATCTCTGGAGACCCAAGACCCGACGATGAGAAAAGCAAACTGTCCGTAGTGGGAAGCGCAGGACAGGTCGTCGTGCCCGCTTTCCTCAAACTCCAACTCTTCCGAACCAGCAAATGGACCAAGTTCTATGTCGGCTGCGGATGCGAGATGGGATTCAAAGTGCATGACAACAATAAAATCAAAAGTTATTATGTGGACAATGAAATCCTCCACAATAGCACTTTCGCCATCGTACCTATCATAGGGTGGCGCTCAGGAAGCGTCGATTTCGGACTCTACTACAAGCACTACACCAAAACTCCCTTCAACCACTCAATCGACGGAAGCAAGGACCTCAGCAAAGACAAAGCACGCATAGGATACCACCTGACTTGCTATTTCTAAATTTGAGGCTTGAGAGAATTAAGATTTGTGGCTTGAGTCTTAAGATTTGAGTCTTGTGGTTTGAGTCTTGAGCCCGCTCGTTCCGTCTGTTGCGATGTCATCGCAACCAAAACCATAACCTCGAAAGGCTATTGAAAAATATGAGAGCTATCGTTGTGCTCGCCCTGTGCCTACTGCAAAACCTGGCAGCGATGGCGCAGAAAGACCATTTCTTCGTCTACCTCTGTTTCGGACAGACCAACATGGTGGGACACGGACAAATCAACCCAGACGAAATGCCCAGTGTCGATGATTTCTACGCCATGTCGGCCATCAACGGAAAAGGGGAGTGGAAGGCTGGGAAATGGCGCAAGGCTGTGGCACCCCTCTGCGGACCCGACAGTGGCGCTTCACTGGTGGACTTTTTTGGCGATACCATGCGGCGGAACCTGCCAAAGAACATCAAAATCGGTGTCATCTTCGTCGCTGTCGATGATGCCGATATCGACCTCTTCGATAAGGATGTATGCAAAACCTACATCAAGGGCGTCACCGACGAGCGAATGAAGGCACAAATAGAGGCTTACGGAGGAAATCCGTATAGCCGCCTCATCTCCATCGCAAAAAAAGCGCAGAAAAACGGGGAGATAAGGGGAATACTCATGCACCATGGGGAAACAACCTCGTGCAACGAAGAGTGGGTGAAGAAAGTATGCAAGATACACGACAATCTGATGCACGACCTCAAACTCGACCCCGCAAAAGTGCCGTTCGTCGTGGGAGAAACGGTGGACACCGAACATGGAGGGCGATATGCCGCGTCGAACACGTTCATCAACCAGCTCTCGGGCTTGCTCCCCAGCACTTATGTGGCATCGGCTAAAGGATGCGAGGCATCTGCTGACAAACTACATTTCCTCACATCAGGATACCACCTGCTCGGCGTAAGGTATGCCGTGCAGATGCTCAGAGGAATGGGACTCGGATTTGAAGGCTCCGACGACTACTACATGATGGTGGAAAACAAAAACAGTGAAGAGCATAAGCATGAGCATGATGTCGTACACGAGATGATTGACGTGAGGGGAAAGCTCAGCAAGGATGGCCGTGTCTTCCATGTCGAGGCAAGCATGCCTGTCATCACCGTGCACTTGCTCGATGACAACAGAAAACCCTGCGAGTCCTTCGACTTCCATGGCCAGACAAAATTGGATGTCGATGTCTCTTCTTTCCCCATCACCAAAAACCCCTTGCTTGAGTTCGTCGGAGCAAACGGCTCATCAGTAGAAGTCGAAGTCATCAGGTAAGAAGTCATCAGGTAAGAAGTCATCAGGTAAGAAGTCATCAGGTAAAATGTGCTTTTGGGGACTTAGAGCATCTTGCTTGTCAAATGCTGTCCCTGAAATCCGCGTTTCCCGACAAAAGTCTCTGTTCCCTCTGTTCCCTCAAGTGTCGCCGTCACTCTTTCTTCCGCTTCCCCAGTTTCCTCTGTCCCCTCATTCCCCTCAGAAAGTTAAAATCTCTGTGTTTCTCTGTGTCTTTGTGCCTCTGTGTTGAATCTTATCATCATCTCTCTCTCTTCTCGAGATGGTTGAATCTTTTCAAACGTCTCTCATCCCCTCAAGAGAGTTGATTTCATCAACTCCTCTGTTCCTCAATCAGCGAGGCCGCCCTTTCCTCTGTTCCCTCTGTCCCCTCTGTCTACCTCCCCTGTTAATAATTCTTAAATTCCCTCCCAAAAGCATTATTATTAGGTGGAAAATTCGTAAATTTGCATTTCAAAACACAATTGTTATAGCGTGAAAATAAGAGAAGTGCTGTGTGCCCTTGAAAAGTTCGCGCCTCTGCCCCTGCAGGAAGACTACGATAATGCCGGCCTGCAAGTGGGATTGACAGAGACGGAAGCATCAGGGGCATTATTGTGTCTTGACGTGACCGAGGAAGTGCTCGAAGAGGCCGTAAGAAACAAATGCAACCTGGTGGTGTCGCACCACCCGCTCCTGTTCAGAGGTCTGAAACGCATCTCCGACGAGAACTATGTGCAACGGTGCGTCAGGAAAGCCATAATCGATGGCATTACCATCATCTCGATGCACACCAACCTCGACAATGCCGTGGGAGGAGTCAACTACAAAATCGCTGAGAAGTTGGGACTCAAAAACCTGCAACTGCTCGCACCCAAAAGCACCGGTGGTGTGGAGGGGGGCAGTGGTGTAGTGGGGGAGTATGACGAGCCCATGGCCGCTGCCGACTTCGTGGCAAAACTCAAAAGAACGTTCGACGTGCCATGCGTGCAGGCCAACCAACTGCTCTCAC
The DNA here is from genome assembly GCA_946184125.1 of uncultured Prevotellaceae bacterium. Taxonomy (GTDB): domain Bacteria; phylum Bacteroidota; class Bacteroidia; order Bacteroidales; family Bacteroidaceae; genus Prevotella. The sequence goes on from CAMHEL010000221.1 coordinate 3,392, forward strand.
GAAGTATAGGAAGGGTGGCCATCTGCGGAGGCGCTGGGGCTTTCATGATGGGCGATGCCATAAGGGCGGGAGCCGACGCTTTCGTCACCGGGGAAATGCACTACCACGAGTTTTTCGGGCATGAGCAGCAGATACAGATTTGCGTCATCGGCCACTACCAGAGCGAACAGTACACCACCGAGGTCCTCAGAGACATCATCGAACGTGAATGCCCGGGACTTATGTGCCGAATTACACAAACCTGCACCGACCCCATCGCTTATTTCTAAAAATGGATAATAATAGAACACACCAAAAAGAAAACATCAAATAACATAAACTATCGTATGGCAAAAAAAGATTCTACGGATTTGACAGTGGAGAAAAAACTGGAGGCTCTGTTCCAACTCCAGACCACACTGTCACAGATTGATGAGAAAAGAGCACTCAGAGGAGAACTGCCACTCGAGGTGGAGGCTCTCGAAGACGAAATCGCCGGGCTCAGAACACGTATCGAGAAAATTGAAAACGAGATACAGCAAATCAAGGATGCCATCACGCAGAAAAAACGCGAAATCGGAGAGGCTGAAATCAATGTGGCTCATTACAAGGCACAACTCGAAGATGCGCGGAACAACCGTGAGTATGACATGCTCAGCAAGGAAATCGTCTTCCAGGAACTTGAGATTGAACTTTGCAACAAGAAAATAAGAGAGGCTCTCGTGAAAATTGAGGAATGCGAGGCACAACTGAAGCAAAACCAGGAATTGGTGGAATTCCGCGAGCAGACTCTCGAGGAGAAGAAAGGAGCACTCGACGCCATCATACAGGAAACAAAAGAGGAAGAGGAGAAACTCAAGGAGAAGTCGAAACAGCTCGAGGATAAAATCGAGGAAAGACTGCTCAACAGCTTCATGCGTATCAGGCATAACGCACGCAATGGACTGGGAGTGGTGTATGTGCAGCGCGACTCTTGCGGAGGATGCTTCAACAAAATACCGCCTCAGAGACAGCTCGACATCAAGATGCACAAGAAAATCATCGTTTGCGAGTACTGTGGGCGAATCCTCATCGACTCTGAGCTCGCCGGCATAAAGACCACGGTCGAGGAGAAACCAAAGAAAACCCCCTCGAAAGGCGGCAGCAAGAAAAAGCAGGATAAAGATAAAGAAAAGGCTTAGCATTCAACATGCAAAATACGAAAGCGCCCCTCCTTTCCATACAGGAAAGGAGGGGCGACTCATGTAATGGCTGATCAGAGCCGGATGAACAATGGCAGAGGATTACTCGTAGTGGGTGTCCATGTATACCACCTTCGTCACAAGATATTCCTCAACACCGTGCTTGCCGTCGGCACCACCAATGCCGCTCTTCTTCATGCCGGCATGGAAGCCCTGCATTGCCTCGAAGTGCTCGCGGTTGATGTAGACCTCGCCGAACTCAAGCTCACGGCTCACCTTGGCGGCAATGTCAATGCTGCTGGTGAACACCGAGGAGGCAAGGCCATACTCCACATCGTTGGCCCAGGATATCACCTGGTCGATGTCGTCGAACTCCACAATGGGGAGAACGGGGCCAAAGGTCTCCTCATGGACAATGTCGAAGTCCTGAGTCACGTTGTCAAGCACTGTGGCGGCATAGAAGTAACCCTTCTCACCCACACGATGACCACCGCAGAGAACCTTGGCGCCCTGGCGGATGGCGTTGGCTACCTTGGCCTCCACACTCTCAAGAGCACGCTGCTCTACAAGTGGACCCATGTCGACGCTGTCGTCGAGGCAGGGGTCGCCAACCTTCACTGCCGACATCTTCTTCACCAACAGGTCGGTGAAGGCGGCCTTGATGTCCTTGTGAACATACACGCGCTCGGCATTGTTGCATATCTGACCGTTGTTGCCGATGCGGGAGTCTACTACCCACTGGGCGGCGGCTTCAAGGTCGGCGTCGGGGAAGACGATGGCGGGAGCCTTGCCGCCAAGCTCAAGCGACACCTTCGTGATGTTGCCTGCTGCGGCCTTCATGATGCTCTCGCCGGCGCCAACACTGCCCGTCACGCTGACAATGCCAATCTTCGGACTGGCGGCAAGGGCGTTGCCAACCACAGAGCCTTTGCCGGTGATCACGTTGAACAAACCGGCGGGGAGACCAGTCTCGTCCACCACACGGGCAAACTCACAGCAGTTCTCCGGTGTCAGCTGCGATGGCTTGATGACAATCGAGCAACCCGTAATCAGGGCGGCGCCTGCCTTGCGGGCAATAAGGAAGAACGGGAAGTTCCAGGGGAGAATGCCGGCAACAACGCCTATTGGCTCCTTGAAAAGCATGATCGTCTCACCACGGCGGTCGCTCGGGATGATCTCACCCTCAATGTGGCGGGCAAAGGTGGCCATGTAGTCAAAATAGTCGGCGGTCACTGCTACCTCGACAGAGGCCCAAGTACGGGTCTTGCCCTGCTCGCGCATGATGATGTCGACAAACTCTTCGTGGCGGCGGCGGATACCGTCGGCCATCTTGTTCAGGTACTTGGCACGCTCGATGGCAGGGGTCTTGGCCCATGCTTTCTGGGCGGCGGCAGCGGCATCGAGTGCCTCGTCGACTTCCTCTACTGTGCCCTCGGGCTGGCGGCTTATCACCTCCTCGGTAGAGGGGTTCAGCACATTAATCCACTTGCCGGACTTGCTCTCAACGAACTTGCCGTTGATGTACATTTTTAGGTCTTTCATTGTTTTTGTTCTGTTTTAGTTTTAGTTAGACATATGGTGTTTCCCAATTGTTTTCCATGATTGCCGATTCGACCTACAAATATAGTCAAAACCGAGCGCAAAACAAAATATTAAGGTGAATTTTTTGTTTTTTTTACCAAGGACAGCGTAATCCCTATTCTATTCAGCGAATCATATCAAGGGATGCCCTATCGGGCAGAAATCCTACAAATCAATTCAAATCTGTCAAATATTTATATTTTTCGCGATAGAAATTTGTTTGATTTGTAAAGATTTGAAAGATTTGTAAAGATTTGAAAGATTTCTCGCCGTAGGCGACTCAAAAAGATAATTCGTTGAATTGATACCGTAATCCCTATTCCTTATTATTTATAAGTTATTTAGTTATTTAGTCTTTCGAATGTCGTGCAAACCAGTTATCGTGAACTTCTCTGTATCAGTCAGGAAACAGCATTTTCCTGACTGAGAAATGAATTTCTATGTTCAATCTATCATTGACTGTTGACTACGATGAAAATATTATCCCCAGGGGTGGGAAACTTCAATTTTTAATCTTCAATCGGCCGAAGGCTTACTGGGTTTTTTGGCAATTACCACATGTATTTTTCAATGACTCGCTTAAAGATGGGAATATCGGAGACAGAGGCGAACAGCAACATACATGCGCGGAATTTGATGACGTCAGAGCCGAAAAGGCTATAGACATTATGATTCATCGCTGCTTCGGTAGCCTCTACCAACCTCTCTCTGAGGACGGGATGCTCGATATAGGCATAAGCCTCTTCCCTGCCGTTGATACCATAGAATTCGGAGAGTTGAGAGTGTCCAAGTCCTTTCATCTGAGGGAAGACATACCAAATCCAGTGCGTGCGTTTGTGTCCATCGCGGATTTCCTGAAGGGCTGTCTCGTAGTTAGGCATATTGTCGTAAATACCACCTGACTGCTGAGCATTTAGAAAACGTTGAAGGTAAAATGCCATATAATCGTTCTAATTATTTCCTATCTAATATGCAAAGTAATCCAATATGCTAAGTAGTTCTTTTGCTTTATCTGAATATGGTGAGAATGATTTAAAACCATCCATTGACACAAAATTACTAAATCTTCAATAATCAATCGGCGCAGCCGAAATCAATTTTCAATCTTCAATTTTCAATATTCAATCGGCGCAGCCGAAAATAATTATGAATTATGAATTATGAATTATGAATTATGAATTATGAATTATGAAT
>CAMHEL010000222.1 GCA_946184125.1 uncultured Prevotellaceae bacterium
GGCTATGCCCAGCGCATCATCAACCTCCTCGACGGTCAGGTGGTGCCGGAAGTAAAGTTGTAAAACGTTCTCACTAATTAATAGAACCCACCTTAAAACACTACCATGGGACTAAACATCAACACAGGGAAATGCAAGATTGGAAAATGGGAAATGACCGATTGAAATGAATGTCAAAGACACGTATGATTCAGAACACATGCTGACAGTTTCTAAATATCATGCAGATACGAAAAAAATGGCAATTCATGGTTGAGTGTGTCATTTTTTTGCTTATATTTGCATTTGGATTGCGATGAGTAATTATTCAGCGATTCTTACACTCAGGTGGATTTGCAATCCACCTGCATGGAGTATAAGCATTTTTAATGCGCTTTTCGGATTGCAAATCCTGATATTCAATGCGTCGGGATTGCAAATCCCGACGAACATTACTTTATTAGTAGATTCGCTGAAGAGTTACTGCGATGAGGACGATATATCTTCAGTCAGCAGGTATGCCAAATCGCATGATATGTTATCCTCCAATGTGATATGAAATATTCAAACCACTAAACCCTTTGATAGAATGAAACGTTTATTTTCTGTTTTTGCAGCCCTGATGATAGGTTGTGCTATTTGGGCTCAGGATGTGTTCACCGTCGTGTATGCCACTTCGGATGATGGTTTTGTCAATGTTCGGCAGAGTCCTTCCATGAAGGCTCCCGTGCTGACGAAGTTGTATATGTTTTCCCATGGATTAGGTCAGGGAGTGTTTCGTGGCCGAAGCGGCAACTGGAGCAAGGTCAGCGTGGGAAAAGTCACGGGATGGGCCTACAGCAAGTACGTAGGTGAGCAGACCTGGTTTGAGGGCAATGGACAGCCACGACTGGTGGCCACCAAGGAGAACACATCCATCTGGACCGACAATTACAGAGACGGAGGCATTTATGAGCTGTTTACCACGGTAAAAAGAGGCACCATCATTGCAGACCAGTTCAAGGAAGATGGAGAGTATTATGTGCTTACCACTGCTCACGACAACCTGTATATCAAGAAGACAGATGCCAAGGTGGTAAGGTGATAAGAAGACCTTTGTGTCGAAAGGGGAATATTCAAGTCCTGTTATAACAAACTCAAAGCCCAGAGCAACGCTCTGGGCTTTGAGTTGAGAGATATAACCTCTGAAATGGCAAGAGGCCTTATTGTCAGATGTTTATGCTCTTTTTTCTGAATCATTATCTTTTCCTGAACACGAGCCAGGGGATGGCGACTTCCCGCTTCTTATGTGGATTGTCGTTGATGACGCCTATGTCGTGCTTCTTGCCATTCTTTGTGCGGTAGTATACATAATCATTACCTCCTGTGATGTATATGGCATCTTTGAAACCATATTCCCGGAGTGCATCGGCGAAGTCCCAGAGGGTTTCTTTGCCCTTGGTGGCGATGAAATAGAGTCGGTCATCATTGCCAATACGTCCAATGGCTCGGCGTTCCACCTTCCCATGCAGGAAGAAACGCTCGGGGATAGTTCCATCGCTGACAAGTACGAACTGCCTGAAGAACGAGCCTCCGTGCGCCTTTATATAGTCTTTTACTTTCTCGCTTCTCGAAACACCGATGACAGTGTTGTCGCCAAGCATGGCCATATACCCCAGACGTTTGTTGTCGCTTTGCAGTTCCTCGCCATTAACGACCAGTGAGCCAATATATGTGCCATCGGCCTTGTGGTCGGCGGAGCGGCAATATAGATAGACAGAAGCATCTGTTGTGTCAGGCTCCTTCAACTCTATGGACGCTTTCACGCCATAGAGGGCATAAAAATCCATGGCAACGCCAAGGATGCTGTCGCTGAGCATCACCACCTTAGGCGTTTCCTTCTTTGCCGGTTTCTCAAGTTTCTCAATATTCTGTTCAGGAGAGACAGAGACTGAGACACCGATATTATTGTTATAGCTCCAGTAATGATAGCCAATGAGTGCTGCGACTATCATACAGGCAATAGCTATGAGCAATAGGATCCGTTTCAGCCACTTCTTTTTCTTAGAAGGGGCTTTCACCGTCGTTGCAATCTCCCTGGATTGTGGCTCATCATCTCGTTTGATGATGATGACGGGCACTTCCTGTTCCTGCATGTTTATATCATCCATTATCTATCCCTTCCTCTTTTAATATTAACTCCTTCAACTGTTTCAGTACTTCACGCGGGATTTTATCAAGTATGATTGGTTTACTAACTTGCTGACCAGAGAGTATCAGTATTTGATCTGAGAGATTGATGACTCGAATATAGCGTTTGTTGATGATAAGACTTCTTCCCAACCTAACGAACGTATTGTTCTGAAGTTCATGGAACGCATCGACGAAATAGTGAAGCTGGAAACCCATCGTGCGCTCGCTGCCATAGGTCAGAAACAGTTTGGAATAGTTGCCCTCGGCTTTGACATATACAATCTCGTCCGTGACAACTCGCAACAATTCGGTGCTAGTTTTTATTATGAACCATTCCATGTTCTAACTGGTTTTATTTTGCAAGTTAACGTCTTTTTACTGAAAAGTACGAGAACATTTGTTTCTTTTTTACATTAGTTGACGGAACCAAACTCCTAATCATTCCTCTTGACGATGCAAAGTTACGATGATTTGCCGAACTGAGGAAGATTTTTCTTTCCTATTGTATGAAGCAGCAAGAATGATGTATGAATTCAGGAGATTTTCGTCGAAATATCGGTTCGAAATGTCGGTATACCGATATTCCGTTGTTCCGCTATTCCGCCTTTCGTTTTCCGTCTATTTGACCTTCAGGTGTGTATGTCCTTCTGGCATTTCAGCCGGACGTGTGATGTTGGGCATGTTGATTTGGCTGGTGAGGTTGGCAACCTTCATCTCTTCAGCGTCGTTTTTGGCGTCGCTGTTCTGGTTGTGGGTGAGTGCCTGTCCTTCGGGAAGGATATAGTCGCCAATGACTTTGTAGTGGTTGGTGGCGCACGACTTACCCCTCTTCATGTCAGGCCGGTTGGTGTCGTAAGCCAGGTGTCCTACCTCCACGGTCGACTTGATGAGCTTGTTGATAGGAGCATTCATGTTGAATCTCAGGAAAGCCGGAATCTCTATGTCGCATTTTGAGTGCACTGTAGGGATACACTCTTGGAACACCCAGTCGTAGATGTAAGTGGGCCGGTTGCTTGAGATGTTGTATTGGTACTCGATGATGCTTCCCGCTTGAACGTCAGGCACAACGACATGCATGACCATGTAGTTGTCGTTGATACGCTCTTTGGCAAAGGCATTGGTGGCGATGTTTCTTTTCACCACCTTTCCCTTCTCGTTTTTGGTGAAAACCCTAATCTTCATGTCGTCCAAAGCATCGCTGAAGAACGTCTTGTCGTTATCGGCATTGAAGTAAGTGATGTCGATATTGGCATGCTTCGCACCTTCCGGCTTGAGGATTTTGGTGCGGAGTTTGAACTCATAATTCACGATGATATTGCCGTCGTCAATTTGGTTTTTGCCAAAATCCGAAAGATTGTCAAAGTTGACGTCGGAGTAACCTTGGTTGTTGTTGGCCACCTGGTCGGATAGCTGATACGAGACCTTCATCGTCTTGCAGAGAATGATGGCATCGGCATCTATGGCATCGCCCCAGCCGTTGAATTCCCATTCGAGGTCTGATGGCTTGCCAAACTTCTCATTAGGCAACTGAGCATTCGCCATAGTACAGCAAGCAAGAAAAGTTGCCAAAAACAATAATTTCTGAAATGAATTATTCATTTTTTTAGACTTTAGACTTTAGACTTTAGATTTTAGACTTTAGACATTTGACTTTAGACTTTAGATCTTTTCCTCTCTCCCTCCAAGATATAAAAACCCTGTGCTCCTCTGTGTTTCTGTGCCTCTGTGTTGAAAATCTCTCCATCTCTGTCACCTCCCAGAACTGTGTTGAAAATCTCTCCATCTCAGTCACCTCTGACCCTCTCAAGATCCACAAAGCATATGTCTAAACTCCTAAACTCCCAAACTCCTAAACTCCCAAATTTCTTAAAAACCTATCTTTTATAGACCCCAAATTCCACTTCATACATCCCTACGACATCAGGTCCGTTGATGTTGCTTCCGTCGGCTTCCTTCACCCTTTTCGATGGTGTCAGAAACACCCATTTGAAGATGGAAACGGGGTGCAGGCGGTTGGAGAGTCCTCCGTAGATTTTGTCTCTGGCAAGTGGGATGCCGGCTGCCTTGATGTCGCTTGCGAGAATATTGTAGAATCTGTCGGCCTCGGTTTTTGTCTCGAAATAGAAATGATACCACTGTCTGTGGTCCATCCAGTCGTAGAAAGCCGTTCCGATGGGAGCGCCGCGGTAGGTGAAGTCGTAGGCTTCGCTGAAATGCAGTCCGGGACAGCCGTTGATGTTCTCACATTGGCCAAAGAGGTCGGAGAGTTGCTGCTGCACCTCCTCTTTGGAGCTGTAGTCTTCGGGCAGGCATGCGAAGGGGTAGAAGAGCATGTCCTTGATGGTTCGTCCGCTTTGGCTGAGTGCTGATGGTGCGTCGGGCCTTTTCGGCAGGTTTCGTCTTGCGGTGGTTGTCGCCCGTCTCTTGCTTGATTTGGTGCGGTGGTTTCCGGTCTGGCCATCCGCCGTGGCGGGGACCATGAGCATGATGGCCATCACCATCATGCAAAAACGTGAAAATATTGATTTCTTTTCCATGGGGTTGATTTTTTTTGCAAATATAGGGATAAATGGCCGAAGGTCAATGAAAAAAATACCTTTTTTAACATTGGGGACCCATTTCAGTAACTCATGGTCCGGCTGTTGGCGGTGCCGTCGCTCATGATGGTTTTCTCGACGAAGATGCCGTGCGTGGGTTTCTGCACCTGCTGGCCGGCGAGGTTGAAGTATGTTTTGCGCACGGGTTGCTTGTCGGCTATCGTTGTCACGAGCGACACGTCGCCCTTTCGCCTGATAGACCCTCTGCCCACTACAAGGTCGGCCCAGGGAGCGTCTGCGGTGTAGAATGACACCACATATCGTCCCTGTTCCAATAGGTCGAAGGTAAGCGACAATGGTGTGGAGCCCGAGAAACTGTTGGAAGCGGCATTGCCGATGTTGGCTGTCGGTGTGAACGTCTCTTCAAACACCCGCTCTCCCTGCATGTTCTCCAGTGCGACGGTGACAGGCGAGAACGAGGGCTGGTTCCAATTGGCCACCCTCACATACAGTTGGTAATTGCCGGGGTATAGCCACATGGTGGAATTGGTTTTCTCACTGCCATAGCGTGCGTACCCTTCCTGTGCTCCCCCCGTTGTGTTGCGGGTGTAGATGCCAGAGTCGAAGTCGTGTGTCTCGCCGGTGAAGAGGAACACCCTCGATCCCTGGCTGAAGCCCCCGGCATAGCCCACGCGGTTCTCCTGCCCGTCGTAGGTCTCCCATCCCTCGGGCACACAACCCTCCTCGCTGAAGTTGGTGAAGACGAAGGAGCCTCTCAGCACGTCGCTCGCGCTGATGGTGATGGTGGCTTTGGCCGAATAGCCCTCGTTGTCCTTGGCGACGGCGGCGATGACGTGCTCGCCCTTCTTCAGGTCTTTGAGCACGAAGGTGTAGGGGGCCTCCGCTACTTCTCCGAGCAGTTCGTCGCCGTCAAAGAAGGCGACGCTCTCCACCTTCCCGTCGGGGTCGCTGGCTTCCACCTCCAGGCTGACGTCGGGCACGGTGCCGGCTCCTCCCACAGAGGTGAATGTCAGGTTGGTCTTTGGGTTGATGAAACTCACCTTGGGGTCGGTGTCCTTGAGTGAGAAGCGCTTGCAGAAGTTCCATATCTCCTCGCCCGTCTTCACTCCATTGTCGTTGGATATCCAGTGCCCTTTGTTGGCCATCTCCAGCAGCACCACCTCCACGCCATTCATTCCCGGTCCCCAGTAGTGGCGTGTGATGTGGCTTGCTCTGTAAGGCTTGGTCACCTTTGCCGTCGTGGGGCATCCGTTTCTCTTCACCCATCCGGCGAGGACACTGGCAACCCCGTTGAAGTTGACCACATCATCGGTGGTGCCATGGGTATGTATGATGGGTATGGGTCGTGAACTGGTGAAGCTGGCGCCCCACATGGGGTATCCGCTGATGGGTGCGAAAGCGGCGAAGGTATCGGCCATGCGGTTCATGGCGAAATAGGTGAACATGCCACCCATGGAGAACCCCGAGAGATAGACCCTGTTGCGGTCGATGTTGTATTTCTCGACCATCTTGTCGATGATGGCACGCATGAAGTTGAGGTCTTTGTTGCCTCCAAGGTCCCACGACTTGTCGATGCCATTGGGGAAGACGGTGACGAACTTTGCCGTGTCGGCGACGGACTCTATCACCAGCATGCCCTTCTGGTAAGCCGCATCCTGGTTCATGCCGTGGCATGAAATCAGCAGTGGGCGCTTGTCGCCCAGGTTCTTGGGAGCATAGACGATGTAATTCCTTTTCACACCGTCGACGGTGATGTCGTCGGCTTTAGCCGAAACAAGCGATAATAATGTTAGCAAAAGAATACCAAATCTTCTCATTGTCAAAATGTTATAGAACAAAATAGATTATACTGAAACATGATTGGCTTTACAGTGTGCAAAGATACACTTTTTTGAGAAAGTCCCCAACACATCGATGTAGAATCTTTATTCTTGCCGGACGTGCTTGTGATATTCTTGTAGGTGTGGGGGGAACTTGCCAAACTTAAGTAGGTGATCAAAATTATCTGTTACTATCATCTAATTTTGATCACCTACTTAAAAAGGAATTGATGCTATCTCTTTAAGTGAGAGCCAATAATGTCAATAAGTTGCATGTCGTCAAACTTTCTCCTATATGGGTCAGATTTGGGCATTTTCAATGCGTTAGGATTTATAGCACCTGGTAATTTGCTCTCTTTGTTCATTTGCGCACGAGCATACCATTTTTTTATTAGCGTCAGGATTTCCTGGTCAAAGATGCTTCGCTCCACGATTCTATAGTGCGGATGATAGGCCTCACGAAATTCGGGCGAATGGCTGATGGCGTATTTGCCAACGGAGAGAATACTGTCAATGAACTGTTTGTCGGCTGTATAGTTCGGATAGTTGAGATTCATGGTGTCAATCACTTCCAATATTTCATGCCACCGTTCACGCCAAGACTCTACCGAAGGGCGCTTGTCTGGATTGGCACTTCGGATGAATGCATCAAGCAAAAGGTCTGCGCTGATGATCCCTTCCTTGACGGTCCTGATACTCACACGCACGTAGTTGCCCTCTGCACCACAGGGTTCATA
>CAMHEL010000223.1 GCA_946184125.1 uncultured Prevotellaceae bacterium
TTAGTCTCAAATCTCAACCCTCAACTCTCAACCCTCAAATCTAACTAAAGTCTAATCTCAACCCTCAACCCTCAACTCTCAACCCTCAACTCTCAACCCTCAACTCTCAACTCTAACAAAGGTCTACAATATGAAGAAACTGTGTGTATTATCGTTGGCATTGCTTTTGTCGCTTGCCATGTCAGGGCAGAGGCCGTCGGCTTTAGGTGTTGAGGAACTGACACTGAGCAATGGGATGACCGTATGGGTGAACGAGGACCACAGCCAGCCCATCGTCTATGGCGCGGTGGTGGTGAAGGCAGGTGCCAAGGACTGCCCCAACACAGGCATCGCCCATTATTTCGAGCATATCCTCTTCAAGGGCACCGAGGAAATCGGGACGGTGGACTACCATGCCGAGAAGCCTTGGCTCGACAGCATCTCTGCGTGCTACGACCGACTGGCCGCCACCACCGACGAGGCGGCACGTGCCAGCATACAGCGCGACATCAACCGCCTCAGCATCAAGGCTGGCGAGTATGCCATCCCCAATGAGTTCAACCACCTCATCTCGCGCTATGGCGGCAGCCAGCTCAATGCCGGCACATCGTGGGACTACACCTATTACCACAATATCTTCACCCCGCAGTACATCGAGCAATGGTGCCTGCTGAACAGCGACCGCCTCATACGCCCCGTCTACCGCCTCTTCCAAAGCGAACTCGAAGCTGTCTATGAGGAGAAAAACATGTATGCCGACGACATGTTCTCCACTGTCCTTGACAAGGTCATGGCCGAATTGTTCGGCGACCTACCCTACGCCTACCCCGTCATTGGCAGCACGGAGAATCTGAAAAACCCACAGCTGTCGGCCATGCAAGCCTTCTACGGCCGCTATTATGTGGGCTGTAACATGGGGCTCGTGCTCAGCGGCGACGTCAGCGCCTCCACCCTCCTTCCCTTACTCGAACGCACCTTCGGGCGCATTGCCCGTGGCGAGCTCCCCAAGCGTGAGCGCTCGCCCCTTCCCGACATCACCGAGGAGCGCACCGTTGAAATCAAGGTGCCCGTACCCCTTGTCAGCGTCGAGGCCCTGGCTTTCAAGTCGCCCATGGAGTTTGACAGCGATGCCAACGCCATGCAGGTGGCCACGGCAATACTCTACAACGAGCAGGCCGGACTGCTCGATTCGCTGACCAACGAGGGTGTGCTGATGGGAGCGGCAGCCACCACGCAGAGCCTCAATGATGCCGGAGTCACGGTGCTCATCGTCGTACCCAACCTGCTGGCGAAGACCTCAAAAGCCGAGAATGCCTGCATGGAACAACTCCACCGCCTGTGCGACGGCGACTTCAGCGACAGCATGTTCGAAACTCAGAAGCAGGAGGCATACCGTGAGGCACAACGCGAACTGGAGACCATCGGCAGCCGGGCCGCGAAAATGGTGGCGGTGATGGCCGCCGGCCGCACCTGGCGCGACTATCTCGCCAAGGTGGAAGGCTACCGGCATCTGACGAAAGACGATGTGGTGGCTGCCGCACGCCGATACCTGAAAGCCCCCTTCGTGCGCTTTACGAAAAAGAATGGTGACTATGCGAAGGACCGCATCAGCCAGCCCGGCTACACCCCCATCGTACCGAAGAACGCCCATGCGGAGTCGGCATACGCCAAGCGCCTCGCCACTATTCCCGCCGCAGCCCACAGTCCCCGCCTGCTCGACTTCAAGCATGATGTGCAGACCGTCGACCTTGGAGGCACAGCGACGCTCTACACCGCCGACAACCCCGTGAACGACCTCTTCGAACTGACCCTCATCTACAACCGCGGCCACAAGGCCGACCGCCGCATCGAGGCTGCCACCCAACTGCTCAACATATCGGGCACCGACTCCCTCGACCGCCAGCAGATTGAGCGGGCGCTGCAAACCCTCGGAGCCTCGGTGACCTTTGAGTCGACCAACAAACAGACATCGATGCTCATCAGCGGCACCGACAGCCATTTCGACGCCACGCTACGGCTCGTCGCACACCTGATGACTCATGTCCAGCCCAGCGCGAAGAACCTCAACCAGGTGCGAGACCTCAAGAAGGCCGACAGCAAAGTGGAAAGCAAGGACAACAGGGAAGTGATGAGAGCCCTGCTGATGAAAATGGCTTATGGCGACAACTCCACCTATCTCACCCACCTCACCCCGGCAGAGACAAGGCGGCTGAGCAGCGAAGAGATGCTCGCCTCGCTCGACAGCGTGATGACCAGCGCATGCAACATCATCTACAGCGGCACATTGCCCAGCGAGGACGTGGCACAGTCCGTGCGCCGCCATCTGCCCATCTCGCGCTGCTCACAACCTTTTATCGACTACGACAGCGCCCCCTTAGGCTACGACGAGCCTTTGGTGATGGTCTACGACATGCCCAAGTCGCGCCAGACCATCCTTCTCACCTACGAGCAGATACCGCCCCTCCCCTCGCCCAGACAGCGAGCACTCTTCACCCTCTTCGAGCACTATTTCGGACGGGGGATGTCGTCGGTGCTCTTCCAGCAGGTGCGTGAGTTCCGCTCCATGGCCTACTCCACACAGAGCATGAGCGTAGGACGGGGTCTGAAAACCGCTCCCAACTCCCCCCTCGGCTTCCTTGCCCTCGTGGGCACACAGGCCGACAAGAGCATGAAAGCCATTGCCCTGCTCGATTCACTGCTGGGCGACATGCCGCTGGTGGAGGCGAACTTCAAGACAGCACGCAACTCAGTGCTGAACGACATCGATGCCTCGTATCCTTCTTTCCGCGCGAAAGGACAGGCCATCGCCAACCACCGTTGGCACGGCTACGACGAAGACCCCCAGAAAGATGCCACAGAGCAATACCCGACCATCACCCCCGCCGACGTGCAGCGCTTCTACGACAAGCATATCCGCCACAATGCCTCACACCGCGTGATAGGCATCGTGGGAAACAAAGACATGCTTGACATGAAAACCCTTGCCAAATATGGCAGGATTATCATGCTGCAGAAAAAAGACCTCTTCAGAAAATGACAATAACGGGCTGAGAAAGCCTCTACGGTAGAAATGACAGTGGGCTACACTCCCTCGTTGAGCTCATTGAACTTCTCATCATAGATGGAGTCGTTGGGCACCTTGAAAACAGCTTTCTCGATGCTCACCTCCCCCATCTTCGAGACCTTCACATTGAAGGGCACGAACTCCTCGGTGAGGATGTCGGGGTTGCCCACACTGCCGAGCAGCATGATATGCTCGCTGTCGGTGCCATTATAAACCAACCCGAGAAGCACACTATGCTCATAGTCGGCCTCGGAGAGGTATTTCTCGAAAGCAGCCTTGGTGAATGTCTTCTCGAAAAAGACGGAACCATCTTTCCGGGTGATGACCACATCGATGACATTGTTGCGGAAACGCTTGCCACTGTTGTCGGTGACGGCTGTAAGGCTGTCGGATGTGTGACGGTGGGTGATCACCTTGTATTCACTGCCCATCCACTCCGCCACGTCAGAGCCATTCACCTCATTCATCTGATGGATAAGGGTATCGGGCTCATTGACCTGACGCGGGGGCACGATGATATTGTTGACGGTTTGCTGGGCGGGCTTGTCGCAGGCCACAAAAGAAACAGCCGAAAAAAGCACGGCACAAGCTATCATGTAATTTCTCATTCTTCTTGATGTTGACATTTGGAATGCAAAGATAGTGCAAGGCAAGTGAAATGCAAAATAAAAGACGAAGTTTTTTATTTCCAAAAGCAATGATAGATAATCACCTCATAAGCACTCTTTATCATTAGAGTCATTGTAGGCATGACCATCCACAGAAGCCCATCACAGCAAGACCTTATTTATGGATTGGAAAAACAAGAAGAAACAAGAACGGACAAACCATAAGCCACAGCCACATAGTGCATGGCCTGAGGCGCATTATTTCGTTGAGGACGGCGACCTGCGCGTCCCCATCTATCTCGACGAGGTCATCGGCAGCGGCGGAGAGTCGGTCGTCCGCAACCTGAGGAAGTCGCCCAAGGAAATCACTTCCCCCTCGAAGAAATACGAGGGTCTTTATGTGGCGAAGTTATACAACAAACCAGCGCCGGACAATTATGTCAAGAAACTTCGTATGCTCATCAGCATCTGGCAGGACCACGGCAAGACACTGGGCGGCTTCTGCTTCCCAAGGCACTTGATTTTCAACAGAAAAGAAGGAGGGCGCTGTGTGGGATTCCTCATGCCTTTCTACACTGGCTACACCCTTGGCCAAATATTTGACTGTTTCCGAGACGGGCGATTAAGTAGCCGGATGAAAAGGTCATTGGCACTGCGCAACATAGAAAGAGACTGGACCCGCGCCGAACTGGCCAAGCTCGCCATCGATATCCTTGAAAAGTTCGAACAACTGCACCGCTGGGGTATCTACATGTGCGACATCTGCCCCAAGAACATCCTCACCAATGAGAAACAAGAGGCGCTGTTCGTCGATGTGGACAGCTATCAAGTCGGTAACTACGCCTGTCCGGTCTATCGTAAGGAATTCATCTCGGCAAGGTTGCTGGAGATGGACTGTCCTGAAAACGAACTGCTGACAGCCGACGACGAGAACTACTCCATCGCCGTGCTGCTGTTCCATATCCTCTTCGTAGGACAACATCCCTACGTGAGGAGCGGCGGTGAGGACACGTTCGAACAGCACATCGCCAACCGCAAGTTCGCCTACCCTCTCACTTACGACCCCGCCTCATTTACCCCGACAAGCCCTTGGCTAAAAATCTGGTACAGCCTGCCTTTCAATCTTCGGGAGTGTTTCTACAATGCCTTCACCAGCGACCATTATCCGGACGTGAGCCAATGGCTCCAGGTGATGAGAGAATACAAGGAGAACATCGATGCCAATAGGCTCAATCGCTCCATCTTTTACGAGGCTTACACAATGGAGCAACAAAGCCAGCTCTTCCTGGGCAACACCTGGGACTGCGTTAGCAGCAACACGACCGAGCCCGACAAACACCCAGAGCTCCGCCGGTTTGAGACAGTGATTTCCAGCGACTCTCCACGGCACACGCTCGTCCTCGAGTTCGGTTCCGACACCATCCGCAGCCACACCACCTCTAAGGAAGGTATTTGGTACACACGGTCGTTCATCACCAAACATTTCAACTGCATCGACCAGCGGGGCGTGATGGACCTTGAAAAGCTAACATCGGTCTTGGAAGCCACACGCCTGCGCGACAACATCGGATACATCCCTCAAGCCATCACCCATGTCATCGCCTTCGGCGGCATCTGCCTCCGAAGCCTCACCAACTGCGATGCTGTGGTCTCCACCCTTGAGCAGGTGCTCGGCTTCCCGTTCGGCGTCCTCACCAGCGAAGAAGAAGCCTCGATGCTTGCCAAGACCGCCGTCGACCTCACCCCCACCCTCTCCACGCAGACGACACTCATCGCCGATGTGGGAGGCCTTGCCACCGACCTCATCATCCGCACCCCCGACGGGCACGTTGCCCGCCACTCCTTCCCACGCATGGGCAGCCACACGATGACCAACTGGCTTTACATCACCAACCTGAAAGACAACAACTTGGAGATGGTGTTCGATGCCCATGACAACAGCGTCGACAATTTCGAGTGGGGCGACGCATGGAGCACTCCTCCGACAGCCATCGTCGGCATCGGAGCACTTGTGAGAATGCTCCACAAAAAGGAAAACGAGCGATGGGTGACCCTCGAGGAACTCGAGAGGAAAAAGGATGAGCTCACCAGGGAACTGACACTCAACCGCCGACAAATCTCCATCCTCTACGACGACATCAAGAACAACAACCAATATGCCGCCAAGGACACCACCCTGCGGCTCACTCTGCCCATCTACATCCGCCTCATGCGCGAGCTGAATATCCCCAAGATACACATCCTGCGCTACGGACTGGGATATGCCTATATCAACACTCATTTCCCCACACAACAATAAAACCAACTTCCCCTCATACAATGATAAGCAACCAACAACCCGGCCGTAAAGTCCAACGACACGCCATACGCTGTGGCGGTCCCGCCGCTGTGCGATACCTTTGGGACAACCTCGACATGTCATTCTCCCTGTTCAAAAGGTTCTCTCTTCTAAGCATCAACTTCAACAAAATCATCAAGGACCTGTCGGCAGCATCGGGTATCAACGACGATGAGGCAGGCGCTAAGGTGAACCGCATCAACTGGATATTGCAGAACAACAGAAACGGAGCTCCGGGCGCGGAGATGCAGAAGAGTATTCTCGAAGCCCGCCACCGCATCGCCTTTTTCAACTCGCTGAACTATGACTCCCACAACAATAAGCGTTTTGTCACTGCAGAGGATCTTGCCGACTCTGGATTCGACGAGGCGGCATTCCTACTCACACTTCGTCAGGTGTCTGTTTTTGCCGCATGGGCTTATAACCTCGAAATCCCCCAGAGAATACAGGAACTTCTGAAGAAAGACGGCGGCAACCCGAAGGACATCCCCGCTGACGAGCTGGAGATAGACGAGGATGACCTTGCGGAGAACAAGTGGCACCGCTTCCCTTTCATCATACTCATCGACAACAGTCTATCCATGGGAGAAGGCAACAGCATGGAAAAACTCCAGCATGGTCTTACCAACCTTTTCCATGAAATCTTCAACAACAATGACCTCAGCCGCAGCATGGAGCTATATGTAGCCACCTGCGGAGGCCAGCCGACAGAGATTGTCGATTTCGCGATGATTGACCGTCAGTCACTGACACTCGACAGTCTTCTCCTTCATCCACGTGGCGCATGCATGATGGCAGACACCATCCAAATGGCCCTCCGGCAATTGGACAAACGCCTCAAACTGCTGCGCGCCCCTAACTACGACATCAATTTCTATAAGCCATGGATGCTCATCCTCTCCGACGGGAAATTCAGAGGCGACATGGAAGCTGCCATCGCAAGCATCCGCGCATTTCCCGACCTTCAAGTCTATGCCCGTGGAGTGAGCGCCAAAGCACGGATGGATGCACTTCGAACCCTCGACAGCAAAGCCACCATCCTCAACGATTTTTCCGTCTTCTTCAAGAATGTGTTCAACAGTCTGGAACGGTCGCAAAGTTCCATCCCTGGAGGAGAGGACATTCAGTTGATTGAAGATTGAAGATTGAAAATTGAAAATTGAGGATTGAAGTAACTCAGCGTATCTATTAATAAAGTAATGTTCGTCGGGATTTGCAATCCCGACGCATTGAATATCAGGATT
>CAMHEL010000224.1 GCA_946184125.1 uncultured Prevotellaceae bacterium
ATGCTTTGCGGGCACACAGTCTAGAATCTAATCACAACTCTCAACTCTCAACTCTCAACTAGCGTCTAAAGTCTAAAGTCTTTTTTAGGAGTTTAGACATATGCTTTGCGGGCACACAGTCTAGAATCTAATCACAACTCTCAACTCTCAACTCTAACTAGCGTCTTAAGTCTAAAGTCTTTTTTAGGAGTTTAGACATATGCTTTGCGGGCACACGGTCTAAAAACTAAACACAACCCTCAACCCTCAACCCTCAACTAGCGTCTAACGTCTAGAGTCTAACGTCTAGAGTCTAGCGTCTAGCGTCTAACGCCTATCCTCCATCTCCTGGCTCTCCTCAAAGATGTTGAGCATACGCAGGGTGGCTTTGATGGCAGCCTCGGTCTGGTCGGCGTCGAGTCCTCGTGTGCGTATGATTTTGTCGCCGTTGCGCCAGGTGATGACGGTCTGGACGAGGGCATCGGTGCGGCCTCCTGGCGGGATGGTCACAGCGTAGTTGGCGAGGATGGGGAACGTGCGGTTGAGCGAGGTCTTGTAGATTTTCCGCAGGGCTTTGACAAAGGCATCGTACTGACCATCGCCGGTGGATTCTGCGGCATACTGGTTGCCATTGATTTCCACCTTGATGCTGGCGATGGGCTTGAGACCGTAGGTGGAGGTCACCATGTAACTGATGAGCTTCACCTTCTCCTCGGGGGTGGTGTGCTTGAGCACGTCGTTCACGATATAGGGCAGGTCTTCCTGGGTGACGATTTCCTTCCGGTCGCCGAGCTCCGTGATGCGTTTGGTGACTTTTGCCATCTGCTCGGGGGTGAGTTCCAGTCCTAACTTCTGCAGGTTGAGCTCGATGTTGGCCCTTCCGCTGGTTTTTCCTAAGGCATATTCGCGGCTGCGGCCGAAACGCTCTGGCACAAGGGAGTTGCAGTAGAGGTTGTCCTTGTTGTCGCCGTCGGCATGCACACCGGCGACTTGGGTGAACACGTTCTCGCCCACGATGGGCTGGTTGGGGGCCACGGCGATGCCGCTGTATTCCTCCACGAGACGGCTGATGTCGTTGAGCTTGTTCTCCTTGATGCTGGTGATGGCTTGGAACTGGTCTTTCAGAATGGCTTGCACGCTGGCCAAGGGGGCGTTGCCACAGCGCTCACCCAGGCCGTTGACGGTGACGTGTAGCCCGCGGGCGCCACAGAGCACTGCGGCGAGCGAGTTCGACACAGCAAGGTCGTAGTCGTTGTGTGCATGGAAGTCGAAATGGATGTCGGGATAGCGGCGGCACATCTTGCGGAAGAAGTCGATGACCTGCAGCGGATTGGTGATGCCCAGCGTGTCGGGCAGCATGAAGCGCTTGATGGGGGTGCCGACGAGGCGATCCATCAGGTGGTAGATGTATTCGGGCGAATCGTTCATGCCGCTGCTCCAGTCCTCAAGGTAGATGTTGACATCGATGCCCAGGTGCTCGGCATAGTCTATCGAGCGCAGGATGTCGTCGATGTGCTCGTCGGGCTTCTTGCCAAGCTGTGTGGTGCAGTGCCTGAGCGAGCCTTTGGCAAGGAGGTTGATGCGACGGGCCCCGCAGTCGTTGATCCAGTCGAGGGAGAGATGGCCGTCGACGAACCCCAGCACCTCGATGCGCTGGAGCATGCCCACCGACTCGGCATAATGGCACACCATGCGCACCGCGTCGCGCTCGCCGTCGGAAACACGGGCGGATGCCACCTCAAGACGGTCGACATTGATGTCGTTGAGCAGCATGCGGGCAATCATCAGCTTCTCATGAGGGAGAAAGGACACACCGCTGGTTTGCTCGCCATCGCGGAGTGTGGTGTCCATAATCTCGATGAAGGGATGCGAGAGAGGACGTGTCTTCAGCGGTTCTGTTGTTCCCATTGTTCTGTCTTGTCGGTGTGCTGCATGAGGAAGTCGATGTCGTCGAGACCGTGGATGAGGCAGTGTTTCTTGTAACTATTGATGTCGAAATGCTCTGAGCTACCGGTGGAGAGGTTGGTAACGGTCTGATGGGGTAGGTCGACACGAACCTCGGTGCGAGGGTCATTGGCGATGCTTCGGAAAAGTTCCTGGAGGAAGTCCTCGCTGACCACGACGGGCAGCACGAAGTTGTTGAGCTCATTGTTCTTGTGAATGTCGGCGAAGAATGAGCTGATGACCACGCGGAACCCGTAGCCGGCAATGGCCCAGGCAGCGTGCTCGCGCGACGAACCGGAACCGAAGTTCTTGCCCGCCACGAGGATGCAACCCGAATAGGTGGGGTCGTTGAGCACGAAATCCTTTCGGGGGGTGCCGTCGTCGTTGTAGCGCCAGTCGCGGAACAGATTGTCGCCAAACCCCTCCTTGTCGGTCGCTTTCAGGAAGCGGGCGGGGATAATCTGGTCGGTATCGACGTTCTCCAAGGGTAGGGGGACGCAAGTGCTGGTGATGATGTCGAATTTTTGTTTCATGGCTTGGGCTTATGAGTTTGTCGTCGGGATGGTGGCTGGCATCAGTTGCCGGGGGTCGGTGATGACACCGGTGACTGCGGCAGCCGCAGCAACGAGGGGACTGGCAAGGATGGTGCGGGCACCTGGTCCCTGGCGGCCTTCGAAATTGCGGTTGCTGGTGGATACGCTGTATTTACCCGCTGGTATCTTGTCGTCGTTCATGGCAAGGCAGGCGGAACAGCCGGGCTGGCGGATTTCGAAACCAGCCTCGGTGAGTATGCGGTCGAGGCCCTCGGCACGGATTTGGCGGTCGACGGCCCAACTGCCGGGCACGAGCCATGCTGTGATGCCGGGTGCTTTGTGGCGACCACGGACAATGGACGCGAAGGCTCTGAAATCCTCGATACGGCCATTGGTGCAGGCACCAAGGAACACATAATCGACATGGTGGCCAAGGAGCTGCTCACCCTCGGAGAAACCCATATAATGGAGGGACTTGAGAAAAGAGGCCTGGCCGCTCGGAGCAATGTCGGCGAGGGTGGGGATGGACTCTGTGATGCCGATGCCCATGCCGGGGTTGGTGCCGTAGGTGATGCGGGGCTCGATGTCGGAGGCTTGGAAGGTCAACTCACGGTCGAACACGGCGTCGTCGCCGCTGCGCAGTGTGCGCCAGCGGGATACGGCCTGGTCCCAGGCGGCACCCTTAGGGGCATATTCACGGCCTTTGAGATACTCGAAGGTCTTCTCGTCGGGAGCTACAAAACCACCACGGGCACCAATCTCTATGCTGAGGTTGCAGAGGGTGAGCCGGCCCTCGACAGACATGTCGCGAACCACCTGCCCGGCATACTCCACGAAATAGCCTGTGCCGCCCGATGTGGTGAGCTTTTCCATAAGATAAAGGGCAACGTCTTTGGCGGTGACACCGGGCGCGAGTTTCCCCTCGATGTTGATGCGCATCGAGCGGGGCTTCTGCTGGAGAATGCACTGTGAGGCGAGCACCATCTCCACCTCCGATGTTCCGATGCCGAAGGCTATTGCACCAAGGGCACCGTGGGTTGAGGTGTGGGAGTCGCCGCAGACAATAGTCATCCCCGGCAGCGAGAGCCCTTTCTCGGGACCCACCACATGGATGATGCCGTTGTCGGGCGACAGCATGCCGTAATGGGTGAGGCCGAAGTCGCGGCAGTTGCGCTCAAGGGTTTCCACTTGCGCACGTGACACGGGGTCGGCAATGGGCTTGTCCTGGTCGTGCGTGGGTGTGTTGTGGTCGGGCATGCAGAAAATCTGCTTCGGGCGGAAACACTTCAGACCCCTGGCACGGAGACCGTCGAAGGCCTGGGGCGAAGTCACTTCATGGCAATAAAGACGGTCGATGTAGAGCTGTGTGGGGCCGTCGTCGACGAGTTGCACCACATGGCTGTCCCATATCTTGTCAAACAGTGTGTTCATTGGGCTGGATTTTGAATTTGTTGATACAGTCAATATAGGCTTCCACCGAGGCGGTGACGATGTCGGTGTTGGCGCCGAAGCCATAGTAGAGGCTGCCGGCGTACTCCACCTGCATGTGGACCTTGCCCACATCGTTGGAGCCTTTCGAGATGGCCTGGATGGTGAACTCTCTGATGGTCATCTTCTTCTGGATGATTTTCTTCAGAGCGTTGATGGCGGCGTCTACCGGTCCGTTTCCTGTAGCGGCGGCTTCGAATTTCTGGTCGCTGATGTCGAGGCCGAGGCTGGCAACGCTCCTCACACCCATACCGGTGGTGACTTGCAGATAGTCGAGTTTCACGGCGTGTGCCTCAGCAGTGTCGGCACCGGCAAGCATGAGGATGTCGGCATCGCAGATGTCTTTCTTCTGATCGGCAAGTTTGAGAAACTTGTTGTAAATCTTGTCTATACGATGCTCGTCTTCTACGTTCACTCCAAGCACGCTCAGCCGGTATTTCAGGGCTGCACGACCCGAACGGGCGGTGAGCAGGATGGAGTTCTCGTCGAGACCTATGTCATGGGGATTGATGATTTCGTAAGTGGAGGAGTCTTTGAGCACGCCGTCCTGGTGGATGCCGCTGGAATGTGCGAAAGCGTTGCGCCCTACGATAGCTTTGTTGGGCTGGACGGGCATGTTCATCAGGCTCGACACCATGCGGCTGGTGGGGTAGAGGTTCGTCGTGTTGATGTTGGTGTCGATACCTAAATGTCGGTGGCATTTCAGAATCATGGCGATTTCCTCGAGCGACGTGTTGCCGGCACGCTCGCCGATGCCGTTGATGGTCACCTCAGCCTGACGCGCACCGTTGATGACGCCACTGAGCGTGTTGGCGGTTGCCATACCCAGATCGTTGTGGCAATGGGTGGAAATGATGACTTTGTCGATACTATCGACGTGCTCCACGAGGTATTTGATTTTGGCACCATATTCCTCGGGGAGGCAATAGCCCGTCGTGTCGGGGATGTTGACCACCGTCGCACCGGCCTTGATGACCGCCTCGATGACGCGCGCCAGGTATTCATTGTCGGTGCGGCCCGCGTCCTCGGCATAGAACTCTACGTCCTCGACAAAGCGTTTGGCATATTTCACGGCTCTCACGGCACGCTCGATAATCTCCTCGCGTGTGGAGTTGAATTTGTAGCGGATATGTGAGTCGCTTGTGCCAATGCCGGTGTGAATGCGCTTGCGCTTGGCATATTGAAGTGATTCCACGGCCACGTTGATGTCTTTCTCCACTGCCCGCGTCAGCGCGCAGATGGTGGGCCATGTCACCGCTTTCGAGATTTCTATCACTGAGTTGAAGTCGCCGGGGCTCGAAATCGGAAAACCTGCTTCGATGACATCCACGCCAAGGTGCTCAAGCTGACGTGCCACTTGGATTTTCTCCACCGTATTGAGTTGACAACCTGGTACTTGTTCGCCGTCGCGAAGAGTGGTGTCGAAAATAAAAAGTCTGTCGTTCATCTTCAATTAATTATTCTACCATTATAATAATGTATTCATATTATCCTTGTCGCCCAACAATCCTATCCTGCTATTTGGCATTTCTCTTTTGTCTTTTGGCGGGAGGTGACACATTGATAGCGCCATTGATAGTGCGAAGGTACGCATTTTTTTGGAATGACATCCTGTTTTGTTGATTTTTTTTTTTCTCTCAAAATAATTATATTTTTTTTGGTTAATTCCTAAGCATGTTTGCCCTTTTGAGATGGCTGGCGATAAGATATCCCATCTGATACAGCTACACCCTCATGCTTTTTTATTTGGTCATTGGTGAGCCTTTTTTCTTGGTCATCGACGTTTTTTTGGGGTCATCGACGAATTTTTTGGGGTCATCGACGAGTTTTTTTGGGGTCATCGACGATTTTTTGGGGGCATCGACGAGCCATACCACAAATGAAAGGGTTTGTCTACTGCTGCCTCGTTTCGAGTGAGTTTTTCTATTTTTTTCGTCATTTGACAAACAATTTACCCTGTCAAACTATTGTCTACCCCTCCAAACCCATTAGTTGGTAGTCCCATATCTCGAATCCTCCATATATGACTATTCTAAAAACTCCCCCAAAAATCAGGTGTTTGAAGGCAGTTTTACCCTCCGACAGAGGAAAAACCAGTTTTTTGTGAAAAAACAGCGGAAAAAATTTGGTGGAATAAATAAAAAGCCATACCTTTGCACTCGCATTTGAACGATGGCTCCCTAGCTCAACTGAATAGAGCATCTGACTACGGATCAGAAGGTTGTGGGTTTGAATCCCGCGGGAGTCACTTGAAAATCAAGGAGTTACAGAGGTGTAACTCCTTTTTGCTTTTCTAAGGTGAAACGAAAGTGAAACGGTTTTTGGGCTTTAGAAGCCCTTTTGAAGCCTATTGAAAAGAAAGGTGAAACGATTCTTTTCAATTCTTTGCACAAAATTTCAAGACTTCCTTTTTTTTGTTTTCATTATTTTATTGCCTCCTTGCCATTCTGTCCTGTCATAATTTTGCCAGGGTGAAACGAAAGTGAAACGGTTTTTCTTGCAACCTCTTTCTTGAAGCAACTGCCAACAAGTGGCCAAAACAATCTATTTGCAAATTGTTGAAATAAATATTTTTTGACTAATGTAAAATTATTTCAAATTTGCAACAAACAAACTTAACATCTGTATCTATAAACAAGTGAACATTCAAAACGGCGGAAAAATGGGCTTCTTCAATTCCATAATTAACAGAATTAATGCAATATTGATTAAATAAACTGAACAAACTTGGATTTTGCCATGTCAGACTATTTGCATTTTAGGCAATAAAATGCAATCAAAAAGTATGTTAATTTTATTACGATACTTAAAGAAATTTCATATCTTTGCTACGGGTTTTGGGAAAAGATTGTATCAGGGTACATCTTCCCAACATCTTGGACTGGTTATTATGAGTGATAATTGTAGCGGACATGTTTATACATGGCTCTATCAAATATTGTCATTCATAGATAATGCTATTTTTAACAAATGGCATACTGTAGTGTTTATATAGCTAATAATTTAAATTATTTATATAATGATACAAATATCTTTTGAAGGTTTAGAGCAAGCCATCAAGGATGCCGTTGCTCAGGCCATGGAGGCGTGGCAGCCCAAGACAATGCCTCAGGAAAGTGAACAGCCGTCCGAGTATTACACCCGAGATGAATTGTGCCATATGGCACACATCTCACCCACCACGTTGTGGAGGATGGAGCAAGATGGACTCG
>CAMHEL010000225.1 GCA_946184125.1 uncultured Prevotellaceae bacterium
TTTTGAAGAAGCAGTTCAGGAATGCATACGGCAATATGACGAAGGAGTCAAACAGATTAATAAAGAATATGCTGTGGAATTTAATAATGGTAAGACTCATGAAAAAGAATAGCAAGAATATTGAGAGAAAGTAAAACTATTATATTAAATATAATAAGGTAAAGAGAGTAAAAAAATACATTCTCAAAATGGGGGAGAACGAACCATTATTGAAATGAAACCCTATGAATTTGAGCAAACTTAACTATGTGTTTATCGATGGGTTATAATTCTATTTATCATAATATTGATTATGTCGAAAATGGATAAATTTTGGGAATTGGGTATTTTTGGGTATTTTTTTTAGATTGAGCAGCAATTGCTTTTATTTGCGCGACAACTGCTTTTTCAATTTATTTTTGCAAAAATAGTCAAAATCATCCGTAATAGAGATTTTTTACTTATTTTTGTAGACGAATAAAAAGATTTTCATCAAAATCGAAAAAACAAACACATAAAAACTATGACAGCCAACAAGCACCACCTTGCAGTGATAGCCACCAGTCTGATGACGATGGCTTGCAGTACCAAAACCCATGTTAGCCAGGCGGTACTTACAACTCCGCTCAGCGACGAATCATGGAACGTGTCGCAATGGATTTCTGCTGCCGATGCACCCGTTGTGACGGGAAAAGTGGATGATAATAACAATAATCGTTCTGCCGACGGAGCCAGTTGGTTTCTCAGTACGATAAAAAACGAGAAAAAAGTGACGAAGGCGCTGTGGCAGACAGCCGGACTGGGAATTTACTATCTTTATGCGAATGGACGACCAGTCGGAGAAGAAATTCTGAAACCGGGTTTCACTCATTTCGAGAAAACCAAACGCTCATTCACTTATGACATCACTGGGATGCTGAATTTGAAGCCCAATGCCGAGAATGTGCTGTCGGTTCAAGTAACGCCTGGATGGTGGGCAGACAAAATCATCACGCCAAGCGGTCATGAAGGCATGATTGGCCGCAAATGCGCCTTCCGGGGTGTTCTGCAACTGACCTATTCCGATGGCACCACGCAACTAATCGGAACCGACCAAAACCACTGGTTATCAGGCATTTCAGGACCCGTCAAACATGCTGGAATCTTCGATGGCGAGGAATATGATGCCCGTGAACCTATGGGGTTTGACAATGCCCGCCATTTCTCCAGACCCGAGGTCAACACCGAGTTCAAAGGCGACATACTGCCGACCAATGGTGCCGAGGTGTATTACAGACGCGACCTCGCCCTGAAACCAGCAAAAGCCTACAAATGGAAAGGTGTGACGGGTTCCTCAGGCGAAGAATATGGTAAAGTATTGATAATCAAGACTTATACTGCTAGTGAGGCAATAACCATTAGTCCTGGAGAGACGTTAGTAATAGACTTCGGCCAGAATTGTTCTGCTGTGCCAGCGTTCGAGTTCAAAGCCAAGGAAGGGACCATTCTCACTTGTCTGCCCGCCGAATTGCTCAACGACGGCAATGGTGCCAAAAGCCGTGGCATGGACGGTCCCGAAGGCAGTTGCCATCGCCTCAACCTCCGTATTCCCGACCAAGGTATGCGGTTGGTCTACACCTTCTCCAACCATGAGGGCTATGCCACCTACCTACCCTCTTGCACATTCTTTGGCTACCGCTACCTATCTGTCACTGCTACCGACGAAGTGACGATCAAATCGGTGGAATCGGTGCCCGTGACCTCTATCACCAAGGAGATGGAAACCGGAAAAATCACTACTGGCAACGAGTTGGTCAATAAGTTGATATCCAATACCTATTGGGGACAGCTCTCCAACTACCTGTCCATTCCTACCGACTGTCCCCAGCGCAACGAGCGCCTTGGATGGACTGCCGACACGCAGGTCTTTACCGAGACAGGCACTTTTTTCGCCAACACCGATCGGTTCTTCCACAAGTGGATGCGCGACATGCGCGATTCGCAAGGTGAGCAAGGTGGATTTCCCGGCGTGGCGCCCATCGGTCAGTATGGCAATGAGAAGATGCGTGTAGGATGGGCGGATGCCGGCATCATCGTACCCTGGACGGTATGGAAGCAGTTTGGCGACAGCGAAATCATCAAAGAGAACTGGGAGGCCATGAAGCGTTATATGAGGCATGTCAATGACACCAAATATGACCACGACCAACTGGCCGCGGAGAACACTGGTTACCAGTGGGCCGACTGGCTGAGTTACGAATCCTTGGAGAGTTGCAGTGGAAAGGCATGGGACAAGGACGGCTTGTTGCCAGAAGCAAAAGCATACTGGAACTATCTGTCGGCTTCCTACTGGGTCATCGATGCTCACATGATGAGCGACATGGCTTCCGCTATCGGAAGTGACGCAGCCATCTACAAAAAAATGGAAAGTGAGGCGAGGGAATACCTGAAAACCCATTTCCTGAACGCAGACGGCACCTTCAAAACCGAGATACTGAACAGCATGCAAACCCCTACCCTATTCGCATTGAAAAACCATCTTGTGGAAGGCGAAGCCAAGGAAATGATGATTTCAAGACTGCGTCAGAATTTCGCCGAACATGGTAACTGTCTGCAAACAGGTTTCTTAGGCACATCTATTCTCATGGGTACACTGACCGAGAACGGGATGGCCGACATAGCCTATGAGCTGCTCTTCCAGCGGAAGAACCCCAGTTGGCTGTACTCGATAGACAATGGTGCCACCACTATATGGGAACGGTGGAACAGTTACATGAAAGATGTGGGAATGGGACCAAGGGGCATGAACAGCTTCAACCATTATGCCTATGGCTGCGTATGCCAGTGGATATGGGAAACGGTGGCAGGCATCGCCGCCGATACCAGTAGTCCCGGTTTCCGGCATATTCTGATGAAACCTGTTCCTGACAGGCGCTTGGGCCACGTCGATGCCGAATACCAATCAGCTGCTGGTCTTATCAAAAGCGCATGGCGGTATGAGGGAGATACATGGATATGGGAGTTCACCATCCCCGATGGAGCCTCCGCCTCTGTCTGCCTGCCGGGTGAAAAAGAATGGAAACAATATGGAAGCGGTTCCCACACTGTGACCAAGCACATATAAATATCGAGATACTCTCAGCAAAAAAAAGAAATTAATCGCTTTATTGTTAATTTTAATGATATGAAGTATAAAAGCATGAAAACTATCCTCGTGGCTTTTCTGCTGTTTGCAGGAACAGCCATGAACGCTCAGGACGGAATGGACCGTTCGGCAATGGATGTAGTCAATGACATGGTACCCGGGTGGAACTTGGGAAACACATTAGAAGCCACGACAAGTTGGACAGGAGGAGCCTTGTGGAACAACAAAGGCGGTCTTTCTGCTGAGACTGGATGGCAGGACACAAGGACATCACAGAAGGTGATTGACTTTGTCAAGAGCCTCGGTTTCCGAAGCATTCGCATCCCATGTGCATGGGCCTTCGGCCATATCAGCAATGCTTCGACCTACGAGATTGACGCCCAGTGGATGGCCCGTGTGAAGGAAGTGGTGGATTATTGCATCAATGCCGGACTCTATGTCGTGCTGAACGACCACTGGGACGGTGGATGGATAGATGACCAGATGAAAGACTCAAGTGCCGCCACCATAGAGAAGAACAAGAAGATACTGACGGCTCTATGGACGCAGATAGCCAACGCGTTCATCGACTATGACGAACACCTGCTCTTTGCCGGTTTGAATGAGCCGCCAGCCGACAACCAGGCTTCGACGAACAACCTCATCAAGTACAACCAAACCTTCGTAGATGCCGTGCGGTCGACTGGTGGCAACAACGCCAAGCGCATTCTGGTTGTCCAGGGGCCTTCGACCAATATCGACCATACCTGCAACTTCATGGCTGGCAAGATGCCGACTGATATTGTTGAGGGTAAACTGGCCATTGAGGTGCATTACTACAACCCCTGGCAGTTCTGGGGTATGGAGAAAGACGAGTCGTGGGGCAAAGTCTTCTACTACTGGGGAAAAGGCAACCATCTCAGCGGTTCCACGCACAATTCCACCTGGGGTGAGGAAGATGACATGAGGAAGCAACTGCAGATGATGAAGACCAAATTCGTGGATAAGGGCTATCCCGTCGTAATCGGCGAATTCGGTGCCAACTGGCGCGACTTGTCATCGCAGCCCAAAGAAAGTCAGGAGAAGCACAATGCGTCCATCAAGGCCCACTACCGTGAACTGCACCGCCTTTGCAAGGAGTTAGGAGGGATGGTGCCGATGACATGGGACACGAACTACCGCAATCAAGAAGGTACGAAAGGGTGTATGACCATCGTCGACCGCAAGACATTGAGTGTCTATGGCACATACGCCTTGGAAGGCATCAACGAAATCTACCCACGACCCACCGATACATCCATTGGCTCTGCTGTCGAGCAAAGTCATTTCAATGGAGGCACATACACCCTTCAAGGCATACGCATTGAGGGGGAGCCTACTGCAAAAGGTATCTATATCGTCAATGGAAGAAAACTGATTAAATAAAGGTTTGGGTGGAGCCTGCGACGATAAAACCTTTGCTATCGGTTGTATTTCAGTCGCTTCGCATGCTCCACCCCTACCCTACTTCCCTCAATGAAAAGGGATTGATTATTTCTCGTCGCACTTATACCTGAAGCAGTCGACATCGACGTATCCACCAGTTTTCTTCGTGGCATAGTTGAAGATGCCGAACTTCGTCCCCATGAAGAAGCGTCGGTAATCGAAAATCATGCGGTAATCTTTCGTGCCAATCTGCGTCCACTGGTTACCATCGAGACTGTAGTAGAAGTTGGCTGCATCCCGTCCGCCACGCTCGGTGGGCCTGAAATCGCCGTCGAGCCTCAGCCATATCTTCTGTTGCTTGGCTTTAAGAAGTTGGGACAGTTCAACGGTTTCTACCACCTTTTCCTCCACCTTCGTCACCGCTTTCTCCCTGTCGGTCAGGCTCACCTTCTGTTCGCTCATCTCAAGCGTGAATTTCTTGCCATTCCTCTTCACGGTCAGCACTCCGCTGTCGCCATTGAATGCGGCAAGTCCGGCGCAGTCACCATCCTTCATCTTCGACAGGTCCATGCAAATGCACCCGCTGCATGTCGGGCCCTCCATGCGCTGTGTCAGCGTGTTGGGCGCCAGATAAAGGTTCGGAACCACTCGACTGGTCTTGAGCCTGAGGAATCCCTGACGCTCTGTCAGGCTCCATGCATTGTCCACTGGATTATGGTTCCACTGCCAGTGCAGTCCTAACTTCGTGCTGTCGAAGTCATCGGGCAGGACAATTTTTTTCACAGGTTGTCCGCTCTTGTAGGGCCGCATGATGTCGGGTACCTTGTAATCCTCGTCGCCCAACATCGGCCAACCGTCAATCCACCTGACAGGCGACAGGGTCAGCACGCGCCCCACTCCACCACGGTCCTGGAACATGATGCCATACCAGTCGCCCTCCTCGGTATCGACGATGGTGCCTTGTGCCAGGTAGCTGAAGCCGCCGAAGTCGCTCTCCAGGATGACATTTTTCTCCCAAGTGGCATTGAGGTCCTTCGTGCGATAGCAGACCTCGCGCCGGTGTAGTCCTCTGCCATACGACTGGCTGATGAGCATGGCATAGTAAGTGCCGCCATGCTTAATGACGCGTGTTCCCTCGAGCAGGCCACGCTCCTCATCCTCACGTTCGAAAAAATGCCGTGGGCTACCCTCCACCACATTCTTCAGGTCTCGTGTGAGCTGGCACATCTCGCCTGTTCCGAAGAAGACGTAAGGTGTGCCGTCATCATCGAAAAACAGTGTGGCATCGTGGAAGTGGCGCAGGCGTGAGTGGATGGTCCACGGGCCTTCCGCCTTGGGAGCGGTGAAGATATAGGTGTCGCCCATAGCCCCTCGCTCGTTGGGTGCGAGGAGCGCCCAGAACTTGCCGTCGTGGTATTTTAACGATGTAGCCCATTGTCCTCGGCCATAGACCGTCCCTACGCCCTCGCCTTTTTGTTGGTCGAGTGGCAAAGAGAACGACAGGTCGTATTTGGGGGAATCGGTCAGCTTGTCGAAGATGTATCCGACGGTTTCCCAATTCTTCAGGTCTTTCGATGCCATCACCGGAGCGCCTGGCATCAGGTGCATGGTGGTGCTCACAAGATAGAACGTATCACCCACCCGGATGACATCAGGGTCGGGAACATCAGCCCACAGCATCGGGTTCTTGATAGGTGCCTCCCTTACAGGCTGGGCTTCTGCAAGGGTGAAGAACAAGCTGAAAAACAGAAAAGCGAACAATTGTTTCATAACACTCATATTTTTTTCGTTTTGACAATGTCTTTAAAAATGTCGGTATGGTTGCGTGAGGTTCACGAATCCCCTGGAATAGTTGATACGTTTTTCACATCATCGAGAATGATGTCGGGACGTTCGTCGGGCTTCATCAGTTCGAAGACGACATTGCACAGTTTCAGCCCGTCAACATGTCGTGCAAAGAGGCCATAGGCTGGTGTCGGCCCTGCCCATCGTGGTTCGGGATAGTTGGTGCCCTGCTCGCGGTAGGGTTGGTCCACCTTCTTCCCTCCACCACGGTATTGGATTCGGATGTTGCTCAGAGAGACATTCCTGATAGGGGTGCCCTCCATGCCAGTGATGATGATGCCAGCCAACGAGTCACAGTCATCGGCTATCACATTATTGATAAAGATGTCACGTGCCGATGACACATCCTTACGCTCTTTGGGACCGCGGTTGCGGCATCCCGTAGTGATGTAGATGGGATAATGGTGTACATGGCTCAATGAGATGTTGCTGACCACAATGTTCTCCATTCTTCCTTGGTCCACTTCCTCAAAAGCAAGGCCGCTGCTCCACATGCAGGTGCAATTGGAGATGGTGATGTTGCGGTAGCCTCCGTTCGACTCCGTGCCCAGTTTGATGCGCCCGCACACCCAGTTCACCTTCTCTGGCACATAAGTTCCGTCGAGGAAGGTGCCCAACTTATATCCTGTCACGATACAGTTGGTGATGAGGATATGTTCACATAGCACGGGGCGTTTCAGCGCATACGAGCTTTTCAGTACGATGGCATCATCGTTGGGTGTGTTCACCTTCGTATTGCTCACGGTGAA
>CAMHEL010000226.1 GCA_946184125.1 uncultured Prevotellaceae bacterium
TTAGACTTTAGTTAGATTTGAGGGTTGAGAGTTGAGGGTTGAGATTTGAGACTAAGCTCTACACCGTGTGCTCGCAAAGCATATGTCTAAACTCCTAAACTCCCAAACTCCCCACGAATCCATAAAGCATATGTCTAAACTCCTAAACTCCCAAACTCCCTCAAAATCCATAAAGCATATGTCTAAACTCCCAAACTCCTAAACTCCCCAAAAAGTCCTTAGACAAAGAGGCCATGTCATCGGCTTCGTGGCAATAGTATTCCGCCACCGATGACCTGGCCTCTTGTGTTTTGTATGCTGCCTTATCGCTGCAGCTGCAGCTGTTTACAGTATCGTCTTCACTGCCTCGAGCATGCCCTTCTCCTGGATGAGGTCGAGGTCTTTCTTCAGCAGGTCGGCAAGACCGGCGATGCTGTGCAGGTCTTCACCCCAGATGTTGGTGGCGGCGAGGACGCCGTCGGTCACCTTCTGAGTGTCGCCCGTTGCCCACAGGTCCTTGAGCAGTGTCATGATTTCCTCGCTGTCGTTGGGCACGATGTCGGCACCGTCGGCGCGCTTGCCACCCTTGTAGTAGGTGATGATGGCAGCGAGACCGAGGACGAGGCCCTGGGGGAGCTCACCCTTGCGCTCCAGATAGACTTTCACACCGGGGAGGTCGCGTGCGCAGAACTTCGGGAAGGAGTTGAGCATGATGCTCGTCACCTGATGGTCGACGAAGGGGTTGTTGAAGCGCTCAAGCACATCGGCGGCGAATTTCTTCAGCTCGTCCATGGGGAGGTTGAGGGTTTCCATCAGTTCCTCGAACTGCACCTTGTGGATGTATTTGCCGATGACCTCATGATTGCAAGCATCGCGAACGATGTCGACACCACTGAGGTAGGCGACGGGTGAGAGCACAGTGTGGGGACCATTGAGCAGGGTCACCTTGCGCTCGTGGTAAGGCTGCTCGCTCTCGGCGATGAGGACATGCAGGCCAGCCTTCTCGGCGGGGAACTCGGCGCGGAGCTCTTCGCAAGTCATATTCTCGGCCTTCTCGATGACCCAGAGGTGGAACACTTCGGCCTGTACGACGAGATTGTCTTTGTAGCTGATTTTCTGCTGGATGTCGGCTATTTCTTTGCGGGGGAAGCCCGGCACGATGCGGTCGACGAGGGTGGCGCATACATAGCAGTAGTTGGTGAACCACGACTTGAAGCCCTCGTAGTTGTCGCCGAAGTCCTCGCGCCACAGTTCGATATACTGGTAGATGCACTCCTTCAGGTGGTGACCATTGAGGAAGATAAGCTCACAGGGCATGATGATGAGGCCCTTGGTGGGGTCGCCGTCAAAGGTGGTGTAGCGGCGGTAGAGCAGCTGGACGAGCTTGCCAGGATAGCTGCTGGCGGGAGCGTCGCTGAGCTTGCACGACGGGTCGAAGGCGATGCCGGCCTCGGTGGTGTTCGAGATGACGAAGCGAATCTCGGGCTGATCGGCAAGAGCCAAGTATGCCCAGTTCTGCGTATAGGGGTTCAGTGCACGCGAGATGACGTCGATGCGCTCAAGGCTGTTCACCGTCTTGCCATTCTCACGGCCCTGAAGGTTGACGTGATAGAGGCAGTCCTGACCGTTGAGCCAGTCCACCATGCCGCGCTCGATGGGCTGTACCACCACAACGCTGCCGTTGAAGTCGGTCTTCTGGTTCATGTTCCACACAATCCAATCAACGAAAGCACGAAGGAAGTTGCCTTCACCAAACTGGATGATTCTCTCGGGCATGACGCTCTTCGGAGCAGTCCGCTTGTTTAATTCCTGAAGTTTTTTCATTTGTATGATTAGTTTTGGTCGTTTTTCGTGATGCAAAGGTAGTCTTTTTTTTCAGCACCATCAAGGATTTTTTATACAAATGAAACGTAAAGGTTTGCGCTGAGCAAAAAGGTTGGCGGGGCAGCGTCTGCACCGTCGTGCAGGAGCTGCCCCGCCAGTAAGCGAGCCAGTGGTGTTATCTGGCTGTCACATATTTGTGGAGGGTGGCGCGCACGGCGCCCTTTCCGGCGTAGAGCTCTTTCACCATGCCCTCGATGCGCTTGCCGAGGCCGGCTTCATAGAGGTCGAGACCGAAGACGTCGGCACGGCTGTAAAGGGCGTGCAGGCAGCTGTAGTCCTGGTCGGCCTTGCCCACCTCGAGTGGGGCGACGATGGCCTGGAGCTCAGCGAGCATCGGGTCAGGCGATGGCTCGAAGGGCTTGCCATCGTCGGTGATGCCTTTCAGGTAGCGGGCATAGCCGGCAAGGGTCAGCGGGATGAGCTGCAGGTTGTCGGTGTCGAGACCGCGGGCGAGGTATTTCTTGATGGTCTCGCCGAAGCGGATGGGCAGCTTCTGGCTCGTGTCCATGGCGATGCGCTGCGGGGCGTCGGGCATGAAGGGGTTGGGAAGACGGCGGTTGATAACGGCACCGATGAACTCGTAGGGATTGAGCACGCCGGGGTCGGTCACCACGGGCATGGCCTCGATGTAGCCGAGCTTCTGGATGAAGGAGCGAAGGTCGGCATCGCCCATCTCGGCGGAGATGAGGGTGTAACCCAGCATACAGCCATAAATCGACATGGCGGTGTGGAGCGGGTTGAGGCAGGTCGTCACCTTCATCGTCTCCACTTTGTCGACCGTCTCACGGGTGGTGTAAAGGGCACCGCCGAGGTGGAGGGGGGGACGACCGTTGGTGTAGTGGTCCTCGATGACGAGGTACTGCACTTCCTCGGCATTGACGAAGGGAGCGGTGAAGGTGTGCTTCTCCGTCTCGATGTAGTTGTTGTCTTCGAAACCGTCGGCAGCCAGCAGTTCTTGCACTTTCTGGTGGGGGCGGGGGGTGATTTTGTCAATCATCGACCAGGGGAAGGTCACTTTCGTCTCGTCGCGGAGATAGTCGAGGAAGGCGGCGGGGGCAAGACCGTCGCTCACCCAGCGCTCGGCATAGGCGAAGACACCGGCCTTCACACGGTCGCCGTTGTGGGAGCAGTTGTCCATGCTCTGAACGGTCAGGGGAAGGGCACCGGCCTGGAAGCGCTCGAGCAACAGCGCGCATACCTTGCCCATGGCGAGGACCGGGGTGAGACCACGCTCCAGGTCGGCGGGCGACACGAGGTAGCCTTTCTCGGTGATGGTGAAGGAAATCATCTGGAGCGATGGGGCACGGAAAATCTCCACCAGGCGCTGCCAGTCGGCAAACTGATAGTCGGCTTTCAGGGCCTCGGTGACCGATGCGATGACTTTCTTCTCAATGGTGCCTGTCGACTGAAGGCTGACCAGGAGCGACAGGTTGTTGTAGGGGGCGTAGGCCTTGTCGATCACCTCGAAGTCGAAGGTCTCGGCCACGATGACACCACGGTCGTACTGACCGGTGTTCAGCGCGTCGTTGAGTATCGCGGCAGGGAAGGCCCTGAAGATGTTGCCGCCACCGAAATGTACCCATACAGGGGCTTCATGGGTCTTGCGTGCAACAGCAGCAATATCAAACTTGGGCAGCTGATAGCCTTTGGCTTCCCATTCAGCGGCATTGTAGTTGCCGGAAATAATGTCTGTAAGTTTCATCGTTTTTCTTGAGTTTTGGAGGTTTGGAGTTTTATTGAGGTTTAGAGAATTTTGAACACAGAGGCACAGAGACACAGAGAGACACAGAGGAAAACTATTGAGTTTTGGAGTTTGGGAGTTTTCTTGAGTTTTTTCAGATTTGGAGTTTTTGTTGAGTTTTAGAGAGATTTAAACACAGAGGCACAGAGACACAGAGAGACACAGAGGAAAACTATAGAGTTTTATGAGTTTTGGAGTTTTCTTGAGTTTTTTTGAGATTGGGAGGTCTATTGAGGTTTAGAGAGATTTAAACACAGAGGCACAGAGGCACAGAGAGACACAGAGGGAAAACTATAGAGTTTTATGAGTTTTGGAGTCTTCTTGAGTCTTTTTGAGATTCTTGAGTTTTGGGAGTCTTTTTGAGCTTTTGAGGTTGGAGCTGGACTAAATGATTTCGTCATGAAAAGGAGTGGAGTCTTTGGACATTGACTTTTCTGATGAGGAAAGATGTTCGCTGAGGGAGTCGGAAACTTCTTCGTCGATAACGGCATTGATTTTCCGTCTTATCCCATCTTTCATGATGACGGAATTGAAGTTGAGGATGAGTCCAACAGGTTTTTTCGACAATTTGAGGTAACTGATCAACTGCGCTTCATGAATGGGGAGTAGGTTCTCTACCGCTTTTAACTCAATCACAATAACATCTTCCAAAAGAATGTCAATTTGAAAGTATTTTCCAGTATCAACACCTTTATAATATAATGGGACTTGTACCTGCGTTTCAACTTGAAAACCTCTATTTCTCAACTCCATTACAAGACATTGTTGATAGATGGATTCCAACAGCCCTGGCCCCAACTCTCGATGGACTTCCATAGCAGCACCAATAATTTGATAAGTCAAACGATTGTATCGCTCATGCTTCTCTTGGGTTATTTGCTTCTTTTCCATATTGTCCTTATTTTTAGGTTATTCAAGTTCTTCTTGCCCTTCTCATGAGATGCCGGAAATCTTCTTTTTTCCCTTTATCTTCAGAGATGTGCAGAAAATTCCTTTCTCTCTCTTCTCCAGTGAAGCCCAGAAATCTCTTTTCTCACTGTATTTCTCCAGAGATAATCAGAAATCTCTGTGCTTCTCTGTGTCTCTGTGTTTAACCTTAAATATTCACTCGGGATTACAACAGTTTCTCTGTTTTCTCTGTACCTCTCAGTCGAAGAAGCCTGGCTGATGGTACTTTATTCCCAGTTCCCTGTCCACGGTGGCGAGTATGCCTTGCACCTGTCCGAGTGCGAACATTCTCCCGAGGAAGGAGTATCCGGCGTTGTATCCCTTTGTCTCGTCGCCGAGCATGGTCATGCCGTGGTCTACGCGCATGGGCAGTTCGGGGTTCTCTTTCTCGAAGATACGTGCCAGTTCGATGATGTCGGCCCGCCCACCGAGGTGGCTGGCTTCGGTGAAGTCACCATTGGGGAAGATGTGGCATGAGCGCAGGTGTACGAAGTGTGTGCGAGGAGCAAATTTCTTTGCCATTTCCACCACGTTGTTGTATGCCCCAGCGCTGAGAGAACCGGCGCAGAATGTCAGACCGTTGTGCTTGTTGGGTACAGCATCGAGGAACCACTGTATGTCTTCCTCTGTTCTAACTATTCTCGGCAAACCGAGTATTTCGATGGGCGGGTCGTCGGGGTGGACGCACATGTTCATGCCATATTCCTCGCAAGTGGGCATGATGGCTTCAAGGAAATATTTCATGTTGGCACGCAGTTGTGCTTTGTCGATGCCTTTGTAGAGGTCGAGGAACTCACGGAATTTTTGTATTGGTGCCTCGTCGTCTTCCTTGAAATTGCCACTTACGAAACCTTGGGTCTTGATGACAATGTTCTCCACCAAGGCGTGGTCTTTCTCCGGTGTCATCGTCTTGGCCAATTCGTCGGCCTCGGCCAGCACGTTGCGTCCGGCGGCGCTTGGCAGTTCCTCTGGCATGCGGAACTGAGCCCATTCCTCGCGTGCGCCCTCACGCTTGAGGATATAGATGTCGAAATAGGCGAACTCAGCGTAGGAGAAATAAAGGTTCGACGAGCCGTTTGGGTTGGCGTGCAGCAGGTCGGTGCGTGCCCAGTCGAGCACGGGCATGAAGTTGTAGCAGATGGTGTGGATGCCTTCTGCCGACAGGTTGCGGAGGCTTTCCTTATAGACCTCTATCTGCTCCTCACGGTCGGGGCCGCCATATTTGATGGTCTCCACGACGGGCAGCGACTCCACCACGCTCCATCTCATGCCATAGCTCTCGATGTATTCGCGTAGGTCGCGGATGCGCTCACGTGTCCACACCTCGCCAAGAGGCACGTCGTGAAGGGCGGTGACGATGCCCTCGACGCCGATTTCTCGTAACATGGCAAGCGTTATCTTGTCGTTCTTGCCAAACCATCTCCATGTTCTTTCCATAGTCGTGTGTTTTTATCTGTTTAAAAATGTCGTAAAGAATAAGGTGGGTTAAAGAATAAGGTGGGTTAAAAAAAGCGCCTGCCTTTTTTAAGGCAGGCGCTCCTATAGGTATTGGGAGAGCTGTGCGTATTACTCGCCTTTCTCCATCTTGGCTTTCAGGGCAGCCAGTGCGTCGAGGTCGCCGAGGGTGGTGCCGGCGGTCACATTGTTGATGGCCGGTCCTTCTTCCTTCTTCGGAGCGGTGTGACGTGCTCCGCGAGGTGCTTTCCTGTCTTCCTTGCCTTCCTCGAAGGTGCGGCTGTGCGACAGGATGATGCGTTTGGTCTCCTTCACGAACTCAATCACCTTGAAGGGCAGCTCCTCGCCCAGCTGGGCCTGTGAGCCGTCTTCCTTGACGAGGTGCTTCGGTGTGGCGAAGCCTTCGCCGCCCTCGTTCAGGGCAATCACGGCACCCTTGTCCATCATCTCGGTGATTTTGCCGTCATGCACGGTACCGGGCTTGTAGATGGTCTCGTAGGTGTCCCAGGGGTTGTCCTCCAGCTGCTTGTGGCCAAGGCTGAGGCGGCGGTTCTCCTTGTCAATCTCGAGCACCATCACGTCGATGTCGGCACCCACCTGGGTGAACTCCGACGGATGCTTCACCTTCTTTGTCCACGACAGGTCGCTGATGTGGATAAGGCCATCCACGCCTTCCTCCAGCTCGACGAAGATGCCGAAGTTGGTGAAGTTGCGCACCTTGGCGGTGTGGCGTGAGTTGATGGGATATTTCACCTCGATGTTCTCCCATGGGTCTTCCTTCAGCTGCTTGATGCCGAGCGACATCTTGCGCTCGTTGCGGTCGAGTGTGAGGATGACGGCCTCTACCTCGTCGCCCACATGCATGAACTCCTGTGCGGAGCGCAGGTGCTGGCTCCAGCTCATCTCTGAGACGTGGATGAGACCTTCGACGCCCGGTGCAATCTCCACGAATGCTCCGTAGTCGGCAATCACCACCACTTTGCCCTTCACGTGGTCGCCCACCTTCAGGTTCTCGTCGAGAGCATCCCAAGGATGCGGGGTGAGCTGCTTCAGACCCAGTGCGATGCGCTTCT
>CAMHEL010000227.1 GCA_946184125.1 uncultured Prevotellaceae bacterium
CTAAAAGTCGAAAATCGCCTCGACATAATTAATAGAACCCACCTTTAATTATTCGGATTCTGTTCGACAAGTCGCAGACCGATATTTGATGATTTAACGTTTGCTGGCATTCCGGCTCGATAAGCCACTCGGCAGTTCCTGGGAAAATCGGTGGCATCCCCCCCACGGCAAACCCGTTCACCGCCAGAAGAAAGCTCAATGGGATTTGTCTGGGCCGATGGACTGTATTTCGCTTTCCAATCCTGGCACCATTCTCTAACATTGCCCGACATGTCGTATAGCCCCAACTCATTTGGTCGCTTCATCCCCACTTCATGAGTCTCGCCGGCAGAGTTGTTGAAACACCATGCAACGATTTCCAAATCATCACCACCAGCAAACTTGTATCCCCTGCTCATGACGCCCCCTCTTGCAGCGAACTCCCACTCTGCCTCGGTGGGCAAGCGGAAATTCCTCCTTGTCATGGCATTGAGTTTGCTGATGAACTCCTGGCAGTCGTCCCAACTCACATTTTCCACAGGAAGTGTCGCGCCCTTGTTTTCTGAGGGGTTGCTGCCCATCACGGTCTCCCACTCCTCCTGTGTCACCTCGTATCGTCCGATGCTGAACGACGAGAGCGTGACCTGGTGGGTGGGCTTCTCATCGGAATAGGGACCTTTCATGAAACCACTCTTTCCCTGTTCGGGAGTGGCTCCCATGGTGAAGGTGCCCCCCTCCACCGATACCATATTGTTGATTAGGTTCACAATGACAGGACTGAGGGTAGGAAGAGAGGCGTCATATCCATCCCCGAGCAAAATGGTCTTCTCTTCCGGACTTGTCGGCAAGACATCGGTATGTCCAGAAACGCGTTCCGATAAAATTGTCCTCTCATTTTCTTCATCCTCTACGTCACAATCCCCCTCGTCTACAGTCACAGGTTCTGCCAGCCGTCTTTCAATCTCCTCCACCGACTGAGGT
Source organism: uncultured Prevotellaceae bacterium (assembly GCA_946184125.1). Lineage (GTDB taxonomy): Bacteria > Bacteroidota > Bacteroidia > Bacteroidales > Bacteroidaceae > Prevotella. Next base: position 961 of record CAMHEL010000227.1, read on the forward strand.
CTCTTCTTTCTCCAGGGCTGCATCATCCACATGACCATTCTGCGTATTTTGTCTGAAACATTTGCAGGAAATTCGAATGCGGACTCCCCATCTTCTTCGATATCCATGGTCATAGGAGGCATCTTGTTCGTCAGTAGACAGTAAACCGTTGCGCCGAGCGCATAGATGTCGGTCCATGGCCCGAAGCGGTCGTACATCTGTCCTATCTGCTCTGTGGGAGCATAGCCTGGCGTGTAGCAAAGAGCCGTGGAAGTGGTGAAATGGCCACCAGCACGTATCTGCTTGCTGGCGCCGAAATCAATCAGATAGGCTTTTCCTTGCTTGTCGACCATGATGTTCCCCGGCTTGATGTCCAAGTGCCATATCCCATACTGATGCACCTCGCTCAAGGCATCAAGCAACTGAGGAAGGAGCTTGCTTACCTCATCCTCCGAGAGAGGCTTCCCCGTTTTCTTCAGTCGTTCAGCCAGCGATTCACCCTCTATATAGTTCATCACATAGTATGCGGTGCCGTTCTCCTCGAAGAGGTCATACACCTTCACAATATGGTCGTTGTTGAGTTTGCGTAAACGCTTGGCCTCTTTCTTGAACTTCTCTTTCTGCTCCTCAAACTGCAGTGCGTTATCGTCGTTGCTCACACTGATGCCACAAGTAGACCCATCTCGCTCCGTCACTCCCTTCATGAAGAACTCCTTGATGGCGACACACTCATCGAAGAACGTGTTATACGCCAGATAGGTGATGCCGAAGCCGCCCTGCCCCAGCACGCGGTTGATAACATATTTTCCCCCTTGCAGCACAGATTGAATACTTAATGCGTTTCCTCTCATAGTCAAATTGTTCATTATCGGCCACAAAGATACAAAAATAGCATGTAATTATCCATTAAGTAGGCAATCAAAATTACATATTACCATTCATTCTTGTTTTGTATTGTTATTACTTGATTTTTCAGCATCGCAGACAAGCCTGAGTCCCAGGGCGTCGTGCTTCTTACTTTCCGTGCCGCCATCTGTCCTACAAGTGTTTTCACATGCATTCTGATGATTATTCCATCCACCGCCGCGGATGATATGGCGGTATTCCTCATGGTCTTGTACGCCGCCTTTAGGATTCACCTGTGGCGTGCTGGGATATGTCAGATACAAGTCGGAGCACCATTCATTGACATTGCCACTCATGTCGTAGATTCCCAAGGCATTGGGAGCCTTTGCTGCCACAGGGTGGGTAGAGGAGTTACTATTAGACTTGTACCAAGCGACCTCTCCCACATCGTTGCTGCCAGAAAAGATGTAGCCTTTGCTTTTATTTCCACCAATAGCAGCGTATTCCCACTCCGACTCGGTGGGCAACCGGTAATTCTTACCCGTCATCTGATTCAACTTCCCGAGAAAAGAAATCACATCCGTATACGTGACATTCTCTACGGGCAGGTTACCCCCCTTGAAACGAGAGGGGTTCTTACCCATCACTGCCATCCACTGGTCTTGGGTCACTTCCGTCTTTCCGATGTAGTAGTCGCTCAATGTCACCTTATGTAACCTGTCCCAATCTGAGACTTCGATGTTTTCAGTTCGGCCCATATTGAATGTTCCTCCTTCCACGAACACCATGGGGATGGAATCAAGGACAGCCCTCAACGAGTCCTGAACACTCACCTTGGGCGTCCCACTTGCCGTAACGTCCTTGTTCGATCCTCCGCGACAAAATTTGATGGTCACCAACACTGCGATAGAAAGAACAGCCAACACCAGCACCATATTGAACCCTCGGCGCAAAGTCCTTCCATTATTTACAAGAAGGAATGACACTTTGCGCCAAACATTGCTGGGAGCTTCCTTTTTCAGTTCCTTTGTGACCTGAATGGTTTCGTCGGGATCATTATCCTTTTTCTTGTCCAAGACCAAGGTTTCAGTCTCATCCGAATCCTCATTTGTCACATCCATTCTACAAATCGTTCCGAACTTATCCAGGACCTCTTCTACGGATTGCGGACGGCGAAGGCGGTTAGTGCTCATCAATTTGAGAACAAGTTGCCGTGTCTGAGCGGACACCCCTTTAGGGAAAGGTAGGGCGACATGTTTATCTTTTGTACCATCATCGTCGATGTCCGACGGGAGCGGTGGCTTCTTGTTGGTCAGCAAGCAGTAAAGCGTCGCACCCAACGCATAGAGGTCCGTCCACGGACCAAACTTCTCAGTGTTCTGCTCCATCTGCTCCCTTGGTGCAAAACCTTTCGTGTAGGTAATGGCGGAAGTGGAGGAAGCGCCGCCACGAGGACTCAACTGCTTGCTCGCCCCGAAGTCAATCAGCCGCACCCTGCCTCCCTCATCCAACATGATATTGGCCGGTTTCAGGTCAAGATGCAAAAGTCCCTGATGGTGAACGAACCCCAGAGCGTCAAGTATCTGGGACAAAATCCCCATCACCTCGTTCTCGGGAAGAGGATGATCAATACGCTTGAGACGTGCAGCAAGACTCTCACCGCCTATATAATCCATCACATAGTATGCCGTGCCGTTCGCATCGAAAAGGCCATGGACAGAGACGATATGCCTGTTATTCAGTTTCCAAAGACGCAGAGCCTCCTTCCTGAATTTTCTCAGCTGCTCGCCGAAAACGGCCCTGTTTTCGTTGTTGCTGATTTCGACTGTCACTCCGTCTGTTTCCCGGTGAGTGACACCCTTCATGAAAAATTCCTTGACGGCGACAATCTTATGAAAGCCTATGTGGACCGCCACGTAGGTATTGCCAAAACCACCAGAGGACAGATACCTCTCAATACGGTATGTGCCCTTCAAGACAGTCCCAACCGGGAGCATGTCCTTTTTATTGAAACTCTGATGGTTAGCCATTATTATCCGTTAAGGACAAAGCAGGTGTTCAAATCGTTGAGCAAAAGCCCGGAACGGATTATGAACACCAGCTTATAGATTTTGGCGTACTTACTTGACCACGTATTTCTTGCCGTTCTTGATGACGATGCCACGGTAGCCGTCACCTACAGGAACACCCATGAGGTTATATGCCGGAGTGCTGGTCTCTTCGCTGACCACCGTTTGGATGTCTAACGGCGTGTCGCTGGTGACCGTGAGAGTGCGCACCCCCGATTGTTTCACCTTACCCTCTTCGTTCACGGCGATAGCCATGATGGAATATGTGCGTTTCTCGGTGGGTGTGAAGATGCACTCGTAAGGCGACTCGGTGGCAGTGCCAATCAACAGATTGTCGGCATAGAACCTCACTTCGCTGATGGTGCTTGTTTTCGTTGTAGCCTTGGCCGAGACAACGATATTGTCGCCTACCCCATAAGAGCCGCTAAATGCTTTGACGAGACAGGAGCCGTCGCCTTCCTCATAGCGGGTGAATGAGATATCCTTGATTAAGAATCCACCCTGGTCGACGAGCAAGGTGAACACATGGCGTCCGGCCTTCAGTTCGGTCACCATGTTGCCGTGCAACGTTTTCCAGACATTTGAGCCCCCCGTTTTGGGAACCTCAACGAATTCAGTGAGATATGACAGACTGTCGAGTCCATATTCAGCCAGGTGGAACCTGCCATCAGCCTTAGACGCGGCCACTGTAGCATCGAACGAGTAGAGTCCGTCCTCCTTGACATCGACAGTATACTCCATCCATTGGTCGGTTTTCGTTGGCGAAGTGGTGTTTCGCGAGGCGTTGTTGAATGTGATGCCCGACACACCCCTGTCGTATTCCTCGATTTTAATCGTGCAGGGCAAGACCGGAACCTCTTCATAGGGTGCGCGCTTCGTGGTGCCGCTCACCACGCTGAAGCGGCCGTAACGCTCGTAGGTGGAGCCATCGGTAGCAGTAACCACCGCCCTGGTGTTCTTCCACCCCGAGGTAGCGCCCGAAGGCACCTCATACTCTGTCAGATAAGGAGCCTCAGTCATGGTGGCAATGAGGTCGTTTCCCACATACAGTTCCACTTTCTCGATGGTCTTGGTAGCCAGACGGGCATTCACCTTGATGGGGAGCACATCGCCCCTGACGACCTTCAGCGCCGCCGGGCGGATATAAATAGAAGCCTCTTTCTTCGTGCCCGGCAGGGGTCCCACCGCATTCTTGGCGGCATCGGTGGCCATGTATTCCTTCAGCCAGGTCATGGCAGGGCGTTCCGCGCCATTCTTGTAAAGGCCGGAACTGTTGACCCAAGTCCGTCCATAGACATACCCCCAAAGTGTGACACCGGCGCAATAAGGCGCCTCCCACATCAAGGGGAATATTTTCTGGTACTGAGCCTTCTGCTGTTCGTCGGACGACTTGTCGATGTCCAATTCGGTGATGAACATAGGCATTTTCAGTGCATCTTGCTGTTTTTTCATCACATTGCTCAACTCAGTCGTGCTGATATCGCCCAGTTCGTGCGACTGGTTGCCGTAGGCATCGATAGGCGCGCCGGCATCGCGTAAGGTCTGCACCAAAGTAATATAGGCATCGACATCCCAGCGCAATGAGTTATAGTCATTGTAAATGAGAATGGCATCGGGCCACCGCTGATAAGCCATATCAAAAGCCTTGATGAGCCAGTCGTATCCTGTTTTTCCACCCCCGCCCAGTGTTTCCTTCATCATGGGGTTTCCATCCTGGTGCCTTCCGACCGCCTCGTTCACCACGTCAATCATAGGCAGGGTGTTGTACTTCGCCTTCACCTTGTTGAACCAGTTGGTCATAGCAGCAAATCGCTCCTTAGGCGACAGGTTGGGCAACCAGTTGGGATACTGGGCGCCCCAAACCAGTGCATGGAACTTATAGGTGAAGCCATGCTGCTTGGCATAGTTGAAAGCCCTGTCGCATCCCCAGTTGAAGTTGCCCCTGTTGCCTTCGACAGAACTCCATTTCGACTCGTTCTCACAAGTAATCTGGTTCCACAGTTTATAATAGGCAGGGACACCTCCGCCAGCGTCGACATTTCCGCTGGTGGTGATGTTGCCCAGATATTTGTTGGGATTGGTCGATAGCTGGGCAAAAGATGCCGATGGCAGCAACAAAGCCACCAGAAAAAGACTGAGTGTGATTATTCTTTGCATCGTTTTATGTAAAAATTAATTATTCTTAATATATAGGTTGTATGGTGTGTCACTGTCGCTGCACTCATTTTATCACGACCTTCTTGCCCTTGGCGATATACAGCCCACGCCGGGCGGGTTTCTCATACAGTTTTCGCCCATCAAGCGTATACCATCCTGAGCGGGAAGACAACTCCCCCTTATCCACTATCCCCTTTTCACTTACACCCGAGGTGGCATCCTTCAAGGAGCAGAAGGAAAAATAAGTGGGGTCGTCGTACTTGGCAGTATCGTTGGTCTTCAGATACTTGCCTGTGCCGACATTCTTCAATGTGAAGCCCTTTCCCTCGACATACTGGATGTTCCATACAGCGCCCTTGGGGATGTCCTGTCCGATTTGACTGCCCTGTATGCCGACATATCGTTATAAATCTTTTTGACCATGTTCGGCCAATTGGGGTCATTACAGTTCGAGCAGCCCTGGTGGAGCAGTATGCCCTTAATGACGCCCACCTCCATGGCTTTCTTCGCCATCTCGATGATACGTCCATAGGGGTTGCCTCCATAATGGCGCTTGGCCAACGAAGCCCACCATTCATTGGGGTTATCCTTGAGTTTCTGCTGATACTTGTCTTTGTCGAACATCTCTATTGGGCTGCCGCCCATGGCCACAGCGATGACCCCTATCTTGTGGTCGGGCAGGTGGGCGACCATCTTACGTCCAAAATAGTCCGTCGGACCTAACTTTCCATCAGGACTGACGATAGGGCACGATGCAGTGTACCAGTTGCCGAGGGTACGTTTCGGACTATTGAAGTTGCAAGTGGCGAGCATCTGGAAACGGGCGTCCACGTTTCCCACATCCTGAGCCCCCCACTGGGCATTGCCCTCCATGTTCGACTGTCCGAAACAAATGTAGATGTGGAAATTAGGATCTACTTCAGCTTTCGTTTCGATGGATGTCGTTAGCATGAATAATCCCATTATCAACAAAGCAAGCTTCTTCATAATAGACTTTGACTAATAGTTTATGGTGTGTTCTATTAATTCTGAATTTTATGAGGTGGCATTTCTATACATTAC
>CAMHEL010000228.1 GCA_946184125.1 uncultured Prevotellaceae bacterium
TTCAGCCACCTCAAACAGAACATATTCGAAGGCATCATCCCCCACTACCGTGACTGGGACACGTGGCTCACGCCCGTGGAGAGCACCCTTGACAATTACCTCGACCGCTCGCTCAGCCGCTACTCCAAATACGACAACTACACGCACAATATGCGCCTGATGCTGCGCCACTGGCAGGAGGAGTATGACTACAACGTGGGCTTCCTGGTGCAGCCGCAGCATTCCAATTTCATCCAAGACTACCGCGGCATCTATGTCGACACCGTCCGCAACGTGCTCAACCTCACCCCCACCGTCGACTTCCACTACAAATTCAGCGAGCAGAGCAACATCTGGCTCCACTACCGGGGCGACACACGCCAGCCCGACATCACCCAGCTGCTCGACATCACTGACGACTCCAATCCCCTCTACATCACGCAGGGCAACCCTGGACTGAAACCGCAGTTCACCAACTCCCTCAACGTGTATTACAACAACTACATCGTCAAGCACAAGCGCTCCATCGTGGTTTATGCCAACTACCGCCACACACGCAACAGCATCTCCAACCTGGTGCGCTACAACGCGGAGACCGGCGGCAACATCTCCCGCCCGGAGAACATCAACGGCAACTGGAATGCCGACGGCGGTTTCAACTTCAACACCGCCATCGACTCCGCCGCCCACTGGAACATCGGCACCGACACCCGCCTTCGCTACAACAACTATGTGAGCTATGTGGCACAGCGTCAGGCCGATGCAGCGAAGAACACCACACGAACCACCAACATCAACGAGCGGCTCAACTTCAGTTTCCGCAACGACTGGCTTGAGGTGACCCTCGACGGCAGCGTCAATTACCAGCATTCTCGCAACGAACTGCAGCCGAGTGCCAACCTCGACACCTGGCAGTTCAGCTATGGTGGGCAGATGATGCTCCGCCTCCCCTACGGTCTCGAGATCAGCACCAACCTTCACGAGCGCAGCCGGAGAGGCTACAACGACCCGTCGTCGAACACCAACGAACTGATTTGGAACGGGCAGGTGTCGAAGTCTTTCCTCAAGAGCAAGACACTTGTCGTCGCGCTCAACTTCTACGACCTCCTCGGGCAGCAAAGCAACTACGAACGGTGGGTGAACGCCACAGGCAGGAGCGACACACGCTTCAACAGCATCAACTCCTATGCCATGCTCCACGTCAGATACCGCCTCAATATGTTCGGCGGAAAAGTCGATACCGAGGGACGCTACGACAAAAAATGGGGCAACAGCGACAGGAGGAGATGGTGAAGATTTAGGAGTTTGGGAGTTTGGGAGTTTAGGAGTTTAGACAATAGTTCTGAAAATCTGACCGCTGGCTTCGACTAAATTCTATAGTCTATGGCTTCCGCTAAATTCTATAGTCTATGGCTTCGACTAAATTCTATGGTCTATGGCCTAATCGAGGGAGTTTGGGAGTTTAATGGCAAATAATTTGCACGTCTCACCAAAAAGGCTTATCTTTGCAAGGATAAGCCTTTTTTTCGTATTGAGGCACGGTCTTGAACAAACATCAACACAACAATAACAACTACTGTCATGAGAAAACCATCCATTATCCTTCTCCTGCTCATGGTGGCCATGTCGGCCATCGCAGGTCCGGTGGACAAGCAGCAAGCGCGGGCTCAGGCACAAGCATTCCTCAGCACCCGTGGTCTGCAAGTGGCTGGAGAGCCACGTCGGGCCCCCGGCATCGCATCCAACGATGCCCAGCCCCTGTATGTATTCAACACCTCAGGCGACAACGGATTTGTAGTCATCGCCGGCGACGACCGTTCCGAGGCCGTGCTCGGATACACCGAGGAGGGCCATTACGACGAGGCCACCCTGCCCGAGAACTTACGGTTTTGGCTCGAGCTCACCGCCCTCGAAATCAAGTCCCTTCCACAAGACGGTCCTTCGACAGCAGCCTCCGCCCCTCAGCGTGTGGCTACCCACAGTGCCATCAGCCCTCTCATCAAGACCAAATGGAACCAAGGTGAAAGCACTCCGAATGGCCGTATCTACAACACCCTGACGCCCACCATCAACAAGATGCACTGTGTGACCGGCTGTGTCGCCACCGCAGGTGCTCAAATCATGTATTACTATAAATACCCCAAAAACGCCACCAAGCCCGTCCCCGGTTACAAGAGCAACGATAACGTGGGCACCCTCCCCACCCTCCCCGCCATCACCTTTGACTGGGCATCGATGAAGGAAATTTATTCAGTAAGCGACACGAGTACGCAGAGCGAGAAAGCCGTCTCGCAACTCATGCAGTACTGTGGTTACGCAGCCCATATGAGTTATGGCCTTAACGGCTCCAGTGCCAGTCCCTACACCTTGGGGCTGGCCATGAGTGAACTTTTCGATTACGACGCCAACACCTTTAAGTGGGTGAGGCGCAGCAATTACACCATCGCCGGCTGGGACGCCCTCATCTACGGTGAACTCAAAGCCCGCCGCCCCGTGATTATCAGCGGCGACAGCAGTAATGGCGGTCACGCCTTCCTCTGCGACGGCTACAACGGTGCTGGTCTTTATCATTTCAACTGGGGCTGGGGCGGCAAATACAACGGCTATTTCAAGCTCCATGCCACCAACCCCTATGGTGGAAACAGAGTCTATTCCGACGGCACAGTGAACAATGGCTACGTTCTGAATATCGATGCATTCATTGGCATCCAACCCAATACCGGCCAGGGTCCTCAGGACAGCAGCGACAACGACACTTGGGAGGAAGAGACCATTGAAGGCATCGTGGCAACCGCCGTCTATCCCTCTCTTGACGGTACCGTCATGAGTGCCAAGCTGAGGAACGACAATGCCAGCGCAGCCTCTCTTGGCTTCGGTGTTGGCGAACTGAATGCCAACGGCACCATCACAGTGCTCGACACCAGCTATGAGTATTACAAGAACTGGGAGCTCTCTTCTGGCTCCACCTGGTCGTCAACCCTCTCATTCGATGCCTCCACCCTCGACCTGCCTGAGGGCAAACACAGCCTGGTGTTCATCAGCATCGGAGCAGACGATACGCAGTGGCAACGCTGCCGCCCCGCCTCCCTGTGGTATGAGGCTACCGTAGCCAACGGACAGACCACCGTGGTGCAGCATCCTGTAGTGAACCTGAAAATCGATGACTTCAGCTGCATCAGTTCGCACCAACCCGGAATGTCGCAGAAGGTCGCATTCAAGGTCACCAACATGAGCGATAATTTCGACGGTTCACTCTACCTCTTTGTCAGCACCTCGGCTTCCGACAAGGGAAGTTACAGGAACAGCACAAGCATCAAAATCAAGAGCGGCAACACCAAGGAGCGTACGATTTCCTTCACGCCCAGTGAAGCCGGCCTGTACTATCTCAGTCTTTCCACGGACATGGAAGGCAACAATGTGATTGCCCAGACCACTGTCAACATCCAGAACAGCCTGGAGGCCCTCAACTTCCAGTTCACCGGCAACAAGATTGCCACAGCTGTGCAGCCCGTTGTGGTCACCATCAAGAGCAAAGCAGGCGAATACGACCAGCCACTCTACCTCTTTGCCAGCACGTCTTCGTCGAACAAAGGCAGTTCCCTCTACGCAACATCGACAGCCATCGAGGCTGGTAAGACAGAGGACGTCACCTTCTACTTCTCGCCCCAAAGCGCAGGCAATTACTTCATCTGGATATGCACCGACCAGGGAGGCACCAATGTCGTCGGCACCGCCACTGTCACTATCCAAGCCGTCCCCGACTACCAAATCAGCCTGACGAAAGAGGATGTGAAAGTCGATGCCGGCCGCACGTCAAAAGTTACCTTTACGTTGAAGAACGGCACCTCTTACGACTTCCATGACTACATCTTTGGCTATCTCTTCGCCGGCCCCAATTACGACTATGTCACAGAGGCCACGTCGCCTATCACCCTCATCAAGGCTGGTGAGACCAAGGACATCGTCATAGAAATCCCCGACCTGTTGCCCGACACCGAATATTGCTTCCAGATGTACTACCGTAAGCAAGTCAACTACGACTTCAGGTACTTTACCCAGGCCTTCTTCTCGTTTGAAGACACATCAGTGGGCAAACTTGGCGATGTCAACAACGATGGCGATGTCAACATCACCGATGTCATGTTGGTGGTGGGACATATCATTGGCACCTCCAACACGCCCATCAACACCGCCAATGCCGACATGAACGGCGACCAATCCATCGATGTCAGCGATGTGATGCTTATTGTACGCTTCATACTTACAGGCAATTGACCAACGAAAAGGCAGCTATGGTTTTTCCATAGCTGCCTTTTTTATTGATGATAAAACGTAAATCAAGAACCCATTTAATATTCCAAGAAAGATGAGAGCACTTTATAGGATACTTGCCTGCTTTGCTGCATTTGCCATGGCAGCAAACATCAGCGCCCAGGTGTCGTTTGGCGATGCCATCCCCCTTATGGATGACTGGCGCTTCGCCCTTGAGGGCCGTGCGTGGCACCCCTCGAGCGACAGCACGGCGATGACAGCCGTGCGGCAGCCCAGTTTTGACGACTCGTCATGGCGCCGTCTTCAGTTGCCCCACGATTGGTCGGTGGAGCAACCCATGTCGCCCACCCTCTTCTCCTGCACCGGTTATCTCCCTGGCGGCATCGGCTGGTACCGCAAGCATTTCAAACTCAGCGAGGCTGCTCCGAGCCATTCCATGGGCAGCGACCGGCAGTGGTTCGTCTATTTCGAGGGCATCTACAACCGTGCCGAGGTCTACCTCAACGGCCACCTTTTAGGGATGCGCCCCAATGGTTACGCCTCAGTACTCTACGACCTGACACCCTACCTCAACCTTACGGGCGACAACGTCCTCGCCGTACGCGTCGACCACTCGCGCCAGGCCGATTCACGGTGGTACACAGGGAGTGGCATCTACCGCCCCGTATGGCTCATCACCTCCGGTCCCGTCCATCTTGCCCAATGGGGCAGCGCATGGCGTCTCAAGCAGATGAGCCGCGGAACGGCAACCGTAGAGGTGGATGTCGCCACCACCACAGCGAAAGGCTACGGTAACGCCCCATCGCAGCTGAAAGCCGTCGTGACCATCCTCGATGCCTCCCTGCAGAAAGTAGCCGAGCAGCAGATGCAGATAGGACCTTCCGAGCAGCGCACCATGCAGCTGAAAATCTCCAAGCCCCAGTCGTGGGATGTGGGCAAGGGTTATCTCTATACCGTGCAGACACGGCTCATCGATGCCGCTGGCACTCCCCTCGACAGCAGCACCATGCGCATGGGGCTTCGCACCCTGCAGTTCGACCCCAACCGTGGTTTCCTGCTCAACGGCCGCAGCATGAAGGTGAAAGGCGTCTGCCTCCACCACGATGCCGGCGTCTTGGGTGCCGTGGTGCCACGCGATGTGTGGGAGCGTAGGTTGCGCAACCTGCAGGCCATCGGCGTCAACGCCATCCGCATGAGCCACAATCCCCAGGCCCCGGTGGTGTATGACCTCTGCGACTCCTTGGGCCTTCTGGTGATGGACGAGGCGAGCGACGAATGGGAATTCCCCAAGCGCAAATGGCTTGAGGGATGGAACCGCGGCACGCCTGGCTTCGAAGGCTCCTACGACTTCTTCGAAGAATGGATAGAGCGCGACGTTGCCGATATGGTTCGCCGCGACCGCAACCACCCCTGCGTCTTCCTCTGGTCGATAGGCAATGAGGTGGACTACCCCAACGACCCCTACACCCACCCTGTGCTCGACGGCAGCAGCATCACACAGCCTATGTATGGCGGCTACAAGCCCGGTCAGCCCGAGGCGGAGCGTATCGGCCGCATCGCAGAGCGCCTCACAAAGGTGGTGCGGCAGGTGGATAAGAGCCGTCCCACGACAGGAGCCCTCGCCGGCGTGGTGATGTCGAACGAGACCACCTATCCGCAAGCCGTCGATGTGGTGGGCTACAACTATACCGAGAGCCGCTACGACGAAGACCACCGCACCTATCCCAAACGTGTCATCTATGGTTCGGAGAACCGCCATGACTACGAGGCATGGAAGGCCGTTGCCGACCGTGACTTCATCTTCGGGCAGTTTTTATGGACCGGCATCGACTATCTCGGCGAGAGCGGAGCATGGCCCGCCCGCGGCTCCTCAGCAGGCCTCCTCGACCTCAAGGGTGAGTGCAAACCCAGCGGTTGGTGGCGTGCCTCGCTGTGGAGCGACAAGCCAGTGTGCTACATCGGCACCTACCCTCTCATGATGCGAAACGGACGTGGACGAAACGGACGGCAGCGCAACCCACAGGTGTCGTTCTATGCCAATGACACATGGAACTACCGTGATGGTCAGAACATCCGAGTGGTATGTGCCACCAACCAACCACAGGCCCGTCTGCTGCTCAATGGCGAGGTGGTAGGCGCACCCAAGGCGAAAGACGAGGCCACCGGCCTCATCTGGTGGGACATCCCCTACAAGAGCGGCATCCTGCGTGCCGAAGCCCTCGACAACGGGCAAGCCATGGCCACCTATCAGATAGAGACCAGCGGCAGGCCAGCCGCACTCAGGCTTTCGAGCGACAAGACCGTGCTGACGGGCCGTGGCCGTGTGGCACACGTCATCATCGAAGTGACCGACAGCGAGGGCCGCCCCGTGAACCTTGCCGACAACGAGATTTCCGTGCGTGTGGGGGGTGCCGGACGGCTCCTCGGCCTCGAGGGAGGCGATATGAGCGACACCAGCAACCTGCGCGACTGGCGGCAACGCGCCGTGCGAGGACGTCTCCTCGCTTACATTGAAGCCACGGGCGACAGGGGCAACATCACAGTGCACGCCGAGTCACCCTTGCTCGATGAAGCGCAAATGAACATCGAAGTGAGATGATTTTTGGGGAGTTTGGGAGTTTAGGAGTTTGGGAGTTTAGACATATGTTTGAAGGACACGGGGACAATATATTTTGAGGGCGTAAATACTTGATATTAAAGCTTATGCCCTTTCAGGGCGGAAAATTGGCCTGCGAATTAAAACCCAGGGCGTTGCCCTGGGCTGAGAGCAGGTTGGCCCTTCGGGCC
>CAMHEL010000229.1 GCA_946184125.1 uncultured Prevotellaceae bacterium
AACCGATGATGAGGATGGGGGTCTGGATGGCAGAAAGCGTCATCACACCCTTCATGCCGCCGAAGACGGTGAAGACTGCCGTGATGGCTATCAGACCGATGGCGCCATACCAGAAGGGAAGACCAAGCAGGTACTCAAAGAAAATACCGCCAGTGAAAGCCGTGACGCTCACTTTGGTCAGCACATAGGCTATCAGCGTGATGATGCTCAGCCATGAGCCGGTGCGCTGGGTGTAGCGGAACTTGAGGAAGTCGGGCATCGTGATGATCTTGCCCATCTTGTTGTTGAGAAGCTGATAGAAGGGGACGAACAACCAGCCGAGGATGAGAATCATCCAGCCCTGCATCTCCCAGTGGGCCATACCCACACCGTCTTTAGCGCCGGTTCCGGCGAGACCGACAAGGTGCTCAGAGCCGATGTTGGCGGCGAATATGGCGGCACCTATCACGTACCAAGGCTCGCCCTTGCCGAACAGGTAGTCCTGGGAGTCGGCGCCCTTCATCTTCTCCTTGTCTTTCTTGATTGCGCGGTACACTGCCCACACGATGGCTAACACACCGATGGCAAGCACCACCCAGTCGAGCCACTGAAATTCATTCGAGGTCCAGTTCATTGTTTCTTGTCTTTCTTTTTATGGATTAAGTATTTAAGTAGGTATTTGCTTATTTCACAGAGAACTTATACGCAGCGTGGCTGTAATACTTCTCGCCGGGCTTCAACGTGGGCTGCACCCAGTCCTTCTTGTTGGGGGAGTCGGGATATTTCTGGCTCTCGAGGCAGACGCTGACGTGCTTGGGATAGAGAACACCAAACTTGCCGGGAACACCGTTGCCCTGGAAATTGCCGGTATAGACCTGCACGCCGGGCTCGTTGGTGAACATCTCCATGTAGATTCCGGTCTTGGGGGAGTAGAGCGATGCGCAGGCTACGGTGTCGTCGCCCTTGCCGTCCTTGAACGTGTTCAGACACCAGTTGTGGTCGTAGCCTGTGGCATTCTTGATGTAGACGTACGAGGTGTCCATCTTCTCGCCAATGGCGGCGGGCTCGCGGAAGTCCATCGGAGTGCCTTCAACAGGGGCTATCTCGCCTGTGGTCATGTAGGTGGCGTCCGAGGGGGTGAAGTTGTCGGCATTGATGTAGAGCACCTGGTCGAGACCCTCATTGGCGAAGTCACCATTCAGGTTATAGTAGTTGTGGTTGGTCATGTTGATGATGGTCTCCTTGTCGGTGGTAGCCTCAAAGGTGATGTCGAGCGTATTGTCGGCAGTCAGTTTGTAGGTGGTTGTGGCGGTCACAGTGCCAGGGAAGCCGTTTTCTCCGTCAGGAGCGACCAGAGTGAGTTTCAGAGTGGAGGCATCCACCTGCTCAGCGTCGTACACCTGGTTCATCCAACCGGTGTTGCCACCGCCGTGGAGACTGTGCTTGGCACCGTTTCCGGTATCGTTCTGGCGAAGTTGATAGACAGTGTCATTGATGGTGATCTTGCCATCATTGATACGGTTGGCATAGCGGCCGACGGATGAGCCGTAGTCACTGGGGCTGTTGAGTGTGTCGGCGTACTGGGCGATGTTGTCATAGCCCAGGACAACGTCGGTGGGGTTGCCGTCCTTGTCGGGCACTACAAGCGACACCACACGCGCACCGTAGTTGGTGATGCAGGCTTCCATGCCGTTTTCGTTCTTGAGCACGTAGAGCTTCACGGGCTTCTCGTTGATGAGGGTGTCGAATTTGGCGGGGTCGAGCTTCGACATGGTCAGGGTGGCTTCATTGCCAGTGGTACATGCGGAGAGCATCAGAAGTGCTGCTCCAGCACCATAAATTAGTCCTTTCAAGTTTTTCATAATGATGTGTTTGATAGTGATTATGCTATTTTGGGTGTAAAAATACAATTATTTTTTGAAACGACAATGATTTTTCTTATGTTTTATAACATAAAAGTGTCTTTTTTACACTTTTGGGGGTTTCCAAAGCCTTTTTGGGGTGTTTTTGGGGTGTTTTTAGGGTGTTTTTAGGGTGTTTTTCGGGTCTTGAAAAAGCGAAAGAGTGTTGGAAGGGAAATGGCGAAAAGCAAAAATCGGCGAGAGGACTTCTCGTGTGGAAGCCGTCCCGCCGATGTCTGATGTCGCTTATTAGCAGATTTTTCTCGAGCCGTCGCCGATGACCACGTCAATGACTTTGAGCTCCTTGCCGAATTTCTCGGCATACTTCTTCTTGGCATCTGCGATGAAGGCATCGTAGAGCTCGTCCTTGACGAGGTTGATGGTGCATCCTCCGAAGCCACCGCCCATGATGCGGCTGCCAGTGACGCCGTTCTCCTTGGCAACGTCGTTGAGGAAGTCAAGCTCCTCGCAGCTCACCTCATACTCCTTGCTCAGGCCATAGTGGGTCTCATACATCTTCTTGCCTACGGTCTCGTAGTCGCCTGCAACGAGTGCGTCGCATACGGCAAGCACGCGGTCTTTCTCGCCGAGAACGAAGTGGGCGCGGGAGTAGTCTTCCTCGCCTACCTCGGCGCGAACTTCTTCAAGCTGCTCCCAGGTGCAGTCGCGAAGGGTCTCGAACTTGCCCTCGGGGTGCTTGGCTGCAATGTGGCGGACAACGTTCTCGCAGGAGTTGCGGCGGTCGTTGTAGGGAGAACCCACCAACTCATGCTTCACACAGGAGTTGAGAAGCACCAGCTTGTAACCTTTCGGGTTGAAGGGGAAGTACTCGAATTCGCGGGAACGGCAGTCGAGACGCATGAGCTGACCGGCCTTGCCGAAGACGCTGGCAAACTGGTCCATGATGCCGCAGTTGACACCGATGTATTTGTGCTCAGTGGCCTGGCCGGCAAGGGCGATGTCCCATTTCGACACTTTGTTCTCGCCGAAGAGGTCGTTGAGACCGCAGCCGAAGCAACTCTCCATGGCGGCTGACGACGACATGCCGGCTCCAAGGGGTACATCACCGGCAAAGGCGATGTTGAAACCTTTCACTGGTACGCCAAGGGCTTCCATCTCAAGGGCCATGCCGTAGATGAAACGTGCCCAGGTGGCACGGGGACCCTCACCATCGTGGAAGTCAAAGTCCACACGGTCTTTCAGGTCGATGGAATAGGCACGGATGGTGCTCTCGGTACCGTTGGGGCGCATCTCTGCCATAATGCCGCAGTCAACGGCACCAGGGAATACGAAACCACCGTTGTAGTCGGTGTGCTCGCCAATGAGGTTGATACGGCCCGGAGAATGATAGATATGGCCGGTCTGGCCGTCAAAATGCTTGATAAAGCGACTTCTTACAAATTCAATGTCCATGATTATCTATTGGTTTGAGGTTTGAAGTTTGATGTTTCTATATATATTTTTGAATCTTGAGGTTTGAGATTTCAGGGTTTGAGAGTTGAGAGTTGTGATATGATTTACCAAATATGATTTATTTAAGGTGGGTTCTATAAATTAGCTTTGCATTGCTTTTAGACTATTTTCGAGCAGATTTACTTTCAAGGCCGAAGGGGCGTAGCGGGCTACGTTCCAAGGACTTGGAAGGGAAGATGCCGGAAAGAGGCAAAAGCAAGCAAAGATAATTCATAGAGAATTTTTTAATTAATAGAACACACCTAAAGTAATCACAACCCTCAACTCTCGACTCTCAACTCTATACAGGAATATCCTTGTTTACATTCTTGCACCCGATGAGGGCATAGTAAAGAATGTAAGCCAGCATGGC
This sequence comes from uncultured Prevotellaceae bacterium, assembly GCA_946184125.1. Classification (GTDB taxonomy): domain Bacteria; phylum Bacteroidota; class Bacteroidia; order Bacteroidales; family Bacteroidaceae; genus Prevotella. The sequence goes on from CAMHEL010000229.1 coordinate 3,706, forward strand.
GATGACGAGCCAGTAGCTGGCGATGGGGCCGGAGCTCTTTGCTATACTCTCTTGGATGAGAGGCATGATGCCACCACCAACGACCATGGTCATGAAGATGCCAGAGGCTGCCTCGGTGTATTTGCCCAGTCCTTCGACAGACAAGTTGAAAATGCCGCCCCACATGATGGAGGTGCAGAGACCACAGGCTGCGATGAACAATGTCTTCACAGGAACATCATGGCCACTGATGGTGAAAGTGGAGGACTCGGGCAGGAAAATGGCGATGAGAAGGAGGATGATGGCTACGGAGGAGACAACTGTCAACTGAAGCTTGGTGGATATCTTGCCGGAAAGAAGACTGGAACTGGCGCGTCCCACAAGCATCATCAGCCAATAGCTGGCAGCAAGGGTTCCACCTATGGCTGCCGAACCTTCGAAGCCAAGGTTGGTGATGTAGAAGTTGAGCTCCATGGGGATGCCAATTTCGATACCCACATAGAAGAATATCGCTATCACGCCCAAAAGACAGTGACGGAAAGCAATGGGACTGTGCTCGTATTGAGGTTTCTCCTTGCCAAGGGTGGGCTCGGGAATGTCAACACGGCTGATGATGAAGAAAGAGATGGCAAAGACGGCCATTCCGATGAAAAGAAGAGGTGCTACCTCGCCCATGTTGGTTTTCTCTGTCACTGTGCCAACAAGAAGACCTGTCAGAAGCGGGGTGAGGGTGGCGGTGAGAGAGTTCATGGTGCCACCAATCTGGATGAACTGGTTGCCTCTGTTGCCGCCGCCGCCAAGGATGTTGAGCATCGGGTTGACAACGGTGTTCAGCATGCAGACGCAGAAACCGCAGATGAATGCACCCAGAAGATAGATAATCAGGTTGAGGGCGACAGGTATGCCGTCGTATTTGAACACGAAAGTACCTGCTCCTGCTATGCTGGACAGATACTGAAGGGCAAGACCCACAATTCCCACGACAAGGGCGATGAGGGCTGTCTTCTTGTAACCATACTTGATAAGCATCTTGCCGGCAGGTATACCCATGAACAGATAGGCTGCAAAGTTCATCAGGTTGCCCCATGCCTTGGCGAAAGGATAAGTGTATCCCCAGATGTTGCCAAAGGGTGCACCCATGTTCGTCACAAAACTTATCATCGCAAAGATGAAACACATGGTGACGATGGCAACAATGTTATTTTTCTTTTCTTGGCTCATGTTGTCTTTTAAGATTTGAAGATTGTTAATGGATGTTGCAGGCGATGGTTATCCCATCGCCTGCTAATGATGGTTGTTTCTTATTTCCTTACGCCAAACTGGTAGATGGTCTTCTGCTTGTAGCGGCGGCCGGGCTTAAGTACCACGGAGGGGAAATAGGGGTGGTTCGGGGTGTCGGGGAAGTGCTGGGCCTCGAAACAGATGGCGCTGCGACGGGGGAAGGTGGCGCCATTCTGACCCTTCTCACCCTGGCCGAAGTTGTCGGTGTAGACTTGAACACCGGGCTCGGTGGTGTAGACGTCCATCGTGCGGCCGCTCTTCGGCTCGTAGATGCGGGCAGCAAAACTGAGCTCGCCCTCCTCACGCTTGTTCAGCACATAGCAGTGGTCGTAGCCAGAACCGTTGCGGATTTGCTCGTTGTCGGCGTCGATGTCACGGCCGACGGGCTTCGGGGTGCGGAAATCAAACGGCGTGTCCTTCACAAAGCGGATTTCACCAGTGGGAATAGAGGTCTCGTCGATGGGGAGATAGTAGTCGGCGTTGATCTCGCACTCCAGGTCCTCGATGGTTGGCGTCGGGTCGGCAATGCCGGCGAGGCTGAAGAAACCGTGGTTCGTCAGATTGATGATCGTCATCTTGTTCGTCGTGGCAAGGTATTCTATCATCAGCTCGTTCTCGTTGGTCCAGGTATAGACCACTGTCACTTTCACTTCACCGGTGTAGCCTTCCTCGCCATAGGCGGAGATGAGTTCGAGAACAAGAGACTGCTCGTTCATCTGAACTGCGTCCCAAACACGGGCGTGGAAACCTTTCGGGCCGCCATGGAGTGCGTTGACACCGTTGTTGATGGCGAGCTGGTAGTCCTTGCCGCGAAGACGGAACTTTCCACGGCAGATGCGGTTGCCAAATCGGCCGATGAGCGTCGACAAATAGGGCTGGGAGGCATTGATGGCGTCATTGATGTTGTCATAGCCTTGGATGACGTTCGCATAGTTTCCATCGCGGTCTGGAACCATGATGCCCACTATCGCGCCGCCATAGTTGGTGATGGCCACCTCGTTGCCCAGGCTGTTGCGAAGGATATACAAATCTGTCTTCTTTCCGTTAATCGTGGTCTGGAAGGCTTCACGCTTCAGGCCACAGAGATTTTCTGTTTCTGTAGGGTTCATAAGAATTAGGGTTTTAGGTGTTATGTAATGAATTCTTTTGTTTTTCCTATATGGTTGCTATGGTTTGCAAAATAAATAAAAATTATTGGAAGACACAAAAGAAAGCCCAAAAAAGTGTAATAATACAACTGTTAAAAACCTTTAAAACCACCCGTAAAGCCTAACACCGAAAGAACAAGAAATAATAGAAAGAACAAGAAATAATAGAAATAACAAGAAACAATAGAAAGAACAAGAAACAATAGAAAGTAGGTGATTACAATTAGATGATAGCGATTACAATTAGATGATAGCGATTACAATTAGATGATAGCAACAAATAATTCTATTACCTAACAAAAATTGGATGATAGCATTCAAAAATATCATTGATTGCGAAATAATTCCCTCGAGCGGCAAATCTTCCGATCTTATTTGTATGTCATCTTACTTGTCAAATGCCGTCCAGAAATATCTTCCAGATATAAGATGCGAAGGCGAACTGCGAAATCCAGCGTCTCCCCTCCCATTGTAGGGGAGGGGCTGGGGGTGGGGTCAGTAACTTCCACAAATTATTTCTGTAATTAATTGTATTCCAATAATTTTAGTCATCCCATCCCATCTCCTCCCTCTCGACTGAAGTTGAGCTCCTGCCGGCTTTCGAAATGTCTTCCTTTCGCAATTTATAATTCGAAGCAAATCGTTTCGAATAAACTAACCTCAAATCTATTCTATTCGCCATCTTGCTTGTCAAATGTTGATATCCTCCGTAGCAACGGCGGCCTGAAAGGCCAGCACGCTCTCAGCCCAGGGCAACGCCCTGGGGTTTTATTCGGGTGCTAACTATTCGCCCTGAAAGGGCATAAGCTTAAAAATCAAGTACTTAAGATAACTATTTGCGCCGAAAACCTATCTGTGTCCTCTTCATTCTTACCTGCTGTAAAACTCCGTCAACAGGTCGGCCAC
>CAMHEL010000230.1 GCA_946184125.1 uncultured Prevotellaceae bacterium
TCTGGAGTTCTTCCGCCTTGACCGTCGGCGCGAGGGCTTGGGCGAGGCAGGCGATTTCGTGGCTTTGGAAGTGAACATGCGTCCTGCCGGTGGTTATACTCCCGACATGATTAACTACGCCCATTCCACCGACGTCTATAAGATATGGGCCGACATGGTGGCGTTCGACGAAAGCCGCACCACCATGGGCGAGCAACACTACTGCGCATTCGCCAGCCGCCGCGACATCTATGATTACGTCCATAGTCATGACGAGGTGCTCAGCCGTTACGGCGACCGCATGGTGATGTGCGAAAGGATGCCGGAACTGTTCGCGGCTGCCATGGGGCAACAGATGTACACCGTGAGGCTCGACAGCCTCGAGGAAGTGAAAGAATTTGCAGCATTCGTACACAAAAAATTACAATGAAAATCAATTATTTCAAGAAATACAGCGCTGCCCTCGGGCGGGAAATGGAATACAAGACATATGGCACCAATGGCCATCCGGTGCTGGTGTTCCCATCACAGGATGGTCGGTTCTACGACTATCAGGATTTCGATATGGTGGGTGTATTGTCGGGTTTTATCGACCGTGAACAGATACGTCTGATATGTGTCGACAGCATCGACCGTGAGACATGGTCGGACATTCAGGGCGACCACCACCAGCGCATCACCCTTCATGAGCGTTGGTATCATTACATCGTCGATGAACTTATCCCGGACGTCAGGCATCACGACAGTGAGACCTTTATCGTCACCGGGTGCAGCATGGGCGGCTTCCATGCAGGGAACTTCTTCTTCCGCCGCCCCGACCTCTTCGACACGCTGTTGGCCCTGAGCGGCCTCTACTACGCCGGTTACTTCTTCCCGAACTACAGCGACCCCCTCATCTATGACAACTCACCCTACGACTTCCTGCGCGGCATGCCCGCCGACCATCCCTATTGGGATGTCTATCGCCATCGCAGCATTGTAATGTGTGTCGGGCAGGGTGCCTGGGAGGACGAGTTGTTGGAGAGCACCCGCCAAATGGATGCCCTTCTCAGCGAGAGGAAGGTTCCCGCATGGATAGACTATTGGGGACACGACGTAGCCCACGACTGGGCATGGTGGCGTAAACAGATAGTCTATTTCATGGGGCACCTGTTGTCTGAAGAAACGGTGGAGTATATGATTTAATGCTGGTTGCTTAGGATGTCCTTCGCAAACATGCCGTGGAAACTCAAGAGTCAAATTCTTTCTTCATACATCAATCACCCTGACGTGGCTGAACCAATTATGCAAGTGTTCTTGTTGGCAAATTTAGCCCAGCAGGTTGCTCACAATTTTTTCGTGCCACCAATCTGAGTGTCGATGTTGGTGTGTGAGTGCCCGTATATCCAGCAGTCGTTGTTCTTGTCCCCTTATATCTCAACCTATCCCCAACAATTCAATCTCAAATATCAGGGTCGAGCCGCCTGGGATGCATGGATGGGAGAACTTCCTATAGCCCATTTCGGCCGGGATGTAAACCTCCCATTTGTCACCGATGTGCATGTGCTGCATGGCGATGATCCAACCCTCGATAAGGTCGCTGAGCCGTTAAGCCAGGGGCACGCCACCACGACTGCTGTCAAACTGCTTTCCGTTGATGGTTCTGCCCGTATAGTGTGCCGTGACGATGCTGCGTGCTGTGGGTTGGGCACTTGACTGGTCACCCTTATTCAGAACCTTGTAATAGATTCCCTTGGGCAGTGCCATCACGCCTTCTTCCTTGGACTTTGCTATAAGCCAGTCCTTGTTTTCCTGTATGTATGCTCTCTTGTTCATAATTTGCCGTTAATCGTTAAAATGGTATTTACTGTTTTGAAGAGGGTTTGAATGACTCCTTTGGTTTTGTTTCAAACTCACATGTCAATAGATGCCAGTTTTGTACGGAACTCCACCATCTGAAAGTATCGGATTCATAAATTTTCGTTGCAGCTCCTTTTATGTTATTCTCTGTGGAATAATACAAATTGAACCGGTACTTGCCGGGAGGAATCCTCGCGCCGGAACTTCCCACCCATGCGGGTTTGACGGAATCAGGGTAAAGTGGTGGTTCGTCATCCCATGTCGTGCAAATCTGACCGCTGTGGTTGCCCACATATTCACCATCAACCCATCTGGAGAATCTACCCCAAAAATAGCCGGGGAGCCATTCTCCATAAAGAGTGTCCCGGCTTTCATTTTTGACAATGAACAACGGTCCAGGAAACTCGTTATTCTCACCTATTCATCAATTTGTGAACCATTCCCAAAGGACCTACTCACCCGTGGTCATCTACGAGGACGGCAATGAGAAGCACAACCTCTACCTCAGCGAGGGCAACACGCTCTACTATCCGAACGCCGAAGATTTCACAGTGAAGTCCTGCCGTGCCTACTTCGCACTGAAGAACGGCCTTACTGCCGTGGATTCCTCTTCATCCGAACCGGGTCAGGCCACTGTCTGCACCTTCACGCTGAACTTCGGCGACGAGGAAGCAACGGGCATCGTGTCTGTTTCTACCGACTCTAAGGGCTATGAGGACAACATCGGCTGGTACTCGCTCGACGGCATGCGCCTCTCTGGCAAGCCCGTGGCCAAGGGACTGTACATTTATAATGGTAGAAAGGTTGCGATTGAGTGAGAGAAGTGAGAGGCCGCTCGCTTTTCCGAACGTTTGGAGCGGCGAGAGCCATCATGCATGCATAGTTGGCCGAGTCGTGACAAATGAAGACGAAGTCAACGTGATTGAGTAGAACAACAAAGAGGACAGTTCCTGTCGGAGCTGTCCTCTTTGTTCTCCTTAGGTGGGGTGACGGTTATGCCACGTTGATAGTCTTTGAGACGGTCTTCATGGGGATATGCATGAATACGATAAAGTATGAGAGACCACATACAATCAGCGTTTGAAGATACCAATATGGACCAATAGGAGGCAAGAACAATTTCTCAATAAATTGGATTTACTTGGTTATCTCATCCAACCTTCAACACGATAGACCTTTTCCAAAAGTTTTCTTTCCTTATCGTTTTCTGTGCTTTTAAACCATACTTCTATACGAGCTGCATAATAATCATTCCAGTCACCTTCATAGATAGTAAATGACTGCTTATTTACAACCTTCCCAAACTGCTTTTGGGGAGAAATTTTCACTCGACTTTGTTCAATAAGCCTGTCTTCTGAAAGAGGTATGTTACTTGTAACTTCGTAACAACGGAGAAATATTTCACCCGGTCCTAAACTGCCATAATAAAAGTCATATTTATACAAACCACCTTGAAAATCGTTCCAAATCTGCAAATATGATTTATCGTCCAGACTATCAATAACTTCATTCTTATTAGATTCTAAAGATAATGGCAAGCAGTATTCAAGGCCTTCTGGAATGGGGTGATCCTTGCCGAATCCATCAGGACCTAACATTGAACTTATAACAAGAGGAAGCCATAGAATACAACCTACAACAGCGGATGCTATAAAAGAAATAAAGACTTTTAACCACTGTTTGTTAATAAGCAATAACACCCATGAAGTTAATAATGCAATAATTACTAAAAGAAGTAGGATTTCAATAATTGTTTCTAATATGGACGGTGTTTTAGTAAATAATTCAATTAATACAAGCATTGACAATGCCAACAGAACAGGAAATGTCCACCAATATTTTGTAAAAATCCTTTTAATCATAAAGAGATAATCCATTTATTACGTATCATTTCAAATGTTTCGCCTTTTCAGATAAGGACGTGACATCAAATCGTTACGCTCCTTTCGCTGGTTGAGAATGATAGCCTTCATGTTATATGATTTTACGTTTGCTAAATTACTCCTTTTTCTTCAATAATCAATATTTATTGCACAAAATTTATAATATTTTATGCAGTACAGAGTTGTTTTTGCATAAAAACCACGCAGTCTTTGGGTAAAATATGATCTATCCGTCACACAGACCGATGCTCATTCTATGGATGGAGAGCTGCTATTCGATGATGGCTCGCTTCCTGCCACCACCGGCCAACCGTCAATCCACTCCACTTTGTCCATGAAAACCTGCCGTCCGGCATCAGGGTCACTCTTCAGGTAACCATGATAGAGCATCCAGGTCTTTCCCTTGTCATCAGTGATGAATTCAGCGTTGTGACCTGGTCCTGCCACTATCTCATTGCCATGTAGCAGCACGTTGTAGTGGCCTTCGAGCATAGACTGTCCCTCTTTCGTCAAATAGGGGCCAAAAAGGCTCTTGGAACGGCCGTAAACGACCTGATAGGTGCTGTTGACACCCTCGCAGCACGAGCCGTTTGACCCAAAAAGATAGTAATAATCACCTCTTTTGTGGATGTAGGAACCCTCCATCTGGTTGCCTGCTATAGGCACGGGGGCAGAGCCAGGTTTGACAGCAAGTCCGTCGTCAGTCAGTTCTATTCCGTAGATACCGTGAAACGACCCCCAGAAGACATATTTCTTTCCACCGTCTTCCATGAAAAACGGGTCGATGCTGTTTCTCACACCGATATCCTCACTGATAAACAACGCCCCATGGTCGGTGAAGGGGCCTTCAGGAGAAACTGCTGTGGCCACCCCAATGCCGCAGGTCCACTCACCTCCCCAGACAGACTTGGAGTAATACATATTGTCCGTCGAAGAAATTGATATCCGGTGTCCATATCCTTCCATTGGGATTCCATTTCGGCCGGCTCTCATCGTCAAAGGCTGTTCCGACATAATCCCAGTCAACAAGATTGTCAGAACGATAGATGGGCAGGTTGCGGATGTTTTCTGTAGCATACAGATAAAAAAGGCCGTCCTGCGCCTTGATGACAGAAGGGTCTGGCAATGACGCATTAATAATCGGATTTTTGTATTTCCCCGATTCCTCTGTCGTTTGTCCAATTTGAAGTTGTTCTCCGTAGTTTGGCAATGAGACACCTGTCATTGGAATCAAACTCATAATAGAAATGGCGATAGAATTGATTGCCATGAGGGTTGTTTCTTTAGGTATTAATATTGTGTTATTGGTGCCCGAAAAAATTTTTTAGGTAAGTTGTCAGAAAAGGGGACAAACTATTCAGCAAGTCCCCCAAGATTTGTGATTTCGAGTTTGCTACAACCAAAATATCAAATCTATGAGCAAAGGTACATATTTCTCCTGACAGCCAGTATAAGTCAGTTGATAAAAATGATGGCCTGGCATAAAATTAACGTTTTGGCATCAAAAGTGTCGCGAACCGTTATACAAAGCATCAGGATGGGTATTCTCATCTGGTGGTGATACTCTATGCGTTGCTGAGCAACCTCCGTTCCCTGTGCAAGGTTTCATCGGATGATTTAGGTGGTAGCATTATGACAAAGAGTAGTCCCGACGTCACATCGAAACTATTCTTGAATTGCCCATTGGCGAGAGCTTTTTTGGGGGCCTTTAAACGCCCACTTTGGCGCTCTGTAGCATGTATCTCTTTATCAGGGATGATGAAGCAGGCAAAAGAGTTATGCTATCAGAGCGCCATTTTTAGTTACAGGTGGGTTCTATTAATTATGTCGAGGCGATTTTCGACTTTTAGTCGAGGGCAAAGTGTAAGCTGAACCTCTGGAGCAGTGAGAGCAAAGATAAGCTTGCTTGAACTTTGCCGAGTCGCGACAGAGGTAGGCGATAGCCAGTGAGGGAGTGTAGCGGGCTACACGACCGATGAGGCTTGATACTTTGTACCGAATAAAAGCGAAAAGCGACCGAAATGTAATGTATAGAAATGTCACCTCATAAAAATCAGAATTAATAGAACACACCTACAGTCTGTTCTTTTCCGCATTACCGGCTCCTGTGCCTTTGTACTTCGACGGTGTGACATTGAAGCGGTAGCGAAGGGAGAGTTGGACGCAGCGAGAATCGTTGTCTTCCATCTTGCGGAACATCATGCGGTTGCTGTATAACGTGAAGCGGTTGATGCCGCCATTGAAGAGGTCGTTGCCTGTCAGTTTGACGTTTAAGCGGTGCTTGAAGAAGTCCTTGCTGACGCTTAGCGAGAGCATCGCATTGGTGCAGTCAAACCAGGCGTTCTGCTGATGGCCGTGAGTGTTCATGTTAAAGTCTGCCTGAATCAGCCAGTAGTGTGGCAAGGTAAGAATGTTGCCTAATTGCAATGTCATCATCGGATGGTTGAAACTTTTCTGTTTGTCTAAGAACATAGACTTGAACCACGGTTTCATGAGCGTGATGTTGTATTGTGGCGTCCAAGTGCCTTGCCCCAATTTGATGTTCTTCTGACCCCCCAAAGTTACGGTAAGCCAGTCGGCATGGTCGTAATTCTTGTATGTCACAAGATTTACTTTTGAGTCCTCTTCCATGCTTTCCACCGTGTGTAGGATGGGGTCGACACAGTGTGAGAAGTTTGTTGTCAGGTAGAGCCATTTCCACATCACTGTCGCATTCAGATTGTGGTATTTGATGGGCTTCAGGTAGGGGTTTCCCGTTTGTTGGTTGAGACGGTTCTCGTAGGTGACGTCGCTGCTCAGCTGCCAGTAGGATGGACGTGTGGAACGTTTGGAATAACTGACGGAAAGTTGTATGTCCTTCAACTTTCCAGATGCAGATATGGAAGGGAAGAAATCATCGTAAGTGCGGCATTGGTCATCACGGCGAACACCACTCACAAAATATTCCGATTCCACATGCTCGTAACGCAGACCTACGGATAGGTGGACGAGAGCCAGTTGCTGCCGCAGTTCCACAAACGGCGCTATGTTGTTCTCATGCTGCTCGTTGTTGCTGTTGGAAATAAAGCCTTCGGGGTTTTCGAATTGGCTGCGCCAACGGGTGTTGGTGTATTCCTCGCCCACCTCCACCTGTCCTTTCCACAAAGGATGGCTCACAATGAGTTTTTCCGCCAATAGATTGCTGCGTGTCACGCTCTCGGTGTTGACATCACGGTTTTCATACTCAGCGCTCAATTCTTGCTGATGGTTA
>CAMHEL010000231.1 GCA_946184125.1 uncultured Prevotellaceae bacterium
ATTATTTTTTATATTTCAAAATTTATTGAGAAATTTATTATGTCGTTTACTATAACTTCGTGTGGCGGAACCTATGCAGCAATTATAATCCTACTTTCGACGCCTTCTATGTGCGTCCGTCACTGTATAAGGAGTACATCCGCGATGATGCATACGTAGGCTCGTCATGGCAACGCACCAACAACATCTCGACGGGAATGTTCTCCGACGATGACATCTTCCTCACTTTCGCATCACACGCTGCCGCCACTATCGACGACCTAAGGCGTATCACAAGTGTTGACGGATGGTTCAAGCATAACCCGGGCATCACCGACCTGACACCACTACGCTACACGTTCATCAAAGCCCTGAATACCGAAGACATGCAGCCACTCAACCAACTGGAGCGCATTGCCATTCCGGTGACACTAACCGAAATTGGAAATGCGGCCTTCAGCCATGCAAAGTATCTGCGATATGCCGACTTGCAACAGTGCAATTCGCCCGAACTGGTAGACAGCCTGAAGAACGGAGGACTGCAGCGCATCGGACTCACAGAGCGTACGCTGGTCTACGTGCCTACTCAGTACGGACTGACCGATGAGGTGAACGTGGCCGTAGGAGACAGCACGGCGAACTTTAAAGCCAAGACCATACGCCTCTACGACGGCGTAGACTACATCATGCCTTTCGGGATTTCTGCAGAAAAAGTGGAGAACACCCGTACGCTGGCCAGAAGTGAGGTGCCTTACACCGTCTGCCTGCCCTATTCGCTCGACATTCCCGAAGGGGCTATCGTCTATCGCTTGAAGAACCTCCAGTCGAATGAACTGGTGTTCACCGAGACCGATAAGACCATCATGGAAGCAGGACAGCCTTATCTGGTGCGCTCTACGGGCGACATCAACTTCAATACCGAAAGCCAGACGAAACTCAGGGCCGACAACAAAATATGGACTGACCAACAGAGCGTTACAGACTACACATTGCGAGGTACGTTCAAGGTTATCAGAAATAGGGAAGCCAACGAACTGGGAGCCTACGTGCTACAGAGCGACGGCAAGTGGCATGCCGTGCTTACCGACACCGATGAATTCCGCACCGCCTATGTCCCCGCCTACCGCTGCTACTTGTTGCAGAACCGTACTCCTGGTGCCCGCTCCATCAGCATGGAACTGGATGACAGCACCACGGACATCGACAGCATACGTACCATCGACTCCGACGGCACCGAGCGCGTCTATGACCTCAACGGCCGTCTCATCAATGGCGATGCCAGGGGAATCGTCATCAAGAATGGCAAAAAAGTCGTGATGAAGTGAAAGCAAGTCCGAATTTCCGAAAGGGAAAAAGTTCAAACAATGCTCAGGTAATCAAAAAAGGAAGATAAATATGAAGACAATACATATTTTGATAGGCATGCTGGCTGCGATATTGACGCTCACCAGTTGCTCCGACGATGATAATACCAGCCCGAAGGTGAAGCCTGCCGAAGCAGTCCTCGGAGAATGGTTCAACCAAGTGAAAACCAATGGCGTGCTGGATGGGGTACCATACGATGCGTATGCCCTGATGGTAAAGTTCCAAGACGACGGGCACGGACTCTTTTTGCAGTACTTCTTAAAGGATGGACAGTTGGTAAATGCTCTCGGCAGCATGACCGACTACACCGTCGATAGTAACGAAAAAATCAGCATCGTCGTCAGCGAAGTGAAAGTGTCATTAGGTGAAAATGTCCGCTTTGCCGACAACAAACTGTTTCTCGACATGCCACAACACAACCTGTTGGGGCTGATACTCGTCCGTCCCACAGACGCCCAAAAACAACTGGCCAAGGAGTGGGACGCTATCATCGAGGAATGGGGCGGTAAAGGAGGTGATGGCGACACTGGAACCGAGGTGACTGACGAAGGAGCCTCTGAGCCTGCTCGTGCAAGAAGTAGATAGTTTTTAGGGAAACAACATGCCAGTTGGCTACAAGTTCCAAAAACAAATTTTCATACAGCAAAAAATGCAGTCCTGTGACTGCATTTTTTGTTTGCCTTATAACCAATATTTATAGGTGTGTTCTATTAATTCTGAATTTTATGAGGTGGCATTTCTATACATTACATTTCGGTCGCTTTTCGCTTTTATTCGGTGCAAAGTGTCAAGCCTCATCGGTCGTGTAGCCCGCTACACTCCCTCTTCAGCTTACACTTTGCCCTCGACTAAAAGCCGAAAATCGCCTCGACATAATTAATAGAACCCACCTATATTATTCGCGATAGAAATTTGATTTGTAAAGATTTGAAAGGTTTGACTTCCGCTACGCACGTCGACTGTTGGTTCTCGCCGTAGGCGACTGAAAAAATGGTTCGCTGAATAGACACCTTATCTTAAATAAGTTTGAAAAATCACGAAAAAGTGAAGATTTTTGAGTACTTTTGCCGTCAGAATCAAATTGTTAAATTGTTGTATGTAAATCTAATTGAGATGCAAGAGATTAGTTACAAGGAATTGAAGTTTAATCCGTTCAACCTCATTGGGGGTGAGTGGATGCTGATAACGGCTGGCGACAAGCACAGTTGCAACACGATGACAGCCTCGTGGGGGCATCTGGGATGCTTGTGGGGCAACAACGATCCTTCGGCAGTCATCTATATCCGCAAGTCACGTTATACCAAGGAGTTTGTGGACAAAGAGCCTTATTTCACGCTCTGTGTCATGGACAAGTCGTTCAAAAAGCAGATGGCCTATCTGGGCAGCACGTCAGGACGTGACGAGGACAAAATAGCCAAGGCTGGACTCACGCCTGTCTATGCCGATAACACCGTCTATTTCCAAGAGGCCAAGTTGGTGCTCATCTGTAAGAAAGTCTATGCTGCAGAAATCCAGCAAAGTGGCATTATCTATCAGGAAACCATCGGTCAGTCCTATCCACAAGGTGATTACCACACCATGTACGTTGGCAAGATTGAGAAGGTGCTGGTGAGAGACGACGAGTATCTGAGATAGGCTCCACCCCAAAAGAGAACCAAAATAAAAGATGTTGTAATCAATGAAAGTAAATCGGAGCATAAATGTAGCCTTTGCCGCCATCCTTATTTTCGGTGCATGCGTATTCACGGCTTGTTCGAAGGACGATGAAGAAGAGGTTTGGGGAGTCGACACGACAAACCGCGACGATAAGTACAAGGATATGGAGAACCTGGTGGCATCCAAGCCGTTCTCCCAACTCCAGGGAGTAAGCGTAGGAAACGCACAGGACAATGATGCCAAGACGGGCGTGACGGTGTTCTTCTTTCCCAAGGCTTCCATGGCCTCGGCTGTAGTCCTGGGTGGCGGACCGGCATCGCGCGAGGTGCCTCTTTTGGACCCCCAGCGCAACACACAGCCTCTCAACGCCTTGGTTTTCAGTGGAGGTTCGGCTTATGGTTTGGCGGCTTCCGACGGCGTGGCGAACTGTCTGGAAGAACATGGCCATGGCTATAACACGGGCTTCGGGCTGGTTCCCATCGTATGTCAGAGCTGTATCTTCGACCTGTCATACGGCAAGGGTAACGTCCGCCCCGACCGCGAAATGGGCTATAAGGCTTGCCAGAATGCCATCGCCGGCAACTCGCCACTCAGCGGGAATGTAGGTGCCGGCACGGGAGCCACGGTGGGTAAGCCCGGCGGCATGGCCACAGCCCAGAAGAGCGGCATAGGCTATGCTGCAGCACGCCTTGGACGATTGGAAGTGGGGGTTGCCGCCGTCGTCAATGCCCTGGGCGACATTTTCCAGGACGGTGTGAAGATAGCAGGCATGACCACCGCCGACCGCAAGGGCTTCGTAAGCGCCGAACAGGCGGTGCTCATGAACCAATATTCCGACCTCATAGCTGGCAACACGACCATCGCAGCCGTGTTCACCAACGCACGCCTGAGCGTGGCCGACCTGCAGAAGGTAGCCCACATCGCCTCAACTGGCATGGCACGCTGCATACGTCCTGTGTTCACCATGGCCGATGGCGATACCGTCTATGCCATTTCCCTCAGCAACGGTGATGTCCTGTCGGATGTCAACACCATTGGTGTGCTGGCCTCACTGGTGATGGAGAAAGCCATTGCCGATGCCATCCTCTCCAGCAAGATACCCGAAGAGGAGTATCTCGCCAATATCAAGTGAGGCCCTGGCTCTACAACGAATGCCTGCAAAACAACATCAACGTGCGGGTCTGAGAGTGGCGCAAGGAGTACATGGGAACAACAAAGAATAATGGTGTGTTCTATTCTGCTTTTATGAAGTGGCAAAACAGAATGAATAACACCAAACAAATTTGAATAATCATATGAAATATCTTAGACTATGGGTGTTCGCCACCATCCTCACTCTTAGCGGGTTGGTGGCATTTACATCATGTTCGAGCGATGACGAAAATGCCCATGAGCCTACTATTGAAGGATTGCGGGACGGCGAATGGACAGGAAGTGGCGAGGGACGCAGCGGAAACATCATTGCGAAAATCGTGGTTGAGGAAGGGAAGATTGTCCAAGCCATTGTCGTCAGCCAATCAGAATCGGTCTTCGCCCAAGATGCCATCAACACCATCCTGGGCCATGCCATCGGCAAAAAGGATTTGATGAGCGTAGAGGTGGACGGCGTGACCGGAGCCACACTGACTTCCACGGGTGTCATCGATGCCATCAACATGGCCATTCAAGTTGCCATGGGCAAGCAGATTACCGAAGCCAAAACCTTCAAGGACAGTTCATGCGACATCGTCGTGGTCGGAGCCGGAGGTGCTGGGCTCTCAGCGGCTGTGGCTGCCGCTGAAACCGGCGACTTGAAAATCATCGTTCTGGAAAAACAGGGCATCATCGGCGGAAACACCAACTACTCCACGGGGGGCATCAATGCGGCTGAGACGGATGTGCAGAAATCGCTCGGCATAGAGGACAGCAAACAGTTGTTTTTCGACGACATCATGCGCGGCGGAAAGAATGAGAACATACCCTCACTGGTGTGGAACTTCGTGGACCATGCGCCTGCCACCATCTCGTGGCTGACGACAAAAGGTGCCGACTTGAGCGACGTGGGACTCATGGCTGGCAGCAGCGTGAAACGGACACACCGCCCCAAGGGCGGCACTGCCATCGGACCTCATCTAATGAAGGTTCTCAAAGAGGCAACGGCTCATCAGAACATCGAAATCCGCACATCCAACAAGGTGGTTGGGCTGCTCTCTTCCAACGGCACGGTGACGGGTGTCAAAGTACAAAATGCCGACGGAAGCACCTACTCATTGAAAGCAAAGGCAGTCGTCATCGCAACCGGAGGCTTCGGAGCCAACTTGGAGATGGTGTCGCATCTGCAACCGTCACTCAGCGGCTTTGCCACGCTCAATCATCCTGGCGCCACGGGCGATGCGTTCGACTGGGTGACACCTCTCGGCGGCGCCACAATACAGTTGGCCAACATCCAAATCCACCCTACGGCAGAAGCGGTGAATCATATCCTTATCACGGAAGCAGTGCGTGGCAACGGCGCCATCCTCGTCAACCACTCCGGCAAACGTTTCTGCAACGAGATGGATACGCGCGACGTGGTGTCTGCCGCCATCCTCAGGCAACAGTCTGAAGAAGCCTTCCTAATCTTCGACCAAGGTGTGCGGAAATCGTTGGCATCCATCGAGACATACGCCAACCAGCACCTGCTCTTGCAGGGCAACACCATACCGGAACTTGCCAATCTCTCAGGCATCCCCGCAGAAAATCTGGTGGAGACCATTACCCGTTACAACGCCCAGCAGAAAACAGGTGTTGACGATGATTTCCACCGCAGTGCCACAGAGATGACTGCCGCACTGGAAACCACCCCGTTTTATGCTGTTCGTGTAAAACCTGCCATCCACCACACAATGGGTGGTCTGAGCGTCAACACCTCAACACAGGTGCTAAAAGCCGACGGTACACCCATACCAGGTTTGTTTGCTGCAGGCGAGGTCACAGGAGGCCTTCATGGCGCCAATCGCCTGGGGGGCAACGGGGTGGCAGACATTGTGGTCAATGGCAGATTGGCTGGTCTTGCCGCCGCCCGACTAAGCAATCAGTGAATTACTTTCCCCAAAGTGGCAGAACCAATAAGCTGTCGTTGATGTGCGAGTCGTCTTTTGGCAATATCTGGAACAAAAAAGCCGAAATGAAAGCTGTGCCGCTCCAGCGTTTATAGCTCAATCTTCTTGATGACCTTGGCTGGAACGCCCCCGACTATCGTATTCGGCTCCACGTCTTTTGTCACTACAGCTCCTGCTGCAACCACGGCACCGTCGCCGATGGTCACGCCAGCCAGCACCGTTGCGTTGGCTCCTATCCATACGTTCTTGCCGATATGGATGGGTGCATAGGTCATGCCAGCACGGCGGCTGGGGTCGAGCAGATGGTTGAGCGTAGCCAGCACCACATTATGGCCAATGAGTGCTCCCTCGTCGATGGTGATGCCGCCCTGGTCCTGGAACTTGCAGCCCATGTTGATGAACACGCGTTCGCCCACCACGGTGTTCTTCCCGCAGTCGGTATGGAACGGCGGGAACATACCGACACTCTCAGGCACCTCGCGCCCCCATAGTTGTTCCAATAGCCCGTGCAGTTCCTCCGGTGTATGGTACTTGCTGTTGATTTCTGCCGTTATCTGCAAAGCCTCCTGCGACAGCTTGTGAAACATCATATGTGGCTCCGAGCCGCCCTCAATGGGCTTGCCCGAAGCCATATAGTCTCTAAATTCTTGTATCGTCATCATATTACCGTGGCCTTCGCCATGTTTTTACTTCATCGCACCCCGGAAGAAGTTCTCTATCTTGTCGTAAGGGATGACACCTGCCTCATCGTCGTAGAGGTCAACGTGCGAGGCTCCGGGAATGATGAGCAGTTCCTTGTTGCCCTCCTTGTAACTGCCGGCGTATTTGCCTGTG
>CAMHEL010000232.1 GCA_946184125.1 uncultured Prevotellaceae bacterium
GCAGTTGGCCAAAGCCATCGGGGTACATATTACGTAACTTTTAGGGATTTTATAGATTAATTAATAAAGCTAATTTATAGAACCCATCTGAACTAATCATAACCCACTAATCTCAAACCTATCTATTTTCATTGTTCAAAATGTGGAATTCTCGCTTGATTGTCTTATTTTTGCATAACCGAAGACATGCATCAACTTTTAGCTACCTTTTCAATCCATGACCACCGAGCAGCAGAAACCCAAGAAACTCCCCTACGGGATGCAGAACTGGGAGGACGTGCGCCTCTCCAATTTCTACTATGTCGATAAGACCCGTTTCATCCCCGAAATAGAGGCCTCCAACCGCTATTTCTTCTTCATTCGCCCCCGCCGCTTCGGGAAGTCGCTGATGATGAACATGTTGCGGCAATACTACGACATTCGGAAAGCGCCTCTTTTCGAGAGACTCTTCGGCGACTTGTGGATTGGGCAGCACCCCACCGAGGAACACAACACCTACTTGGTGCTGTATCTCAACTTTTCCAGTTTCTCTGGTGACTTGGAGGGGTATAAGGAGCGCATGGATGATTACTGCAACACCCATTATGAGGGGTTTGTCAGAGACTATGCCGATCTACTTCCCGCCAATGCTCTTGAACTTCTACGGTCGAAGAAAGGTGCAGCAAACCAGTTGGATGCACTTGTGCGCTCCTGCAATGAGGCGGGCCGTCAGATGTACTTGTTCATCGACGAGTACGACCATTTCACCAATGTCATCCTATCTGACCCGAACACTGAACATGGCTACAAGGCTGAGCCACATGGCACCGGTGCCTACCGAGGTTTCTTTAATGCCATCAAGGCTGGTTCCGACAGTGCCATCAAGCGACTGTTCGTCACCGGCGTCAGTCCCGTGACGATGGATGACCTGACCTCGGGTTTCAACATCGGCACCAACTACACCATGCAGCCTGAGTTCAACGCAATGGTGGGCTTCACCGAGCAGGAGGTGCGAGAGATGCTCGAGTACTACCGCCAGTTCTATCCCTTCCGCCACACCACCGACGAACTGCTCGAAATCATGAAGCCATGGTATGACAACTACTGCTTCTCTGTCAAATGCCTTGACGAACCTCCCATGTACAACAGCGACATGGTGCTCTACTTCGTCTATTTCTACACCAAGGACAAGGGGCAACTGCCCGACAAAATGCTCGACTCCAATATCCGCACCGACTACAGCAAGTTGCGGATGCTCATCCGCAAGGACCGTGGCTTCGAGAACGACGCCTCGGTCATCCAGCACATCGTGGAAACGGGTGGCATCACGGCCAAGTTGAAGGACTCGTTCCCCTCGGAGCGCATCACCGACCCAGACAACTTCGTGTCGCTGCTCTATTACTTTGGGCTCATCACCATAGCAGGGACATACAGGGGAAAGACCGTGTTCCGCATCCCCAACCAGACGGTGCGCGAGCAGATTTACAGTTATCTGAGCGACACCTACCGCGACAACGACCTGTCGGTGGAGGAACGCGCCCACAGCTTGTTGATGGAGAACATGGCCTACGACGGTAGCTGGAAGCCATTCTTTGAGTACATCACCGAGACGCTGAAACGCTTCGCCTCCCAGCGCGACCTGCAGAAGGGCGAGGCATTCGTACATGGTTTCACGCTGTCGCAGACGTGCATGACGAACCTCTACCTGCCTGTCTCAGAACTGGACGCCGGGGTGCGCGACCTCTCTGGGCGCGGCAGCGGCGGCTATGCCGACATCTACATGCAGCCGATGCTCGGCATCTATCCCGACATCGAGCACTCGTATGTGCTGGAACTGAAGTACCTGCCCTCGAAAGCGACGGACACAGAGGTGATGGCAGCCCGAGAGACGGCCATCGGACAAATCACACGCTATGCGGAGAGCGTGAATGTGGAGCGCACCGCCGGACACACGAAGGTGCACCGTCTCATCCTCATCTGGCGAGGCATGGAACTCGCCGTGGCAGAGGAACTCTTGTGACATAAGAAGGAAGGGATAAAGTTCAAGGGGAAATTCAAGGGGACAGGTTCTTGATGTGAATGATGCCATTCAATCAAGAACCTGTCCCCTTGATTGGTATTCTATGATTTAGATGGAGAAAGCGAAAAAATGACATTCCATAACCAATAATGATAGAACTGTCATTTGTTTCACCTCTATAAATAATAAATACACCTGACATTACTGACAATTAAAACATAGCGACATGAAAAAAGCATTGTTATTCACATTGGCCGCCATGATGATGGTGAGCTGCGCTGACCAGATGGTTCTTGACACCAAAACATGGGAAGCGCCCGGACAAGTGACTGAAGCGTCAAAAATAGATGACCTGATGGCACAGGCCAGGTGGGGCGACGGCAACGCCTACCTGAAACTCGCCGAATGCTACAAAGACGGCCTGTACGGTGCGAAGCCCGACTTCTTGACAACCATGACCATGCTCTCGATGGCCAGGGAGTACGGGGGAATCAGCAATCCCCGTGTATTCATGAAAAACCTGCCTGAGGATGACGACATACGCTTGACATACGAGGGCATGGAGAACATTGATGGCACTGACAAGGAGAAAGGCCTCGAAATAGCCGAACGTCTGATCAGCAAGGGATGCACCGACGGATATGTGCTGAAAGGATTTGCACGCTTCGTACAAGGCGACAGCACCGAGGCGATGAACATGGCAACACAGGCCGCCGAACAAGGAAGCTCCCTGGGCAAGATGCTGCAATCCGTAATCATCCTCGGGAAAGAGAGAATGAAGGACATGCCGGACGAGAGCACATTGGCCATCCTTTCAGAAACCGTCCCACTCTTCAACCTGTTCATCGCGGAAGAGTACATCCGCACCATGGACGAGCACCCGGAAAATGAAGCAAAGGCGGCGAAGGCTTACCTGAGGGCGGACGAGAATGGATGCCTCGACAAGCAGGGTGCCCAGTGGCTGCTGAAATACAGGGATTACGGCGGAGAACTGCCACTGACGGAAAACGACATCCAGCGTCTGAGAAAGCTGGCTCAACGCAATCCATACGAAGCATTGGACATTGAGTCCGGACAGGAGCGCAAACAGTAACAATGGCTAACAAATAATAGGAGACAACAAAAATGATAGAAATAAAAATGGAAGGCGGCTCCATCCTTCATTTGGAGACAAAGTACTTTTTCTTCGAAAATGCTGAATACTGCCTGATCACACCGGTCGAAAAAGACATCTATTCGGAATCATTCGTCAGGAAAGCCATCAGAGAGGGTGGCGATATCCACCTCATAAGCATAGAGGACCCGGAGGAAAACCAACGGGTGATAGACTATACCGAGATGCTCAGGAAGCTGGACTGCCCCGCAAGCTTGACAGACGCGGAACTGTACGAACTGCTCACCTCCGGCAAGCTGCCAGAGAACGAATACGAGACCACGGACCTGAACGAGGGGATGTCGGTCGTAAGCGAGAGCATATCCGGATGGTGGAAACAGCGCTTCCTCATCAACCACAACACCAGGCAGGCCTGGGAGTTCATGGACAAGAACCAGAGACTCTGCACCGTCACACATGATGACATCGACTGGGAATCCGTCAACGAACTTCCATCGATTGCCATAGGCCGGGCTGAACGATTATCCGCACATTTCCCCACCTTCATCAGAAGTTTCAAAAATGGTGTGGCGAAGGTGAGCTGGCAGCTCACTCCCGACGGAAGGTACTACATGGACGAGGACGGCTACGGCATGACCGATGACGAGGAAATCACCATATACGGACAAATCGACCGGCAAGGCAAGGTCGTCAAGAAATTCAGGTAATCCCAAGAACAATTGACTTGCCACCACCCCTGAAGATACGCGAGACGCTCTCCTATCCGGCAACACCCCGCCGGAGAACACCGCACCCAAAAACCATCATAAGAATAATGAAAATGAAAAGAGCATTCTTACTTCCCCTTCTGCTTTTCACCATCCTGGCAATCTTCGCATGCTCCAGCAGAGAGAAAAAGGATGAGACAGCAGAAAAGACTGTGGCAACAGCCGCCAAACAAGGCCACGAAGACGCCCTCCTTCTGCAAGAACTGCAGGGAATACCTCAACGGAAAAGGGTGGGTGCTCTAAGGACTGGGGTGCGGACGTTCATGCCTGGATGAAGGCCTAAAACCAGTGCAGTCCGGGGGAAAATCCGCCGATTTCACATCATTTTCCCGCTCTACGCAAATTTATTTCG
This sequence comes from uncultured Prevotellaceae bacterium, assembly GCA_946184125.1. GTDB lineage: Bacteria > Bacteroidota > Bacteroidia > Bacteroidales > Bacteroidaceae > Prevotella. Next base: position 4,233 of record CAMHEL010000232.1, read on the forward strand.
TTGGAAGGCACTAACTTTGCACGCTTGAGCATCATAAGGAAAAGACAAGCAGATGGTTTCCTGACAGCACAAAAGGACTTGAGACAATGGACAAGCAGAAATACAACCAGATAAGGGACTGCCTGAGGCAGCTCATCAAGGGGACACCGTTCGAAGGGAAGGTGCTCTTCGTGGGCGGCTGCTGCCGCGACGACCTGATGGGCCTTGAGATCAAGGACATCGACATGGCCGTGAACCTTCCATCCGGGGGCATCCGCCTGGCGGAATGGCTCAGGGAGCAAGGTCACACCACCCGCAGCACGGTGGTGTACCCAGCCTACCAGACCGCCATGTTCCACCTCAAGGCTTTCCCCGACGAAGAGCTCGAAGTGGTGCAGACACGCAAGGAGAAATACAACGACCCCGCCTGCCGCAACCCCGAGACGGCCTTCGGCAGCATCCAGGAGGACTGCATGCGGCGCGACCTCACCATCAACGCCCTCTACCAGAACGTGTCGACGGGCGAGTTCCTCGACATCACCGGCCACGGCATCGACGACATCCGCGACCATGTCATCCGCACGCCCGACGACCCCGACATCACCTACGACGACGACCCGCTGCGCATCCTGCGGTGCATCCGCTTCGCCTCACGCTTCGGATGGGACATCGAGCAGGAGACATGGGAGGGAATGGTGCGCAACGCCCACCGCCTGACCATCATCACAAGGGAAAGGGTCAGGGACGAGCTGTGCAAGATGCTCTCCGGCCCACACCCCGTCATGTCGATGGAACTGCTGCGCAAGTCGGGGGCGATGCACGAGGTGCTGCCGGAACTGGAGCCCACCGTCGGCATGACGCAGAATGCCTACCACGTAGGGACGGTGTGGGAGCACACGATGCAGGTGCTTGGCAACGTGGCCGAGCAGACCGACAGTCTGGCACTGCGGCTCGCCGCCCTGTTCCACGACATCGGCAAGACGGTAACACGCGAGGAGGGAGATGACGGCAGCGTGCATTTCATCAACCACGAACAGGCGGGAGCCGACATGGTGAGAGAGGTGATGAACCGCCTCAGGTTCCCCAATGACGACACCGACAGCGTGGCGTTCCTCACCCGGCACCACATGGACTGCAAACCATACGGAGCAAAGGCCGAGCATATGAAGGACAAGAAGCTGCGCAAACTGCAGTACACCTGCAAGACGGAGCAGCGGTTTCGCGACCTGATGACGCTGATACACTCCGACAATATGGCGCATGCCGAGGAGCACTGCATGCCCGGGCAGGTGCCGGCCATCCTGCATCGCACGGAGAAGATGCTCGAAGACGGCACCGCCATGTTCGGCTTCAAGCCCTGGATGACCGGCAACGAGGTGATGCGCACCAAAGGCATCAAGCCGGGCAAGGAGGTGAGGAATTGCCTCGACTACCTGCTGAAACTCGCCTTCGTCAACCCGAAGATGGACAAGGAAGAAATCGTCAAGCACCTGAGGGGATACCACATCCCTGACGTATTGAAATGAGGGCATAAACAAAAATCCCAAGGACGAAGGGTTACTTCTCGCCGTTTGATGAAACTAACATAAAAGACAGCACTACGGCTAGGACGTTCTGACCGTCGATGTTAAGGTGTATTTTAAATTTTACATCCGACATGATAGATTCTCAGAAAAAACAGCCTCCTTATTATAGAAATGATTATATTTGCATCAACAAAAACGGAGGTGATATGAATACAATTAAAAACATTCTTGAAGGACTCAACGTCATCTGCGCCATAGCATGGCCTATCTCTTTCATTCTCACTTTTGTGGGCTTATTCACCCTTGATGCAGAAATGACGGCCTATTCTTTCGCAGTTTGTGCCATATCTGGCTTGTTTTGTATGTTCTACGGCTTTGCAACAAACGACGAATTTAAAGGCTGCGGCTAACTTCCCGCCAGCCTCTCAAACCTCCTTCTCGCCTCCTCTGCCGACACCTTGGGTGACTCGGCCTTTTTTTGCTCTTCTCCCACCCTCCACGATGGAACAAGCCGTGAAAAAAAGGAAAAGACCAATGGAAAAATTCGAAGTCAACATACTGGGATGCGGCTCGGCGGTGCCGACCGCAAGACACATGACCACGGCACAGCTGGTGAACGTGCACGAAAAGGTGTTCCTCGTCGATTGCAGCGAGAGAACACAGTTGCCAACTCACAATGAATAATGCTTACTGCGGCGAAACCGCAGTATATGGAGAAAACAAAGACGTTAAGGCCATTATGGCCTTAACGTCTTTGTGATTATGAAAAGTAAGGATGTAGAACAAGCTTACTTCTCGAGGAGAATGTTCATCATTTCGACGGCAGCCTTGGCCACTGAGGTACCAGGACCGAAGATGGCAGCCACGCCAGCCTTGTAAAGGAAGTCGTAGTCCTGAGCGGGAATGACACCACCTGCGATAACCATGATGTCGTCGCGGCCCAGTTTGTGGAGCTCCTCGATGAGCTGCGGGATGAGGGTCTTGTGACCAGCAGCGAGCGACGAAGCGCCTACGATGTGGACATCGTTCTCCACGGCCTCGCGGGCAGCCTCGGCGGGTGTCTGGAAGAGCGGACCCATATCGACGTCGAAGCCACAGTCTGCGTAGCCCGTTGCTACAACCTTTGCACCACGGTCG
>CAMHEL010000233.1 GCA_946184125.1 uncultured Prevotellaceae bacterium
TTAAGCGCATTGCAAATGCTTATATTCAATGCGGCCGGATTGCAAATCCGCCCGAACCTGCTTTAATCGCATTGCAAATGCTTATATTTGATGCGGCCGGATTGCAAATCCGCCCGAACCTGCTTTAAGCGCATTGCAAATGCTTATATTTAATGCGGCCGGATTGCAAATCCGCCCGAACTTACTTTAATCGCATTGCAAATGCTGATATTTAATGCGGCCGGATTGCAAATCCGCCCGAACGAGACAAATCCGCCCGAACGTACGGAACCTACGATTAATCGCATTGCAAATGCTTATATTTGATGCGGCCGGATTGCAAATCTGCCCGAACGAGACAAATCCGCCCGAAGAACGTAAAAAAGCTTAAATCTGGTATTTGTTTGTTTTTCCTGACCTGCGGGTGGGTTCTGTCTTCACGCCTGAATACCCGCCTGACTCGGTGACGGTGTAAGCTGCGTTGCCAAGTGCAACGCCGGCATACTCCTCATAACGCTCGCGCACGCGGTCGACATAGTCGTGGGTCTCTGTGCCACGCATATATCCACATTTGACCACGGCATCGCGGTAGTACTTCGGCTGACTGAGGAGAAGGATGTATTCCGACACGTTCTCCCAAATAAATGGGTCTTCGCCATATTTCTCTGCGAGTGCCATGGCGTCGCGCACATGACCGTGCCCGCCGTTATAACTTGCGAGGACAAAACTCATGCGCTCGCCGGCATCGGGCACATCACGGTAGAGCATGGTGAGCTGGTTGATGATTTTCGCCGCTGTCTCCACATTGGCTTCCGGCTCGAAGATACGGTCCACGGTCAGTCCGAAGCTCTCTGCTGTGGTGGGCATAATCTGCATCAGACCGCATGCTCCCGCCCATGAGCGTGCCATGGGGTCAAAGCACGACTCCTGGTAGCAGATGGCGGCAAGGAGGCGCCAGTCGGTGCTTGCCGCCTCGGAATAAGTCTTGAAGAGGTCGTCCCACTGCGAGATGACGCCTTTGCCTCGGTCGAGCACCGGCTCATAGACATGGCACTGCACGGCGCCGCCCGTCGTCATGATTTTGTTCTGCCGCTCCTGGGTCTCAGCCATCAGTTCGGGACGGTACCAGCTGTCGATGGAGTCGGCCAACGGTTTGTTGTACTCCATGACCGCCCATTGTGCCGCCTCGTCGCCCGGTCCGCAGAACACGAGGCTGTCGGCAGCGCTGACCGACTTGTTGAGTGAAAGCATGATGAGGTCGCCATCGCCTTGGCGCAGTTTTGTCACCATCTCCATGGTGTCGGAACACTCCTCCACTTTCAGTTCCACGCCGAGGCGCTGGGCGAGTTGCTCACACAAGAGGTAGTGGACACCGAGTTGTGCCCTGTCGAAGGAAAAATAGGTGTCGGCGCCACTGATGGTCAGTGCCCTCAGTTCACCGCTTTGTAAAATCTCATTGATAGAATAGTGAGCCGTGGTGTCATTCTCTGGCTCCACCACAGTGCCCCAGGGTGTCATGGCGGCCTGCTCATTATCTTCTTTCTGTGTGCAGGCTACAAGTGCGAAAAATAAGAATGTAAAGACAATAATTCTCACTATGCTGATCACTTCTAACTTATTATCGGTTTTGCGGCACAAAAGTAATCATTTCTACCGAAATAGCCAAATTATCGCCGAAAGTTTAACCTCAATTAAAGATTGGGCGCGTCCCTCTCCTGCTTTTTTGCCAAAAACAATGGTGATAATGTTTTATCTAATTATTTTTTTCAAACTCGACGATGAGTGCTTCGTGAGTCTGGGAGGTGATGCGGAAGCGGTGGTCGGGTCGCCTTCCGACGACCCATGCGATGCGGTCATTGGCATCGGTGAGCACCAACTGGCGGCGTTTGTCGAAGCGATTGACCTTCAAATCCGTGAGGAAGTCGCTCACCAAGCGGCTGCCCGACATGCCCAGCGGACAGAAGCGGTCGCCAGCGGCCAGTGTGCGCAGCGTGAAGGGGAAAGAAAGCGTCGCGGCATCGAGACACGCCACGTCGGGAGAGCGGGAGATGGAGAAATGCTCATCGACCACCCTTTTCGTGATGCGCAGGGCATGGTCGCCGACGATGTATTTCCCCTCGATGGGGAGGCGCACGATGGTCTGTTGTTCGTCAAGAGGTTGGATGAGGAGTTGGTCGCGGTCGATGAGCAGTTCGTGCGTGGCAGAGGCGAACAATGAGCCCACCTGTGCCCCATCGAGATGAGAAAACACCTCCTCGATAGCCGCTGGCGAGAACCCATAGCGGCTTAATATATCATATAAGGTGTATTCGTCGGTTATGCCATGCCTGTCGTATGCCACGCGGTGGGTGACACCCGTCGGTTGCCGCAGCAGTTCCTCCCGCTGCGCCATGGCCTCGTCGAACACCGTCGCCACCTGACTCAACCGTGCCGCCGTGATGGTGAGCGCATCAGTCACCGAGGGGTTGATGTCGCGCATGAGCGGTAGGATTTGCAGTCGGATTTTGTTGCGCATCACGTCGGCCACGAGGTTGGTGCTGTCGGTGACATACGACCATTGCCCGTCGCGCAGGAAGGTCTCCACTTCACCACGCTGCACGGCCAGCAGCGGACGGATGATATGTCCGTTGCGGGGAGCGATGCCCGTGAGGCCGTGGATGCCCGTGCCACGGATGAGGTTGAGGAGGAGCGTTTCGGCGGCATCGTCCTGATGATGTGCCACCGCCACATCGTCGGCACCGATGTCGGTTCGGAGCCGCTCGAAGTAGTCGTATCTCAGTTCACGGGCAGCCATCTCGATACTCACATGGTGGGCCTGGGCGTATTCTGCCGTTGCGAAGTGGGCTGTGTGGAAGCCGACACCAAGGTCTTCGCAAAGGCTGCGGCAGAATTTCTCGTCGCGATTGGACTCCTCGTCACGGAGGTGGAAATTGCAGTGGACGCATGCCACATCGTAGCCCAATTGCCGCAGGGCGACAAGCAGTGCGACGCTGTCGGCCCCCCCCGAAAGGGCGACCAAATAACGGCCGCCCGGCACCAGGAGGTGGTGACGGGCGATGAAAGCCTCCACTTTTTGGAGGAAAGGATGCAGGACGGCGCTCATTCCACGTAGAGAACCAACCCCTTGAGGTATTCTCCCTCGGGGTGATAGATGTTGATGGGGTGGTCGGCGGGCTGGTGCAGCTGATGCAGGATGCGCACCTGGCGGTGTGCCTGGGCAGCGGCGGTGAACACGGCGTTGCGGAACAGCTCCTTGGTGACCACCTGGCTGCAGCTGAAGGTGAAGAGGATGCCACCGGGAGCGATGACAGTCATCGCCTTGCGGTTGAGCCGTGTGTAGCCCTTCAGCGCGTTGGGGATGGCGCCGCGGTGCTTGGCGAAAGCCGGTGGGTCGAGCACGATGAGGTCGTAGTTGGAGAGAGGATGGTCGAGGAATTTGAAGGCATCGTCGCAGAACGCCTCATGGCGCGGGTCGTCGGGGAAATTGAGCGCCACGTTGGCACGGGTCAGTTCGATGGCCTTCTCGCTGCTGTCGACGGAGTGGACGAGTTCGGCACCGCCGCGCATGGCATAGAAAGAGAAGCCACCCGTGTAGCAGCACATGTTCAGCACCTTCCGCCCGCGGGCATACTGCTCGAGCAGCAGCCTGTTGTCGCGCTGGTCGATGAAAAATCCTGTCTTCTGGCCCTTCAGCCAATCGACGTGGAAGCGCAGGCCGTTCTCCATGGCCACATCGCCCTCGGCGCCGCCAAGCAAGAAGCCGTTCTCCTCGCCCTCGACAAAGGGCAGCGTGCCCTCGCTCTTGTAGTAGATGCTCCGGACACGGTCGGCCAGCACGTCGGCCAGCGCCTCGGCGATGGCATGCCGTGCGCGGTGCATGCCGAGGCTGTGTGCCTGCATCACCGCCGTTGTCCCGTAGCAGTCGATAATCAGTCCGGGCAGGCCGTCGCCCTCGCCATGGACGAGGCGGAAACAGTCGGTCGTGCTGCTGGCGGTGATGCCCATGGCTCGTCTCACGGCATAGGCAGCCTCCAGCCGCCGCCGCCAGAAGGAGCCGTCGATGGCTTCGCGTTCGAACGACAGCACGCGCACGGCGATGGTGCCGCGCTGCACATGGCCCACAGCCATGAAGTCGCCGGCGGAGGAATACACCTCCACCACGTCGCCCTCCTCGGCATCCGACACTTGATAGTTGAGGGCGCCCGAGAACACCCAGGGATGATAGCGGAGGAGACTGTCCTCCTTGCCACGCTTAAGACAGATTTTCTTCATTGACAGGTGATGGGGTAGGGGGCACCTCTGCCAGTTTGAGCGTGTAGTCGTGCGTCTCAAGCAGGCGGAGATACTCATTGTAAATCATGATACAGGCCCAGGCGTCGGTGGCGGCATACTGTTTCTGCCGCTCGCTCAGCACGTCGGCCTCCCAGTTCGACAACTGCTGCGACTTGCTGATTTTCTGCCCGAAGAGGTTGGCGTAGAGCTTTTGCAGGCTCATGTCCTCGATGCCAATCCCCTTGACGAGATGCTGGATGTCGATGAAGCCCCCGGGAGTGAATGCGGCCCGCCGGCTGAGCGACAGCACGTCGTCGTGCAGCGAGAGCCCCACCTTGGGCACCTTGGTGTCCTCCAGCAGGCGTATGATGTCGCTGGGCATGCCGATGAGGTTGAGGCGGAAGAGGAAGCACACCTGCGGTGTGGAAACCTGGAGCAGCGACACCACGTTCTGGCGTCCGCGCTTGAAGCACGGGCGCGTCTCGGTGTCGAGGCCGAGTATGGGGCTTTTCAGAAGGAAATCGACAGCCTTGCGGGCCTCGGATTCGGTGATGACGACGATGATGCGCCCAGTGAAAGACACCGTGGGGAGGGCCGAAATCAGCTTCTTGTCGAACTTGTTGTAAATTACTTTCGTCATTATGTTGGATAACAATATGCAAAATTAGAAAAAAAGTGCGAAAAAAGACGCATTTGTGGAAAATTTCATTTACTTTTGCATGAGAATTGCAGCGATGCATGTTTTTTGCGCTTATTTTTAGTGCAAGAGTGAGAGAAAACACATTCTGTTGTACTCCTATAGGTGAATGGGATACTTGATGAAATTAAAGGTAAAATTGAATTGGAAATGTCACGTAAGAAATCACTGAAGAAACATACCACACTGACCGAGAGCCTCGGCGTACACTTCGAGCTCAGCGAGCGGATGATTTTCACCATCGGCATCATCTTCTTCGCTATCGGCGTCTATCTCTTCCTCGCCTTCTCCTCCTATCTGGGGACGGGCGAGGCCGACCAGAGCATTGTCACCAACTTGCAGGATGGCGAGGTGGTGAACGCCCAGCACAGCTACCAGAACATCTGCGGCTCACTGGGCGCCATCATATCGCATTTCCTCATCGCCAGGTGTTTCGGTTTCGCGGCTTATATCATCCCACTCTTTATCATACTGGTCAGCCTGAAGCTCACGCGGGCCTACAAGAGCATCAACCTGACGAAATGCTTCTTCGCCCTCACCCTCATCATGATTTGGTGCTCGGTGGCCTTCGCCAAGTTCATCACACCCCTCATGCGTGGCAGCGTCTTCAACCCAGGCGGCGACCATGGCCTCTACTGTGTGCAGTATGTGGAGAACATCCTCGGTGCCCCGGGACTCATCGCCATCCTCGCCGTCGTAGCACTCGCCTTCCTCACCTATCTCAGCGCAGAGACCGTCTATACCGTGCAGCATATCCTCAACCCCCTCAAGTTCCTGTATAAAGTACCGTTCACCGTCACCAACGCCAATGCGGATACCACCGCCGAGGGCCAGCAGGGCACCACCCTTGCCAGCGCCCTCATGGGGCATGGCGACGATGAAGACGAGGAGGAGGGAGCAACGAGCGTCACCTTCGACCAGGAGGATAAGGAGGAGGAGAAAGAGCCCCCGCAGCCCGAGAAGAAGGAGTTTGGCGTCATTCGCCGGCCCAAGAAGGAGAAGAAAGACACCGGGCTGGAGGTCACCGTGGGAGCCGGCGAGGAGAGCGCCCACAGCGACACCGTCAATGGCGACGACCGGCTGAGCACGCCCATCAACCCCAAGGAACCCTTCACCAACTACCAGTATCCCACCCTCGACTTGCTCAGGCGCTACGACAACGACGGCAAGCCCAATATCGACATGGAGGAACTGAACGCCAACAAGAAGCAGATAGAGAAAGTGCTCAACAGCTTCGGCGTGCAGATACGTGATGTGAAGGCCACTGTGGGCCCCACCATCACACTTTATGAAATCACACCCGCCGAGGGCGTGCGCATCTCCAAAATCCGCAACCTGCAGGATGACATCGCGCTCAGCCTCGCCGCACTTGGCATCCGCATCATCGCACCTATTCCCGGCAAGGGAACCATCGGTATCGAGGTGCCCAACAAAAAGCCCAACATCGTATCGATGCGCAGCATCCTCGATTCGAGGAAGTTCAAGGAAACCACCATGGAACTGCCCATCGCCCTCGGAAAGACCATCACCAACGAGGTGTTCATGGTCGACCTCGCACGCATCCCCCACCTGCTCGTAGCAGGTGCCACAGGACAGGGTAAGTCGGTGGGACTCAACGCCATCATCGCCTCGCTGCTCTACAAGAAACATCCCAATGAGATGAAACTCGTGCTCATCGACCCCAAGAAGGTAGAGTTCAGCGTCTATGCCCCCATCGCCGCCCACTTCATGGCTTCGGTCGACGACGACGACGAGCCCATCATCACCGATGTCACAAAAGTGGTGCGCACCCTGAAGAGCCTCTGCGCACTCATGGACCACCGCTACGACATGCTCAAGATGGTGAAGGCACGCAACATCAAGGAATACAACCAGAAATACGTCAACCAT
>CAMHEL010000234.1 GCA_946184125.1 uncultured Prevotellaceae bacterium
TTTCCCCTTCTCCGAACTGAGTTTTTTATTATCTTTGCAGCATCTAATCTTTATAAACATATTGTTATGAGTTACAAGAAATTCTTTCTCGCTGTGATGCTGGCCACTTTAACAGCTATGGTGAATGCTCAAAGTGTGTCTGTATATATTACCGACAACTCCGGCACCTCCACCAATGTGCGTAACGCCCCCAAAGGCAAGGTGGTGGCTAAGCTGAATGCCAACAATGGTATCATGTTCGAAGTGGAATCGCCCCGGAATGGCTGGTGGAAAATCTCCGGAGGTGTATATACCGACCCCGAAAAGGACATGGATGAATTCCGCCTCAAGGGCTCTACGACAGGTTATTGGGTACACTATTCTGTCATCGGCTTCTCCACCAGTAATTATGGCGGACAGACTCTTCATTTGAGGCAGTCGCCTTCTGCCAAGGCCCGTTCGGTGTTTTCTTTTAAAACCGAGACGCAGCTGCATCCTCTCGAGGTCAGGAACGGATGGGTGAAAGTGGTGACCGACGACGGCAAACACACCGGCTGGATTGAAGACCAATGGATTTGCGGAAATTCAGTGACCAACTGCTGCTAGGAATTTTGAGGTTTGAGATTTGAGGTTTGAGGTTTGTGATTAGTCTTTTTCATAAATCACAGACCTCAGACTCTGGATTTTTAGGTTTGAGGTTTGTGATTGGTCTTTTCACATAAATCATTGACCTCAGGTTTTGGATTTATAGATTTGAGGTTGATGATTTTGTGGATATTTGGCTTGGCATAAAATAGGCACAAAACCATTTCGAAAGATATTTGGGCCGAAAGCAACGGCGGCCCGAAGGGCCAACCTGCTCTCAGCCCAGGGCAACGCCATGGGTTTTTAATCGAGAGAGATAATGTCGCCCTGAAAATCGCGATTAAGCGAGAGCAAAAACAAGCTTGCTTGAGATTTGCCGAGCAAGAGCGATTTATCCAAAAGGGCAAAAGCCTTATAATCAATTGCTTATGCCCTTTCAGGGCGAAATAATACGGGCCGATTTAGGTACCCAGGGCGTTGCCCTGGGCTAAGAGCGTGCTGGCCTTTCAGGCCGCCGTTGCGCTCGGCATAATCCATAAAGAGAGGTTTGAGGTTTGAAATTTGAGATTGGTCTTTCCATAAATCATCAACCTCAGGCTTTGGATTCGTGATTTCGGATTTTCGGTATACCGACATTTCGTTATCTCGTTATTTCGGTATTTCGGTCTCCCGTTCTTTATCCTTCGTTTCCGAAGCAGCAATTTTTCCTTTTGTGATGCCGTATTTTTGATGCAGGTCTCGCATCAGGTCCTGGGTGAAGAGGTCGGCACCGATGTTGTTGAGATGATTGAGGTCCTTGAAATACTCAACATGCCTGACATATTTGGGGTCGTTGGTATAATCGAGGAAAGGTATGCCGTATTTCTTGCTGATGGCCTCCACGGGCTCGAAGATTTTGGGGTTCATGCCGTCGTAGATGGGCGATGCCACAAAGATGATGCGTGTGGGTCCCAGGTCGTCGATGAGTTTCTCGATGTAAGTGAGCCTCAGCGTGTCAATCTGCACACCCATGTCGGCATATCTTATCCTTCCTGTCGAGCGCTCGGGGGGCACGGTGCCCTCGAGGGCGACGAAGCCATCTTTCGTGCCGGCGACGAGCGGGAGGGTGAAGTCGGCTGCCAGTTCGGTGAACGAGGAGTTGTAGCGATACATCATGCTCATCATCTTCCACCGCTCACGTGGCTCCACATCGTCGAAGACGGCGCTGATGCCCGGCCTGTCGTAGAAGCGCTTCAGACGGAAGAGGAACTCATAGTTGCCGTTCGCCACCACATCATACTGGGGGTAGACATCGTAGATGAGCAGCTGAGGATGATAGCGGCGCGAAATCATCTCCCACCAGGAGTAGAAGAGGATGATGCCGTTGCTGTCCTCGCCACAGTTGAAGCAGCTGAGCCCCAGGGAGTCGGTCACCACACGCGGGTTATAATGGTAGTGCGCCCTCGAGGAGCCGAAGACGAGCACGTCCTCATGGGTGAAATCGGTGAGGTAATTGCGCTTGAGGGTCTGCCCACCCCGTGGATGCGAGGCGATGTAGCCGAGCACGGCACCGGCAATTCGGTCGGTGACGAACATGATGGCGAGGAACAGCAGCGTTCTGACAATGAATTTCCTCATGGCTTTCAGAAATTAGCGTAAATAAACTGGTCGGAACCGAAGACGCCTGCCAGGAGGATGACCGACAGTACGAAGACGTAGGCGGCCCATCTGACGATGACATGGCGGTTGGTGAACAGTCGGATGTGGGTGTATTCATCGAGAAGGTCCTTGCCCAGCAGGAGGAGCGTGCCGAAGAGCGAGAAGGCCAGCGTGTTGATGTTGCTCGAGGTAATACGTAGTCCTAAGGGCTGCGAGAAGTCGAAGATGCGGCCAATGACATTGAAGGCATCGGTCACCGTCGGCATACGGAAGATGATGAAGGAGAAATTGATGAGCAGGAAGGTGAAGAGGATTTTCATCACTTTGCCGGCTCCCTGGTACTTGCAGCCCTGCTGCCCCAGCATCTTCTCCACCACCTGCGCCACGCCGTGCCAGAGCCCCCAGACAACGAAAGTCCAGTTGGCGCCATGCCATATTCCGCTCACCAGGAAGGTGACGAGGATGTTGGTGTAGTTGCGGGCCTTGCTGCACCGGCTGCCGCCAAGGGGGATATAGACATAGTCTTTCAGCCAAGTGCTCAGCGAGATGTGCCAACGGTGCCAGAAGTCGGTCACGCTGACAGCGAAAAAGGGGCGGCGGAAGTTCTCCGTCAGTTCCAGCCCCAGCGTCTTGCCCACACCGATGGCCATCAGCGAGTAGCCGGCGAAGTCGGCATAAATCTGAAAGCTGTAGAACAGGCTCGCCACGAAACATGTCGTACTGTTGAAGAGGGTGTAGCTGTCGAGCACCGAACTGACATAGATGGCCAGGCGGTCGGCGACTACTACCTTCATGAACATGCCCCAGAGTATCATCCGCAGCCCCTCGACGGCCTTCGGATAGTCGAAATAGGGGCGGAGGCTGCGCAACTGCGGAATGACAAGCGAAGCCTTGTTGATGGGGCCGGAGAGGATGGAGGGGAAGAACGAGACGAAGAGGGCGTAAATCAGAAAGTCGCGCTCGGCTTCCACACGACGGTAATAGACATCGAACAGATAACCCAAGGCCTGGAAGGTGTAGAAGGAGATGCCTATGGGGATGGCCCAGTTCAGACCCGCCAAGTGGAAGGTAAAGCCTACCGACGCCAAGGCACTGCTGAGGCTGTCGTTGAGGAAGTTGTAATACTTGAACAGCAGGAGGGGCATAAGCGCCACCACAGTGCCCACGACACCCACGGCACGACGGTGACGGACAGGACGGCTGAGCACTCGAGCCGTAGCATAGGTGACGGCGGTCACGCCGAGCAGCAGGAGAGCATAGACTGGCTTCCAACTGATGTAGAGCACGTAGCTCACTAACAGCAGATAGGCATTGCGCGCCTGCTGCCATTTCGAAGGGATGGCATAGTAGAGCAGGAACAGCAGTGGAAAGAGCAGGATGAAATTGAACGAGTTGAAAACCATATCTACAGAGGTTGTCCTTCATGCCCTGCCGACGGGCTGTTGGATTTTTGGTGCAAAAGTACGAAAAAAAAAGGGCACTTCGACTTTTTGCCCTTTCAAAATGAAAAAAAACACCAAAATCTATTGACGGAATGAAAAAATAATTCTACCTTTGCAAACGAGAAGTGATTCTTTTATAAGGTCACAGAATCACTTCCGCGCAGTGAGTGCGCCACCTTATTTTATTATTAAGTTCGAGAAAGTATTAATTTTTAATATCGAGAATTATGAAACAAAAACTACGTTTATTGTTCATGGCACTGCTATGCGCAGTGTGCCATGGTGCATGGGCTCAGGAGGTCACTTACGATTTCACCGGAAGTGACTGGTCGGTCACTAATGGTGTCCTCACCAACGGGACAGTCACCATCAATGGTTCTGGATCCGCCAATTTCAAGATGAACTCTGGCTATTTCATGCTTGGCAAGAATGGTGCCTATATCACCTTGCCTGCCTACGATTTCAACGTTGGCAGAATTGAGGTGGTGGGAAATAGCGGTGCCTCTACCTCTGTTGTTATGAATGTCTTTGTGGATGATGAGGCTGTCAGCACCCAGACGACAGGTTGCACGGGCACCAACACCTACGAGATTGACTCTGATTATCAGGATGCTAATACACAGTACACCATCAAGGTGCTTTCTGCCCACAATGCTCAGATTACCAAGATCAATGTTTACAAAGCACAAGCAAGCAACGAACCTTATGTCATTGTCAGTCCTACAACAATCACTGCTGGATATGAGGGCGTTACAGATGGTACACTTAGCTTAACTACCAACATGATTAATGGGTATGTCTTCGTGTATTATGAAGCTGACGGTGTTACCGAGGCCGAAGACCAGACCCCCTCATGGTTTGAGCCTACATTGCACCCCGCCGATGGAACGATCTCTTACACGATTGACGAGAATGATGGAGCAGAACGTTCTTTGTATTTCAAGGTTAAGGGACACGACTCATCGAATATTCTAAATTTTGTTTATTCCGAATTAATCACCGTCACCCAGGCGGCTTATGTGGCTCCTATCGACCCCACCACCATTCGCTGGTCGGAAGATTTCAGCTATGATGAAGAGCCCAGCAACTATACGTTCAATCCCAGTAACACAAAACTTTACGATGATACATATGCTGGTGGCGAGGCTCCTGAGTTGCTGATTTACAAGAATGGCGGTTCCTTTGTTGTGAATATTGATTTGCAAGGTTACTGCGGCAGCATGACCCTGACATTCAAGGCTAATAAAAATAATCTGACGGTTTCCGCCACTGGTGGCACATTAGGCACAGTGACAGAAGACAATGGGGTCTATACTTATCCCATCACTGTTCCTGAAGGCACAGAGACGCTGACCCTGACGTTTAGCAACTCCACAAGTAATAATATTCGTGTCGACGACTTCCTCCTCGTGGGTGGAGAAATCTCTACAAAGAGTCCTGCCAATTTCTCCTTCGGTGTGGAGGCTTTGGAGATAAATTATGGACAGTCTTTCGATGCTCCTGAGCTTACCTACGCAGATGGCTTCGATGGAGAAATCACCTATGCCAGCTCTGATACCAGTGTGGCTGAAGTCGACCAGGATGGTAATGTCACCATCAAGGGCGAAGGCACCACAGTCATCAGTGCTACCTCTACGGGTTCTGACACCTTCGGTAGCGGCTTTGCTTCCTATACCTTGACAGTGAACCCCAGCAATGATGTGGTCATCGTTGAGGATGACAAGGTCACTATGAAGTTCGATATCGATGGTTGGGGCATTGGCACCACTAAGATAGTGGATGAGAAAGAGTTCGCTGCCAGCAATGATGCCACCTTCAAAATCAAACTCTGTGGTACATCTGGCAATGGATACCGCTATTATAATAATCCGGGTTATACCCTTTTGGGTAAACAAGGTGCTTATCTGCAGTTGCCTGCCTTTGACTTTGCTGTGGGCAAGATTGAGGTTGTTGGTTCTTCTGGTGCTTCCGATGCTGTCAAGCAGAATATCTTCGTGGGCGATGTGGCTGTCAGTACCGAGACTGAGGGTGCAAAGAATGTAACCAACACCTATGATATTGCCTCTGACTATCAGGCTGCCGGCAATATCTACACACTGAAAGTGACAAGCGCTCACAACACTCAATTCACCAAAATCATTGTTTACAAAGCTGAGGAGCCTGTTGGAGAGTCTTTCATTCTGAGCATCTCTAATAAAGCTTGCGACAGCGAAGGAACCTTCTATGCTACCGTGAGTGCATTGGGCGAGGGCAACTTCATCGTGCCCGAGGATGCTGAGGTGAGCACTATTACCATCGACAACGGCCAGATTACGAGGACAAGCAGCTTCGGAGCTGGCGACGTCATCTCTGGCGAGGAAGCTTACTTGGTGGAGGCCACCCGCTCTGGTGATTTCGAGTTTGCTCCTACCACCGATGAGGCTGGCCAGCCTGGTGAGAACTGGCTGTATCCTGCCATCGCTGGTGAAAAAATCACAGCTCCCGACCCTGCTCTGACCTACCGTTTCTACAAGCTGTCGCTCAACAAGAACAGCGCTGATTACTCAGTAGGCTTCTACTATGGTGACGCCAATGGTGCTCCGTTCACCTTCACCAGCCCCAACAAGGCTTATCTGGCTGTGCCTCAGGGCAACACCTCCGACACACAGACCACCGACGTTATCCCCTTTGACGACAAGACCGGTATAGACGTTGTCACAAGCGAGGCAAAAACTGCCGAAGGCATCTTCACGCTCACAGGTGTGCGCATCGACAGCAACAAGCTTCAGAAGGGCGTCTATATCGTGAATGGTAAAAAGCAAATCATCAAATAAGAAAGAAAGGATAACGACTATGAAGATTTACATCAAGCCGCAAACCGAAATCATCATTGGCGCCATGTATCTTATGGCAGGTCTTTCCACCAACGAGGGTGTGGGTGATGGAAATGAGTTCGCAAAAGAAACCTCGTTCGAAGCATTCGAGGACAGTATTACCAACGGAAGCCAGAACCTCTGGGCTGAGTAATTGGTATAAATCATAAAAAATCAGCCGTGGCGCTTGCCACGGCTGATTTTTTTAGACCTTAGACTTTAGACGCTAGACTTTAGACCTTAGACGCTAGACTTTAGA
>CAMHEL010000235.1 GCA_946184125.1 uncultured Prevotellaceae bacterium
GCGTTCATCGTCCTGTTCTGGATGGCTCTCGAACGGCCTCCCCTGCGCACCATGGGCGAGACGCGCCTGTGGTATTCCTTCTTCCTGCCCCTATCCGGTCTGCTCGTCTATGGCAGGTGGAAATACAAGTGGATTCTCACCTTCTCCACCATCCTCGCAATCGTCTTCATCTGCGTCAACCTGCTCAAGCCCGAGATTCACTCCAAGACGTTGATGCCGGCCTTGCAGAGCCCGTGGTTCGCACCCCATGTCATCGTCTATATGTTTGCCTATGCCTTGCTCGGTGCGTCGGCGGTCATGGCATTCTATCTGTTGTTCTTCAAGAAGGACCAGCCCTCGAAGGAGGAGTTCGGCATCTGCGACGACCTCGTCAACGTGGGACTGGCTTTCATGACCATCGGCATGCTCTTCGGGGCACTATGGGCCAAGGAGGCATGGGGGCACTACTGGTCGTGGGACCCGAAGGAGACGTGGGCGGCCATCACCTGGTTTGCCTACCTCGTTTACGTGCACTACCGGCGCATGCCCTCACATCATGGCAGGGTGGCGCTCTATATGCTCCTCATCGCTTTCGTGCTGCTGCAGATGTGTTGGTGGGGCATCAACTACCTGCCCAGCGCCCAGGGCTCCAGCGTGCATGTCTATAGTTAAGTAGGTAATCGTCAGAAAGAAAAATCTGCCTCCAAATAAATCATAAAATACTATTATCTAATTTTGATCACCTACTTAGTTGCGAGTAAACGATTTTTGATGACCTGCTTACCACAAGAAAGGTATCATTTTGCATCTCACTCTCTTCTTGTAGTCTTTATAGCCTTCCAGTCCTTCTTCCAGCACGGCTTCTTCATTGCCGATGCGCTTGGCTATCACAGGAAGATATCCTAACATAACCAGGAAGGAGATGGGGGAACCCAGCACCAACGGCATAGCCAGGAACAACAGCGTTGTGGCCATATACATAGGATGGCGGACAATGCCATACAGTCCTGTGTCAATCACTTTCTGGTTGTCCTGGACTTCCACCGTACGTGAGAGGTATGTGTTCTCGCGCATGACTTCCGCGTACATTAGATAGGATGCGATAAAGAGGCCGGCGGTCACCCAGACCACCCAGTCGGGCAACACGCACCAGTCATAACGCCAGTTCAGACCGGCAATAACAAAGGCGGCAACGAACAGCAAACCGCTCACGGCCACAACGGTTTTTTGCTCTGCTTCCTTTTCCTTGGCGTTGAGACGCTTTCTCAGCAATTCCGGGTTCTTGACCATCATCACAACTCCGGCAACGGCCATCGGGACGAACAATATTGCCATCAGCAGCCATCCCTGCCAGTAATGGAATGAACCCGCCGGGAGGAAAAGCAGCGCTCCCAGGATAATGACTCCAACAATAAACTTGGTGAGTGCTCTTATCTGCAAATCTCTGTCCATGGTCTATAGCTTCTATGGTTCACATATTCTCCCACAAAGTTAAAGATAAAAATTCATTCTGACAACAAAAAGGCAAAGGTTTTTCCTTTTCCCCGTCTTCCCGTCTTCTGCTCCCCAAAACATAGTTCGTGGTAACTTCTTTTTTCCTTCCTTTTTGAGACACCGTAAGGTGTTTTTTCGTAAGCATAGGCGTTTACCATGTGAGCCATCAGCTTTTTATACCTTTTTATACCTTTTTGCATAAAATGTTTACGCTCGGCCAATTGCAAGCAAGCTTGCTTGGCACTCGCTTAATCACATTTTTCTTAAGCGAAGCGTTTTTTTATCCTCTCTCTGTTAACCAGTTGGCGTGAACATCTCTCTCTGTTAATCAGTTTGGACTGTTTATAATTCCTAATTCCTAATCCCTCATTCCTCATTCCTCATTCCTCATTCCTCATTCCTCATTCCTAATTGCCCCCCCCGATTTTCCTATACAAATGTTAAAAAACAATCCGTGAATAAAAATATTTAAAAAATAATTTGGTTTATAACGTAAACTTGTCTATATTTGCATCGTGAACCGGACACAATAGGCCGAAGACGTGTTTTCTGCAGGAACACGGACGAGGCCAAAGAGCAAAAAAATCACAAGTTGAACATTCTAACCCAAAGCAACAATGGAAAAAATGAGCAATCTGACTGCTGAGCGCAGTCTGGAAATCATCACAGAACAAATAGAGCGCAGTCGGAAGTCGGTATCCGAGGATGTGGGCATGTCGCTCTTTATCGCAGGGCTTTGCATTATCGGCGTAGCCCTTGTCACCAGCATTTGCGCCTTGCTCACAGGCAATATGGCTTTTCACCTGCTCTACGTCTTGATACCTTTCTTAGTAATCGGTATAGAGCGTTACATAAAAAGAGGCAAACCCAAGACACCTGCCAGCCTTATAGGCACATTGGTGGATAAAACATGGCTCACATTCGGTATCTTCGTTCTGACTTTTTCCGTGCTGTCTGTTCTATTCAACAAACTCATGCTGCACGACGCTCTGGTAGCTGATAACTCCCAGGTGTATTTTCAAAACCGCATCAGTCCTGTTCGCATCATTCTTCTGATGATGGGCATGGCGGTTACGATCAACGGTTATATCCTTAAGAGCAAGTGGATGGTGTGGTGTGGCATTATCGGTGGTATAGGAGGATTCTTTTGGGAGGCTTTCTGCGTAACACAGACTTTAATTGCCTGGAGCAGGCTTCCATATGAATATTATGGCACTGTACAGACCATCGCTCCCAACCTGATTATGGCTGTATTCACCTTCATCGGTCTGACGCTCCCAGGCTGGATGCTCAAAAATAAGCGATAGCACATGCCGTTCAAACCTTTAGACCCTCTACTGCATTCTGAATTGCGGCTGGCAGTGATATCGTTGCTCATCAGTAGCGAAGAAGCCGAGTTCCCATACATCAAGGAGCAAACGGGAGCTACGGCGGGCAACCTCAGTGTGCAGATAGATAAGTTGTCGGCGGCTGGATACATCGAGGTGGAAAAGACTTTCAAAGGGAAAAAGCCTTGCACCACATGCCGCATCACACCCTTAGGGCTCAAAGCCTTTGAGGAATATGTGGAAGCACTGAAAAGCTATTTGGATATCAATGCCAAATAGCAGATGGCGGCAACTTAACCCACCTCCCCACCTCCCGTCTGAGGGTTAATCCCCCGGTGAGGGGGTGGGGGTGAGGCATGTTTTTATTGCTCGAGTTCTCTGATGACAGCGTTAATCCTGCTGACTACACGGCTTGAGGCAAGATTCGGACAGGCTAAGGCACATTCGTCCTGGTCTGAATACTCCACTATACAGAAAGGTCTGCCCATTTCGCCTAATGCCTGTTCCAAGTATATTCCATCACCCGACAGATGGTATTCGCGGCCTTCATTGATGAGTGTGGTGAGCAATTCGGGAACCATGTCATTGACCCGTTTGATGACACTCATGATGGCCGGAATTCTGAGGTCTACATCTTTGTATTTTACGCTAAACCTCGTGCTGGCACTATCGATTTTGAATCTTATTATAAAAAGGCCATCCATTGTTAGTAAAGGGCGCCTGCTGAAAAATCTGGCATTATAATCCAAGAAGTGTTGCTCGACCGTCACGCTGAAATTGTCGTGGAACTCTATTGTCTTGATGAGTGCCTCCAACTTCAACTGCTTTATACGGATGAGATGACGCATCTTTTCCTGTTCCCGCTTCTGCTCCTCTCTTTTGCGGTCACGCTCATTACGCAGCTGTTTGCACTTGTCGACGTAGTCGGTAAAGTCGATATACCACTGCTCCATAGGGGGATCCATGTGCAGCGTCCTGCATTCTTCGAGTATTTCTGCCTCCGTTTTCTTGTTCTCCCAAAAGGGATTGCCGTTGTCAAGACACATCTTGCATGCCTGAAGGTTGTAATACTTGATGCGGAAAAGTTCTATCTTTCTCTCATCATCATACGCTCTTTCCGACATCCAGTCATTACGGAACTGCAGCATCGACGACCTCACACGCTCCCCTATATTGGCTTTCGCTTTGCGCAACTTGTCGTCGGCCAGCCAGATGTGGCGCCATCTCGGGATGTCACGCTCAAGGGCGAGGATGAACTCCGACAACTGGTGGAGGTCGCACGAGGTGAGCCCGTGGAACGTCATCTGGTAGTCGCTGTTGTAGGAAATGCCCATGCTCGACAGGTCGTTCGCCATTGTCACCGACACGTTGTAATAGATGGCACGTGCACACGTGTCGTCTGTCATGACCTGTATCGGCTGAGTCACTTTCCGGTGGAGAACAGCAAGAAGGTCTGCTGCAGTATGGCAGGATTGAACCGACTTGTCCTGAACGGTCTCGTCGAACAGTTTCTGAACATTATCAAAGAATTCTTTTATCATATAGTTGGGTTTTATGGATTTTCTATGAAGCACACTCTGCCGCTTTGCCTCATCCAGTGTTCATGCTCTTTCAACTCCTTTTCGGAGCGAAGCACCCAGCACAGCGGTGTGCGCATGCTGGCGGGTATCGATGGCTCAGCGGCATAGCCATCGGTGTATATGAGCGCACCGTCGTATTCGGGATGCGTGGCCAAAAAGTCGATGAAGGGTTGGAAACATGTGCCGCCGCGCCCGGTTACCTTTATCGTTTCCGATGCTTTGAGCAGTGTCTGTACCTCGCCAAGTTCGGTGTCGAACTGCACCACGTCTATCTGCTGGATTCCGTACTGGAAGAAGCGGTTGATGGTGGAGTAGAAATTCTGGAGGTCATCGGAAGTGATGCTGCCACTGCTATCCACGCCGATAATCAGATGTGTCGTGAAATCATAGCGGCTGCCCATGGCTTCGAAGCCGGAGCGACGGTTGGGGCGCATGCGGGTCAGCTTCCGCTTTTCCGACAGGATGGTCGCGCGGAAACCCGCCAGAATCTTGCGGTAATCCACACGGGCCTTGGTCGAGGCTATTATCTCCTCAACCAAATGTCCTGGAAGGGAACCCCATGTGCTGACATCGCGGATGACTTCGTTGAGCTGTGCCTCCATCAGTTCGTCTTGCTGCCAGTTTGCAGCGATGTCTGCATACTCATTGCCGAAATTGCCCTCATTGCCTTCTCCTTGATCCTGGGAGTCCTCCTCGGAGTCTTGGTCTTGTTGCCCCTCTCCTTCCATTTTCTGGAGAAGTTTCTGTATGCAGCGGGCGTAGAACTCGAAATGTCCATTAGAGGGGAGCTTGAAATCTTCTGGCTTCTCCATATCCACCTTCTGCAGACGGTAGGAATCGCCAATGACACAGTTGCTGCCGAGTGCTCTTGCCGTGAGGCTGCAGCCTTCGGGCTGGCGGTCGTAGGGATGCTTCAGCAAGATGCGGATGACCTCCACACGGAGCCGCTCCTCCAACTCCTTGTCGCTGATGTCGGCACACAGGTCTGGATTGACCTCTATGACGCCCTTTCCTACACGGACGTGGCACGCCATTCTGCTGTTTTCCGCAACCCGATGGGTGCAGAAAACAGAGAACAGGGCTTCCTCGCTGAGGAACCAACGTTCGGTTATATGTGATATTCGTTCCAGCATATTGTAATCGGTCACGGTTTATCAGAGCTTCTCTACAAACTCATTGAGCATGTCGTACACCTCAGCCGCATTGACGACCATGAATACGATGGCCTGCTCATACGTGCCCTTCTCGAAGATGCTCGTGAAGTTGGCCAGGGCTTCTTTCTTCTTGTTCGTGCGGAGGAAGTCGGTGTACTGACCGAGATTCTTTGCCGCAAGTTTCTTCTCACGCTCATCGAGATTGGCGTTCTGGAGGAAGCGGAACACAGACTCGTTGAGGATGGCAAACTCATGAAGCTGATATTTCTCGACAGTCTTTATCGTCTTGTTGTACTGCAACAGGAGTTCCTTGCCTGTGATGGCATTGTGTTGCTGAACGCTGCGGATGAAGGCTGCTGCAGCGCCTGCTCCCACGATACCGGCGATGATGCGCTTGTGAATGTCCTTGATGGTGCCGACCTTGAGCATGACGTCCGACACATGTTTCCACGCACGGCGGTCAGCGCTCTTGTCGAGACCCCGATAGTCGCGTTTCCTGTCATCGGTATCACCGTCAAGCCATGTGGGGTTGTTTTGGATGAAGTTGATGACACGCTCATCCAGCCTCTCGCCTGCAGCCCAGTTGAGCCATTCCTCCACGGTAGGCCTGAATTCATAGATGTTGAAGCGGCTGACCAGGGCCGGGTCAAGGTCGGTGAGCAGATATTCGTCGCCATCGTTCACAGCCGATATCACATAGCTGCCTTCGGGAAGGGACTTGCCGGCCAACTTGCGGTTGAGCGTCAGGTCCATCACCGTCTGAAGAATCTCGGGACGCGCACGGTTCAACTCATCGAGGAAGAGGACAATGGGTTTTCCGTCAACGGGGAACCAGTAGGGTGGGGAGAAGTCTGTCTGCGAGGTCACGTTGCCCTCGGCGTCTTTCTTCTCCACCTTCGAGGGGAGACCGATGATGTCGCCCGGGTCCGACATCTGCCCGAGAAACAGGGTTACTACTTTCATCCCCTTGCTTTTGAAATAGTTGGTGAGGACTTCTGACTTCCCGATGCCATGCTTGCCTACGAGCATGATGTTCTGGGTTGAAGGGGTGAGCTCCAGCGTTTCCTTGAGCTCCGAAATGTTAATCATTACTGGCATAGTGCATATTTTTATTAGGTGGGTTCGATTAATTATGTCGAGGCGATTTTCGACTTTTAGTCGAGGGCAAAGTGTAAGCTGA
>CAMHEL010000236.1 GCA_946184125.1 uncultured Prevotellaceae bacterium
CCAAACATCTCGATAAATTGCGATTTTACCATTTCTTCAGTTGCTGCAAGAAATTTCTTGTATGACTCCTTTAAGCGATATGCAGCCCAAAGTTTATCTGCAAGAACCTTTTGTTCAGCGAGAGGAGGAAGGGAGAACTCCTGCTCACGCAGGTCTTTCCAATTAATAGTCGGCGAGAGACCTCCAACAGAAATCTGAACAGCTCTTTCCATAAACAAGTCGGAACTCATGAAAAATGGGAAATAGTTCTTGTCGACCACTTCTTCTTTTGGTCGAAGAACCATTCCATGAGCAGAGAAGATTCCATCAAAAGGAGCAATAGCCAGTTTTCTTTGATAGGCTCGTCTCTTACCAAACAAAATATCACCCTTTTTCATGATTAGTTTATCACCAATAGGCGCTACGTCAGACCCCCAGCGAGTGATTTCTAGACACTCGCTATCAATATGCTCCAATCCGATATAATGTGTTTTGTCAGATTCGTCAGGAGTTTTCTTCACTGTACTATTGAAAGCTATTTCGTCAAATCTATACTTCATGAGCCTAACATTTCAATTAGTGCATTAATTGAGTTTTCCAGTAACGAGTGTTGCCTCTCCCAAGATGCTATAGCGTCTTCGACAGAAACCGATTCCGTTTTATTTATCTCACTGATGTATACATATTTTTGAATACTAAGGTCAAAGTGGTTTTTTTCTATCTCTTCGATGTCAACCAACCGCTTGAAATCTGCTATATCGTTTACACTTTTATATGCTTCTGTTATTTTTTTGATGTGTACACCTTCCAGAAAACTCTCGGCATTCTTTCGCGTTACCTCATACTTGGCATTGATGAAGATAACCTTATTCTTTAGTTTATCTTCCTTATGGTTATTGCAAATAAGGATACATGCTTCCATTGGAGCGTTGTAAAATAGATTTGGCCCAAGGCCTATAATTGCTTCTATTTTATCTGATAGAACAAGTCCTTTACGTACTTCTATTTCCTCATTACGGAATAGAATCCCATGGGGTAACAAGATGGCACAACGTCCATGTTCATCATTCATTGATGCGACTATATGCTGTATAAAAGCATAGTCAGCTCTTCCTTGTGGAGGTGTTCCCCACATATTTCTTCCCCACTTATCATTTTCAAAAGTAGGTCTATTCCATTCACTTATGCTGTACGGCGGATTCGCCAGCACGACATCAAACTTCCGCAATTGGCTTCCATCCACAAAAGCAGGGTGAGCAAGTGTATCCTCGCGCACGATGCTAAAATCCTCCACGCCATTCAGGTAGAGATTCATACGGGCAATAGACGCTGTCAGAGCATTGATTTCCTGTCCGAACACTTTTACTCCTTGCCAAGGCTGCCCTTTTTGGCGAAGGAAGTCAAGACATTTCACAAGCATACCACCCGAACCACATGTCGGGTCGTAGATGCTTTCGTCGGGTTGTGGCTGAAGAATCTCAGCCATCAGTGTGACGACAGTACGGTTGGTGTAGAACTCCTGTGCGGTATTGCCGGCATCATCGGCGAACTTGCCCACAAGGTATTCGTAGGCTTGACCCATCTCGTCGGCTGGGCAGGAGGTGAGGCTCAGGTTGTAGCGTGAGAAATCCTCAATCAGCGAGGTGATGATGTGGTCGGGCATCTTGTTCTTGTTCGTCCATCCGTCTTTCGGACCAAAAATACCTTCAAGACCACCAATGACACGACCATCAGCCTCTTCACCTGGGTTGGCTTGTTCTATGGCGATGAAAGCCTCCACAAGTCGTTGGCCTACATTCTCCGTCACTTGGCGCACATCATTCCAATGAGCACCTTCGGGAATACGAATGGCTAATTCCTCGGCTTGCATATTGGCATATTCTGGACCACCTTCGTGAACGAAGTCCTCAAACTGCTCATCATAGACATCGCTGATGCGTTTGAAGAACAACAGAGGGAAGATGTACTCCTTATAACCGGCAGCGTCAATCTGCCCGCGCAACCGTGTGGCAGCACCCCAAAGAAAAGATTTCAGTTCATCAAGTGAAATCTGTCCATGCAGTTTTTTATATTCATGGTGATTATGCTCTTCCATTCTACTCATCCGTTAATGATTCTTCTGAATTCTTCCTCACGCTGTTTCACCTCCTCATAGGCTGCTTTGAATGCTGCAAGCACCTCAGCATAGGGCTTGATCGCCTCGCGGTGGTATTGCACATACTTGTTGGGCGATAGGTCGTATCCTTTAGCTGCAATCTCATCAAGGGTGACTACCTGCGAGAGGTCTTCCACGTTCTCGTAGTTGGTATACAGTTCAAAGAGTCGGTCGACGTCTTTCTGCTCAAGTATATTCTGCGCTCGCTTGGGTGTAAGAATCTTTGTGCCGTCAATCATCAGCACTCGTGCACTATGTGCGGCTGGTTTCATCTTGCGAATGATGAGGAAGCACGGCGAAAGGCCAGTTCCATAAAAGAGTTTGTCGCCAAGTGTGATCACTGCTTCCACCATATCACTTTTCACCAATTTTTCCCTTATGCGGCCTTCCTCATTCCCACGGAACAGCACCCCCTGCGGCATCACCACCGCCATGCGGCCTGAGGCAGGCGCCATCGACGCTATCATGTGCTGTATCCAGGCATAGTCGGCACAGGAGTCGCTTGGCGTGCCCCAGATATTCCGGCCATACTTGTCGGAAGCCCATTCCACGGAGCCCCATTTCTCTAAGGAGAAGGGAGGATTGGCTATGACACAGTCGAACTTTGCCACCTCTCCACCTTGCAGGATTTTCGGGTTACGCAACGTGTCGCCCTGCATGATGTTGAAGTCGGATGCGCCATGAAGGAAAAGATTCATTTTGGCGATGGCGGCATTGGTGACATTTTTCTCCTGACCGAAGATGCAGTTGCAGCAAAGGTTGCTGTGCTTCATGTGGTGAACGGCCTCAATCAGCATGCCGCCGCTTCCGCAGGCGGGGTCGTAGACTGTTTCGCCGGGCTGTGGGTCGAGGATTCGGACAAGTAATTGGACGACAGTGCGAGGCGTATAGAATTCGCCCGCTTTGGCCTTTGAGTCATCAGCAAACTTTTTCAATAAAATTTCGTATGCATCGCCCATCAGGTCGGTGGGGTAGTCTTTGTTGCCCAATTTCTTCGTGCTCAGGTGCTCGATGAGGTCGCGGATCTTCCCATCGGAGAGATTTTTTTTGTCTGTCCATTTCTGGGCACTGAACATGCTGAGCACACCATATAGCGTGTCGGGGTTGGCCAATTCTATGCTGCGCATGGCACCCACGATGGCAGAACCAAGGTTCTCTGCGCGCTCACGCACATCCTGCCAGTGACAGCCATCAGGGATGATGAACCGGTGCTGCTCGGGCAGAGCGGCATAGTCCATGTCACCACCACTTTCGATGAGAGCGTCTTCCGTCTCCTCGTCGTAAACGTCGGAAATGCGTTTGTAATAGAGGATGGGTGTTATATAGTCTTTGAAATTGTCTTGACTTACTGGTCCACGTAGGATGTTACATGCCTCAAACAGGAAATTGTACAGGTTCTGTACACCTTCCATTCTCAGTTCTTGTGATGTTTTCAATACATCGAATAGATTTGGGCCTTTTTGTTCTTTTCCTTTCTTTCTCTTAGCCATGGTCCTATCCCGTTTTTCTCATGATATCTCGTTGTCTATCAGTTAGTTGCTTTTCTATTTCGTTCGCTTGTTTTCCATGATGCATTGATTAATTCTTACAAAAGTAATGATTCTTAGGGAAATCACCTAATTTGAGAATGAGATTTTTTTGCCCAACTTATATTTTCGACTTGTGAGTAAAATCTATGTAGATGTTTCAGGCCATATAGTTTCGAAAGGATAATCTTTGTCGTGGTCGGAGATCCCGGCCTTCAATCAAGGGGACAGCAATCAAGGGGACAGGTCATAGATGGAATACGAGAATGCCATCAAAGACCTGTCCCCTTGATTGACTGGCGATGACGCTTTCGGCGCCCAATGCAATCATTGCTAATGGAAATGATTATTCCTCGACGGTGAAGCTATCGAACAGCCATGACTGGCAATTGATGCCATCGCGGAGGCGGTTCGTGACGAAATGTGCCGTGATCTGCTTTCCTTCTGCAGTATGGAAACCCGTGATGAAGCTCGCTTGGTCAAGACCGATGGTGATGCCGCTGTCCTCTCCTTTTTTGTACTGCTCCACAGCCAAGGCAAAATTGTGGCGCAACTTGAGGTCAACCATGTAATATGGTTGCGGGTCGTCGGGATCGGTGAGAACGAACCATCCGTCGGCTTCGGCCATCTCGGCCAACTGCTCCAGCACACTCGCATAGTTGGGGAAAAGAGCGAAGTCCAGCAGTTTATACATGGAAATGTGCTTTTTCGTCTCCGTGAACGATTTTGTGGCGGCGGTGGCCATCTGTGGCTGCGGTGAGGAACTTTGTGCCACTGCGCCTCCTTCGGCTTCCTTCTCGGCTTTCTTCTCGACGACGTGGGCATAAAGCGTGCCGTCGCGCGTGATAATCTCAAACTTGTCGGGGAATTCGTTCATGAATTCGGTGAGTTTCTTACCGCCGAAGTCAGACACGCCATGCTCCCTGAGTTTGATGCCCAGCAGCGGGATGGCTGCCAGCCCCTCAGCGTTGGGACGGATGTTTTTGGAAATGTTGTAAATGGTGAGCTTGATTTTGTTGATGATATATTTCTTCTGTTTTGAGGTGAGGGCTTGCGTCGACGCAGGTGTGGTGGCTGGTTGTTCTTCAACTTCCTCTTTCTCTGCGGGTTTTTCATCCTCCACGGTAGGGGGCAACTCCTCTTCGGGACTGACTTGTGGCTGCACATTCAGGCATTTGATGTAGGTTGTGCCGTCCACCTCTTCAAGAACGAAATGGTTGTCAAGTTCCTCGATGGTGTCCTGGAGGTTGTCGAAACCAAATTCCTCCTCGATGTTCAGTCCTGCCTCACTGACCCGTTGCTCGGCGTCGGCCAAGGAGATGCGGTTCTCGCTGTCGAGGGCAGGTGAGAAAATGTCGTACAGTTTTTCTGATGCTGTCATGATGATATGAGATTTATGGGTTATGTTGATGTCTTACTTATTTTTATCTTCTTTTTAAAAGAGCTGATTTCATCGTGTTTTCTATCAATTTTTTTTGGAAATTTTCAGCGTAATAGGCGAGACGGAAGCCGATATAGTTCCGTTTTTCACTGGATGCGCAGTAGTTTCGTGCCTTCACTCGGCACATCCGAGAGGGGCTTCTAAAGCACCCTCCTCGTGTTACTCGATATGAGCCTGACGACGGGCCTTGGGGGTCGTTTTGGGTCGGTTCAGAGCTATAATTGCCATACCAGTCGTTGCACCATTCCCACACATTGCCCGACATATCGTAAATACCGAGTTCGTTGGGCCTTTTCTTGCCCACTTTCTGCGTTCTCATCATGCTGTCTTTTTCATGCCAAGCGACGTCTTCTATTTCGTCAGCTCCGGCATATACGTGATTGGCGCTTTTTGCCCCTCCAAGGGCAGCATATTCCCATTCCGCCTCAGTGAGCATCCGGAACTTCTTGCCCGTTAGTTCGTTGAGCTTGTTGATGAATTGCTGGCAGTCATTCCAACTGACATCGGTGATTGGCCTTTTGTCGCCGGGGAAAGACTGGGTGGGAAGTGTCGACATGACGGCTTTCCATAGTTCCTGGGTCACGACGGTCTCCCCAATCCAGTAAGGAGATAACGACACTTGATGGACAGGCTTCTCGTCATTTGGCGTTAACTGTTCCGAAGACCCCATTGAGAATACTCCACCTTCGACCATCATCATTTTGAACGAAACATTGCCCACTTTGTAGATGGCGATGGGAGCGTTGTAGTCCACATGGATTTCTGCTATCGTTTCTCCCTCGCAGGTGAGAGCTAAGGGATAGATGCCTTCCTTCATCGGCAATGTGAAAGAGACAACGAACGGTTTTCCCGCCTGTTGTTCGATCAGCGACACCTCGGCCTTTGATTTCATCCGTCTCTGCTCATCATCAGTGCTGGCCAGTTCGAGTTGGTAGCGCAGGTTGTCGGTCTTTCGGGGCCTGAACGTGAAATGGAAGCTCACATCCACCTGATGGTAGTCTCCCGAGGTGTCACGATGCTTCATCAACACACGATAGCCTTGGCGTGTGTCGCCATCTATTATATTCAGACACTCCTCTGCATCTACAGACAAATAAGTCAATTCAACAAAGGAGAGCAGTGGCGGACGTGCAATGCTCACTTCCTGGTCGTTGAAGATGGATACCAGGCGCGACATCAGTTCGGTGTTATCGAGACCGCTGGGCAGTTGGCGGATACGCTCTGCCAACATCTTTTCGTTGTCATCGCCCTCCTCCAGCCATTTCTCAATCAGTCCGTCGAGGTGGAGTGTAAGAAGCTGTTCATACACCAGACTGCCGTTAACCAACTGAGGTGAGAAATGTTTTCGAAGTTGCTCGAGCGATGTGCAGTAGCTGTCGCCTATGTATAGGATTGTTCTCATTTTTTTAAGGAGTTTGGGAGTTTCTTGAGGGAGTTTTTGAGGGAGATTGGGAGATTGGGAGTTTTGGAGTTTTTGAGGGAGTTTAGGAGTTTGGGAGTTTCTTGAGGGAGTTTTTGAGGGAGATTGGGAGATTGGGAGT
>CAMHEL010000237.1 GCA_946184125.1 uncultured Prevotellaceae bacterium
ACACCATGACCAATGCTATCAGTCCCAGCAGATAGACGAGAAATGCATAGTT
The DNA here is from genome assembly GCA_946184125.1 of uncultured Prevotellaceae bacterium. GTDB lineage: Bacteria > Bacteroidota > Bacteroidia > Bacteroidales > Bacteroidaceae > Prevotella. The sequence continues at coordinate 53 of CAMHEL010000237.1, forward strand.
CCAGGCGATGTTGGCCAACAATCCTGCCAGCAAAGTGGCTATGACTCCTCCCATCTGGTTCATTGCTGCTGAGAGTCCCATCAATCCCGCCTGCCGCTCCGGGGGGAAATAATAAGCCAACAAACCTGTTGACAGCGGCATAACCAGTCCCACGCTGACTCCCAGAAGCGCTCGCATAAAAAGCAGCGTGTAGATGTTGTCAGCGAAATAGCATCCTGTTCCTGCGACTACATAAAGCAGCAATCCCGTTATGGCGATTGCCCTCGAACCAAACCGCCTGCTTATACGAAGGAAAAACAAATTGGTAAGGATAATGAACAGTGCAGGGCTGCTCACAATAAGTTGTACCAGCAAGTGGGGAACGTAAGCGAAATGCTGCCTTATGATGTTGAGTGCCGGGGCTATGGCAGCACCAGCCATCACTGTTAGCAGAGAAATTGACAAAATGGAGGATGTCACCTTGAAAGACACGCCATGATTCTTGTTCATAAAATCTACGGAGTATTTTTCGGGGCTGACCCTCCAGCTCTACCAAGCTGGCTCTTATCGGTATCTGTTTTGAAAAGCGGCGATGAAGCAAAGGCAAAGGAAAAGGGTCTCCATTTGTTGCGTTTCCTTGTTGACAATCGACCAAGGTCGAGCGGAAAAGCGTGGCTGCTTCGTACACTTTCGAGTGCAAAGTTAATAAAAAAATGCGTTTTCCCGAATGCTATGGAAGGTCACTTTTTTGTTTTTTTAAGATTCCGAAATTTCTATCATCCTATTTTTTGAATTGATATTGTTCTCTTCACCCATTATTGTTCTGACGGCTTCTTGTCAGACATGAAGTTGATTATATTTGTAACATAATCATTTATTTCTGTTCAATCAACCTAAAAAAACGTCAAACTTGCAAGGAAAAAGAGAAAAAAAGTGTATTTTTGCAATGTTCAAACTACAAAAATAAAGTCTACCTAACCAAAGCCTCATTTTCAATGAAAAAGTTTTCATTTCTTTTCCTGCTGGCCTGTCTTTCAGTCCATGCACACGCTGGCGATTACGGCCGCTATTATCAGTCTCTGCCTGTGGCTCTGTCGGAGCCTTCCTTGCCCTCTATCCCCACCCTAACCGTTTCGCTGACGGACTTCGGTGCCAAGGGTGACGGCATCACCGACAACACCGAAGCGTTCAGCAAAGCCATCAGCCACCTGTCGCAAAAAGGTGGAGGACACCTGAATGTGCCGGCAGGCATTTACCTCACCGGCCTAGTCCGTTTGAAGAGTCACATCGACCTCCATTTGGAGCGCAACGCCATCATTCTCGCCTCGCCCGAACGAAGCGTTTTTATCAAAAAAGACAACAATACTGGCAAACCGGACACAAAAGCCACACCCACTATCACGGCCAGCAAGGCAACAGACATCAGTATCACCGGCGAGGGCATCATCGACGGCAATGGTAAATGGTGGCGCGCCGCCAAACGGGAGAAAATGAGTGATGTGGAGTGGAAGGAGCTGACCGAACTTGGTGGCACGACCGCCAATAACGACAAGTTGTGGTATCCCTTCGGCCTGAAACACTTCGACAACATCGCCACTTCGTATGAGGAACAGGAAAAGATGCGCACCCACCTCATCCGACTGACCGACTGCCAACGCATCCTCATCAAAGGCGTGACGGTGCAGAACTCGCCGAAATTTCATATCGTGCCACAGCGGTGCAGCCATGTCGTCATCGACGGCGTCAACGTGCGCTGTCCATGGAATGCACAGAATGGTGATGGCATCGACCTCATGCAGTGCCGCGAGGTGCTTGTCGTCAACAGCATGCTCGATGTGGGCGACGACGGCATCTGCCTCAAAGGAGGCGTCGGAGCCGAAGGAGTGAAGTACGGCCCCTGCGAGAACATCCTCATCACCGGCAACACCGTCTTCCATGCCCATGGAGGTTTCGTCATCGGCTCAGAATTCTCAGGAGGCATGTTCAATATAGTGGTGAAGGATAACACCTTTTCGGGCACCGATGTCGGACTCCGTTTCAAGAGCGGACCGGGAAGGGGCGGAAAGACACGCGACATCCACATCAGTGATATCTATATGAGCGACATCAAAAACGATGCCATCCTCTTCGAAACCTCCTACGCCGACCGCCCCGTGGGCAGTACGGCCAGCAACCAACCTAAAGCCGAGGAATTCATCCCCGAATTCAGCGACATCCATATCAGCCGGATCACCTGCCGTGATGCGAAGACAGGTATCACCGCAAAGGGAACAAAAGAGATGATACACGACATCACGGTGGCCAACAGCACCATCTTCTACACCAAAAAGGATATCGCCATCGACGACCCTGCCATGTTCAAACTGACCAATGTGGTTTGGAATACTTATCAGCACTAAAATCACGTGTCATACTTGACAAATTGATGAGTAAGGCAACCAAGCCGATTAACATCTGTTAATAATTTCTAACAAGGCATACCGCCTTTGTGCAAATGGATAATTATATGTATTTTTGCAAATCAGCAAACATAAAGATGAAACACAGGCTATCGACTTGTTTATTCTTGCTTGTCATTGCTCTCACAGCACAAGCAGCCACTAACATCAACTTCAGCAGTGATGAGAAGCATTGGGTGGGCACGTGGGCCACAGCCCCCATGCTTTCGGGCGACAACAACAATCCCCCTCACCCGGGACTGGCCAACAATTCCCTCCGGCAAATTGTGCAGGTGAGCATCGGAGGCGACATGGTGCGCCTCAAGCTGTCGAACCATTTCGGCAATTCCCCCGTCGAAATCAAGGGCATAGAACTGGCCCTAGCCAAGACCGCCGGCAGCAGCAGTGAAGTGGATGAGGGCACCACCACCCCACTTTACTTCGACGGCAAGAAGCAGGTCACCATACCTGCCGGGGCCATGGTTGTCAGCGACCCAGTGGCCTTCAGCATCACCAACCGGCAGAACGTAGCCATCACCATCCATTACGGACAGGCCTCCTCGTCGTCGGTATGCGGCCATCCTGGCTCACGCACCACCAGCTACCTCGCCTCGGGCAACACCTCCACCTTCGCTTCGGCAGCCAAAACCGACCACTGGTACCACATCCTCGCCCTTGAGGTGGAGCAGACAGAAGAATATGGCTGTGTCGCCGTATTGGGCAACTCCATCACCGACGGCCGAGGCTCAACCACCAACCAGCAGAACCGCTGGACCGATGAGATGTCACGTCATCTGCTCGACAATGAGGCCACTGCCAAAATCGGCGTGCTCAACCTCGGCATTGGCGGCAACTGCGTGCTCGGAGGCGGTTTGGGACCATCAGCGGTCAGCAGATACCAGCGCGACCTCTTCGAACAGGAAGGGGTCAAATGGATTATCCTCTTTGAGGGTGTTAACGACCTCGGAGGGGCCGCCGACGGCAACCAAACAGCACGCCGTATCATCGACACGTGGCGCCAAATCATCCGTCAGGCCCACGCCAAGGGCATCCGTGTCTTCGGTGCCACCATCACCCCCTTCAAGAACAACAGCTACTACAGCACCAACCATGAGGCTGGCCGCAAACGCATCAACGAATGGATGAGAACGACCAAGATGCTCGACGGCGTCATCGATTTCGCCAAAGCAGTATGCAGCCCCACCGACGAGGAAGCACTCGACCGCAAATACCTCTTCGAGAACGACTGGCTCCATCTCAACGCCGAAGGCTATAAGGTGATGGGCAACGCCGTGGACCCTGCCCTCTTCACACAGACCGGGCCCCTGGCCGATGACGACGAGACCGACGAGGAAGAAGTGCAGGGACTGTGGATTGAGGCTGAAAGTCTGCAGAATGGCACCTACGGACAGCACTTCACCCTGCACAACGACCCCATGGCTTCTGGAGGACATTATCTGGAAACAGTGAGAAACAACACCTCGTTCTCCAACAACGACGGTGACATATTGATGGCCGACTTCGCCCTGGAAACTGCCGGTACCTATTATATTTACGCCCGTGTGAACTGTCCTTCGTGGGATGACGACAGTTATTTCGTGAGCATGGACAATGGTTCATGGGACATGGTCAACGGACTCTTCACTGGTGGGGCATGGGAATGGAAGCAAATCTACAAGGGTTCACTGAAGGAAGGAAGTCACCGGCTCGGCATCGCTGGAAGGGAAGACGGGGCACTCCTCGACAAACTCTGCATCACCACATCGGCTACACCACCTATCACCATGGGGGGAGCACCAACCGCCATCAGAACCACGGAAAACAGACTCCCCACACAGCCGGCCGCCATCTACGACATCTCGGGGCGGAGCGTCTCTGCCAGCCAGGCGCACCATGGCCTCTTCATCATCCACCTCAGCGATGGCTCTACGAAGAAGGTGATGAAATAAACTGACTAACGATTATTCAACAATTCAATAGCTATTCTACAATGAAAAAACTCAAGTACCTTTTGTTCGCTGTTGTCATGATGACCGCAGCCACTACGGCAAATGCAGAGGACGGCACACACCTTTGGCTGCGTTACAGCGGTGGCAACCAACCTGCTGTGACAGGTATCACAGGCGTGGCGATGGACGAACTGAAACAGAACTGGAAAGGCGGTCCAGTGCTGCTCAAACGCCAGAAAAACATGGCCAAAGATGGTTATACCATCGTCGCCGACGGTGGCAAAACCACCATCCTCGCCAGCACCGATGCCGGTCTGCTCTATGGTGCCTTCCATCTGCTGCGACTCCAGCAGATGGGTGCTGATGTCAGCCAATTGAACATCAGCGAGAAGCCTGCCTACGACCTGCGCATCCTCAACCACTGGGACAACCCCAACGGGACAGTGGAGCGAGGTTTTGCCGGCAAAAGCATTTTCCTCAGCCCCGACCCTCAGCGGCTGCTCATCTACGCCCGTGCCAACGCCTCCGTCGGTATCAACGGTACGGTGCTCAACAATGTCAACGCCAAACCCGAAGCCCTCTCGACAGAAAGCCTCCAGAAGACAAAGATGATTGCCGACTTGCTCAGGCCATACGGCATTCATGTCTACCTGTCGGTGAATTTCGCCTCGCCCATGAAACTGGGTGGACTGTCAACCGCTGATCCATTGGACAAAGGCGTCGTGGAATGGTGGAAAAAGAAAGCCGCGGAGATTTACAAACTGATACCCGACTTCGGCGGTTTCCTGGTGAAGGCCAACTCAGAGGGCGAACCTGGCCCCTGCGACTTCGGACGCACACATGCCGATGGCGCCAACATGCTCGCCGACGTGCTGAAGAAACATGGTGGCATCGTGATGTGGAGGGCATTTGTCTATAACCCACAGAGCGAGGACCGTGCCAAGCAAGCTTACGAGGAGTTCATGCCGCTCGACGGGAAGTTCCGCAGCAACGTCATCATCCAAATCAAGAACGGCCCCGTGGATTTCCAGCCACGCGAGCCCTACAGCCCCCTCTTCACTGCCATGCAGAAAACGCCCATGATGGTGGAGTTCCAGATTACACAGGAATATCTCGGTGCTGCCAACCACCTCGTGTTCCTCGCACCAATGTGGCAGGAGTTCTTTGACTATGTGAGCCCCAATAAAATCAGGGCTGTGGCGGGTGTCGCCAATATTGGCAACGATACCAACTGGTGCGGACACCACTTCGCACAGGCCAACTGGTATGCTTTTGGACGGTTGGCGTGGAACCCCACGCTGAAATCGGAGACCATCGCCAACGAGTGGCTACGCCAGACCTTCACCACCGACAACCGTTTCGTGACTCCCATGACACGGGTGATGACCGAAAGCCATGAGGCGGCGGTCAACTACATGATGCCGCTGGGCCTGCACCATATCTTCGCCGGAAACCACCACTATGGTCCGGAGCCCTGGTATTTTGTTAAAGGCTTGAGACGCGACTGGATGCCTCCCTACTACCACCGCGCCGACTCCATCGGCCTGGGATTCGACCGCACCAGCAGCGGAACCAATGCCGTGGAGCAATACCCCCAGGCACTTGGTGCGAAACTCAACGACATCGCCACCTGCCCAGAAATCTTCCTCACCTGGTTCCATCATGTACCCTGGAATCACAAGATGAAGAGCGGCAAGACATTCTGGTACGAGCTGTGCCACAAATACGACCAAGGTGTGCAACAGGCACGGCAGTTCCTTGCCACATGGGATGCCATGCAGCCATACGTTGACCAACAACGTTTCGACGAGGTGCAGCGCAAGCTACGTATCCAAGCACGTGACGCCGTATGGTGGCGCGACGCCTGCCTGCTCTATTTCCAGACCTTCTCAAAATTGCCCATACCCGACGACATGGAGCATCCCGTACACAACCTCGACGAGATGCAGAAATTCTCCATCAAAATCACCAATTACGAAAATCCACCATACGGATATACTAAATAATTGTTAGGAGTTTGGGAGTTTAGGAGTTTGGGAGTTTAGACATTACCGAAAGGTATTAGCCCGACTTCAAGGGTCGAAATTATTTTTGTTTAAAGTTTTTATCAAAATCAGCTG
>CAMHEL010000238.1 GCA_946184125.1 uncultured Prevotellaceae bacterium
CTCAGTGCCACGAATTCGAGATATTTCGTGAAAGCATCTTTCAGTTCTGGATGTTTCACGTGAAAATCGATATAATTCTGGGCTTTCTTGCTCCAATCGTCCATCTTTTTCACCGCATAGTCGATGCCGCCGTTAGCCTTGGCGAACTCCACCAGAACGGCTATCTCGTCGGTATTGATATTGCCTTGTTTCACCTTACGGGCGAGGTTGCGCATCGATTCGAAATTCGTGTTTCGAAGTGCGTAGATGATGGGCAGGGTGAATTTGCCCTCTGCCATGTCATTGCCAGTTGGTTTGCCGATATCCTTTGAATCGTAGTAGTCGAAGATATCGTCTCTGATCTGGAAAATCATTCCTATGGCCCAGCCAAACTGATAAGCGGCCTCCACCTCCTCGGGAGAAGCACCCACCGAGAGTGCTCCATTGCGGCCGCAGGTGGCGAAGAGAGACGCCGTTTTCTTGCCTATCACCTCATAATACACCTCTTCGGAGATGCCATTGTCCTTGAAATTGTTGAGCTGAAGCAGTTCACCACTCGACAGTGTCTGGCCCAACTGTGCCAGGCTCATGATGATGTCGGTGTTGCGCGTTTTCGACACATAATAGAGGGCTGTGGAGAGGATGTAGTCGCCCACCAGCACCGCCACCTTATTATTGAAAGAGGCATTGACAGAAGGCTGTCCACGCCGCTCGCTGCTCTCGTCCACCACGTCGTCGTGAACGAGACTGGCCGTGTGAAGCAGTTCCAGGCCAACGGCAGCATGCTGCGTGACGCTGTTCACACCACCCAGATTCTTCGCCGTCAGCAGTGTCAGAATTGGCCGCATGCGCTTGCCGCCACGGGCGCGGATATGCTCCAACGTGTCGGAAAGTAGACCGTCGGTATGCGACAGAGACTCTTCGAAGAGACGGATAAAATCGGATAACTCAGCCTCTATAGGGCGCTTAATCAGTGACAGATAGTCCATTCTTTCTGAATTTTGATACAAAATTACGCATTTTCTCTCGTAATAATCAAAAAAATTAGTAATTTTACACAGAAAATTAACACATCGCACTTTCTGTTATGGAAAAACTCTTTCTGCTCGATGCCTACGCGCTCATCTACAGAGCCTATTATGCCTTCATCAAGAACCCCCGAATCAACTCCAAGGGGCTGAATACCTCAGCCATTCTGGGCTTCTGCAACACCCTTCACGAGATACTCACCAAGGAGCATCCCAAGTATATTGGCGTCGCTTTCGACCCACATGGACCCACCTTCCGCAGTGAGGCTTTTGCCGAGTACAAGGCTCAGCGGGAGAAAACGCCAGAGGATATCCTCACTGCTGTACCTTACATCAAACGGGTGCTTCAAGCCATGCATATACCCGTGATCATTGCCGATGGTTTCGAGGCTGATGATGTTATTGGCACGCTGGCGCTACAGACGGTAGGCATGCCCATCGACACTTATATGCTCACACCCGACAAAGACTACGGGCAGCTGGTGCGCGACAATGTGAAGATTTACAGGCCACGCTATGGAGGTGGTTACGAAATCCTTGGGGTAGGCGAGGTGCTCGAAAAATATAGCATCAGCCGGCCCGACCAAGTCATCGACCTGCTTGCATTGATGGGCGACAGTGCCGACAATTTCCCAGGATGTCCTGGGGTGGGGGAGAAGACCGCACAGAAACTCATTGCCGAATTCGACAATGTGGAGAACCTGCTCGAGCATACCGACGCCTTGAAAGGAGCCTTGCGCAGAAAAGTAGAGGAGCATGTTGAAGACATACGTATGTCGAAGTTCCTCGCCACCATCAAGACCGATGTCCCCGTGCAGCTCAGTCTCGATGAGATGCTCCTCACCGCTCCCGATGAGGCAGCCCTTCGCGACATCTTCACCGAACTGGAGTTCAAGACCCTCGCCGACAAATTTCTTGGAAAGCCCCAGACAGTGACCGTAAAAGCCCCCGTTCAACTCGATTTATTTGGCGATTTTTCGGGCGACGGGGCGGGCGATGCCGAAAATTCGAGTTTTGAAAGCCTTAAAACATCCCCGCACGATTACCAACTGATTGAAAAAGAAGAAGATATAAGGAAACTTTGTGATTTTTTGTTGACAAAGGAAATTTTGAGTCTGGACACCGAGACCACCTCCACCTCAGAATTGGAAGCCGAACTGGTAGGTTTGAGCTTCAGCGTGGCCGAAAGACAGGCTTTTTACGTCGCAGTGCCACCCGAGCGAGAGAAGGCACAGGCCATCGTCGAAATTTTCCGACCTCTTTACGAAAATGACAAAATTCTCAAAATTGGGCAGAACATCAAGTACGACCTTCAGGTGCTCAGCAATTATGGAATCGAACTTGCCGGTCAGTTGTGGGACACGATGATTGCCCATTACCTCATCCAGCCCGAACTGCGACACAACATGGACTTCATGGCCGAGGCCTACCTCCACTACAAGACCATCCACATCGACGAGTTGATAGGTCCTAAGGGGAAGGGACAGAAAAACATGCGCGACCTGCGACCCGACGAGGTGTATGAATACGCCGCCGAGGATGCCGACATCACACTCCGCCTGAAAAACGTACTCGAACCCAAACTGAGGGAGGTGGGCGCCGAGGAACTCTTCCTCCATATCGAGATGCCACTCGTCAGGGTGCTTGCCGACATGGAGCGCAACGGTGTGAGAATCGACACACAGTCGCTTGCCGAGACCTCGCAGACCCTCACACAGCGGATGCTACAGATAGAGAAAGACATCTATGAGCTCGCAGGGCAAGCCTTCAACATCGCATCGCCCAAACAGGTGGGTGACATCCTCTTCACCAAATTGAAAATTGTTGACAAACCAAAGAAAACCAAAACAGGGCAGTTCGTCACCTCTGAGGAAGTGCTGCAGACCCTTAAGAGCAAGCACGAGATTGTAGGGAAAATACTCGAGCACCGCGCTCTGAAAAAACTCCTCGGCACCTATGTCGATACCCTGCCCACCCTCATCAATCCCGCCACCGGACATATCCACACCTCGTTCAACCAGACGGTGACCGCCACCGGACGGCTCTCATCGAGCGACCCCAACCTGCAGAATATCCCCGTGCGTGGTGAGGATGGCAAGGAAATCCGCCGAGCCTTCATCCCCGAGGAGGGCTGCCTCTTCTTCTCTGCCGACTACAGTCAGATAGAGCTGCGCGTGATGGCCCATCTCAGTGGCGACGAGCGCATGATAGAGGCCTTCCGCGAGGGGCACGACATCCATGCTGCCACTGCGGCACGCATCTACGGCAAGGACATCAACGAGGTGAGCCGCGATGAGCGTACCAAGGCCAAGAGGGCCAATTTCGGCATCATCTACGGCATCACCGTCTTCGGACTGGCAGAGCGCCTCGACATCGAAAGGGCAGAGGCAAGGCAGCTCATCGACGGCTATTTCGACACCTTCCCACGCGTCAGAGATTATATGGAGCAGTGCAAGCAGACCGCGAGGGAGAAAGGCTACGTGGAGACCTTCTTCCACCGCCGACGCTACCTGCCCGACATCAACAGCCGCAATGCCACGGTGAGGGGATTCGCCGAGCGCAACGCCATCAATGCTCCCATACAGGGCTCGGCGGCCGACATCATCAAAGTGGCGATGATACGCATTCACAAGCGGTTCAAGGACGAGGGGCTGAGGTCGAAGATGATACTGCAAGTGCACGATGAACTCAACTTCAGCGTAGTGCCCGAGGAAAAGGGTAGGGTAGAGCAGATCGTACTCTATGAGATGGAGAATGCCTACCAGCTCAAAGTACCCCTCATAGCCGATGCCGGATGGGGCAACAACTGGCTGGAAGCCCACTGACAGGCACGATGAGTGACAGTGATAAGTAGGTGATCAAAATGACCTACTTAAAGAAAAATATCACGCTTTCCTTTCGGTAGTCTGAAATTTTTCCTACCTTTGAAACCGCTTTTCCATCATGCAATGATGGATGGGCATCAACAAACAGCAAAAATAGATTATCCATGGCTTTGAAATGTGGTATCGTGGGACTGCCCAATGTAGGCAAATCCACCCTGTTCAACTGCCTGTCGAGCGCGAAAGCCCAGGCAGCCAATTTCCCTTTCTGTACAATAGAACCCAACGTGGGCATCATCACCGTGCCCGATGAGCGGCTCACTCACCTCGCCGAACTGGTGCATCCTGAGCGCATCGTGCCCGCCACCTGCGAGATTGTCGACATCGCCGGACTGGTGAAGGGCGCTTCAAAAGGTGAGGGCCTCGGCAACAAATTCCTTGGCAACATCCGAGAGACTGATGCCATCATCCATGTACTACGCTGCTTCGACGACGACAACGTCACCCATGTCGACGGCACCATCGACCCCATACGCGACAAGGAAATCATCGACACCGAACTGCAGCTGAAGGATTTGGAGACGGTGGAGGGGCGCCTTGCCAAGCAGCAGAAGGCCGCTTCCATCGGCAACAAGGAGGCAAAGATAGAGGTGGCGGTGCTCACAGCCTATAAAGAGGTGCTCGAGAAAGGACAGAACGCACGCGTGGTGACTTTCGACAGCAAGGATGAGCAGCAGGTGGCACACGACCTCTTCCTGCTCACCGCCAAGCCCGTGCTCTATGTGTGCAACGTCGATGAGAGCAGTGCCAAAGACGGCAACGACTACTCGAAGCGCGTCGAGGAGGTGGCACGCGAGGAGGGTGCTGAGGTGCTTATCATCGCAGCACGGACCGAGGAGGACATCGCCAGCTTCGATAGCTATGAGGACAAGCAGATGTTCCTCGATGAGTTAGGACTGGAGGAGAGCGGCGTCAACCGCCTCACCAAGAAAGCGTATGCACTGCTCAATCTGCAGACCTTCATCACCGCTGGGCCCAAGGAGGTCAAGGCATGGACCTACAAGCGGGGGTGGAAGGCACCACAGTGCGCCGGAGTCATCCACACCGACTTCGAGAAGGGATTCATCAGGGCAGAGGTCATCAAATACGATGACTATATACACTATGGCTCCGAGGCTGCTGTCAGGGAAGCCGGGAAAATGGGCATCGAAGGAAAAGACTATGTCGTGCAAGACGGCGACATCATGCACTTCAGATTCAACGTTTAAATAATTCATAATTCATAATTCATAATGCATAATTATTCTGAATGAAAGAAAACATTATAAAGGACAAGAGTAAAGATTTTGCATTACGAATTATCAATTTATATAAATATTTGACGCTAACAGCCCAAACCAAGGAATTCATAATGTCAAAACAGGCTTTGAAAAGTGGTACCAGCATTGGTGCAAATGTCAAAGAAGCCCTTCGAGGGCAGACACGCCCAGATTTTAGGGCGAAGATGTCCATTGCCCTAAAAGAAGCAAGCGAAACTGAGTATTGGTTAGAGTAGCTGTATGAATCTGATTATATAGACGAAAAATCGTATAACTCCATCATTGAAGATAATCGAGAAATAATAAAAATATTAACCCGAATTGTCAAAAACTCAGTATAGACAGTTCCCCACCATTTAATTATGAATTATGCATTATGAATTATGAATTATGAATTATATATATCCTGGAATCCGTCGGAGATAGCCTTCTGGACAGTGCGGTGGTATTCCCTGTGCTGGCTTGTAGGATTGATTCTGGCCTATCTGATTGTAAAAAAACTTTACAAAGAGCAGAAAATCAAAGATGAGCTGTTCGACCCGCTCTTCTTCTACTGTTTCTTTGGAATCCTTATCGGAGCCCGCTTGGGTCACTGCCTTTTCTATGAGCCAGGCTATTTCCTGAGCAGTTTCGACCATATCATCGAGATGTTTCTGCCCATTCGCAAGTTTGCCGATGGCCATTGGCATTTCACGGGCTACGAGGGGCTGGCGTCGCATGGTGGCACCCTTGGTTTGATTATCGCCTTGGTGCTCTATTGGAAGAATACAGGCGTGAGCCTCTGGCGCGTGCTCGACAATATCGCCATCGCCACACCCGTCACGGCATGTTTCATCCGATTGGGCAACCTGATGAATTCCGAAATCATCGGCAAGGTGACCGATGTGCCCTGGGCATTCATCTTCGAGAAAGTGGATACCGAGCCACGCCATCCGGGACAGCTCTATGAGGCCATCGCTTATTTCATCTTCTTCTTCGTGGGGTGGTATTTCTACCGTCGCCGCCCCGAGAAAGTGGGCACCGGCTTCTTCTTCGGACTGTGCCTCACGCTTATCTTCACCGCCCGTTTCTTCATCGAGTTCACCAAAGACATCCAAGTGGATTTTGAAGCATCCATGGCACTCGACATGGGGCAACTTCTCAGCATCCCCTTCATCATCATCGGCGTCGTCTGCATGATAAGAGGAATGAAAAAGAAGCAAGCGATTGAAAATTGAAAAATCAAGATTGAAGATTGAAGATTGAAAATTAAAAATTGAAAATTCAAGATTGAAAATTGAAAATTGAAGATTGAAAATTAAATAGCCATCCTTTCGAACTCATTGGTAGGGTCTTAGCTCGTCTAAGACCGCAGAAACGAAA
>CAMHEL010000239.1 GCA_946184125.1 uncultured Prevotellaceae bacterium
GTGTAGAAAATGGCAGATATGTCTCATGAAACATTTAGAAATAATGCCAATCCTTTAGTCTCCGCAACATTGCCCTATGGTGTAACGGTAAGCACGGCAGATTCTGGATCTGCAAGTGGTGGTTCGAATCCATCTGGAGCACTTAATCGTGAGGATGCCCGAGCGGTCAAGGGGGCGGTCTGCAAAACCGTCTTTCATCGTTGGCAGTGCCTTCCTCCCTCGCGACTCGGCATAGCCCAAGCAAGCTTGGCTCTGCTCTCGCTGCTCGTTCGGTTCAAATCCGACTCCTCACTCAAAGAAAACCTCCGATTCTCAATGGCTGGAATCGGAGGTTTACTATACGAAATTGAGGATGGATGTCAGCCTGGTCTTTAATTTTGCAAGTACCATCTTCGCCCTGGCTGCGTCAAGGTTGTCCTTGTTGTCAAGCAGGGTGATAGCCTCCTTGATGAGTTTACAGTCATCCATAGACAACGGCATCTCCGTGATGGAGTAGTCGGGGTCGGCGTAGGTGTAGTAGATCTTGTCGTATACTACAATAGGTGCGTTGTAGCCCAGTTTGTCAGACCTCATGATTTGAATGTCCATCTGAACGGTCCTGGCGCATACGCCCTTGGTGATACCCTCCATGTCGTAGAGGGCTTCCGAGCAGGCATCCACGAGGTCATCGAGGGTCCATCTCCTGTATCTGTTTCTAAGGCATCTGTCTATTGTCTTGTACCTAATCAAGGCATTCTTATTCGCTGGCATGGTTTTTTCTCCATTTGAAATATTGATAAATAAAAAATAGTTGAATTGCATTCGACTTTTTCTCACCATGGCAGAGTTGATGCAAGCATCACTCTGCTCATCTGGTTAAACGAAAAAGTTGGAATTTCCCGGTTAGGATCTTCCAACTATCTCTTTATCTCTTGCTATTCCAAGGCATCCTATGATGCACAGAAGAAATAACTATGCTTGTATTGACGTGGGAATCCTATACCGGCATTGTCTGATGGTTTGCTAAATATATACACATGGCAACTCCGCTCAAAGCGTCGATAGCTCTGAACGAAAGATGGTGCAAACGAGCGACATGTAAGCTTGCTTACAGATGTCCGAGTGCAGTCCATCTTATCCAAGGATTGCGATGTGTATATAAAAAGTCTCATACCGTATAGGATTCTTTATTGATAATGACTATTAATCGGCCGCAAAGTTACACTGGTACTACGAATTCTTTTTTCGTAGATGCTTAATTTTTATTTGTCTCCCCCCCAAAAAAGGAAAAAACATAGATGTTCAGCTATTGGATGTCAAAAATACATTTGAAAGAAATGACCATGTCATCTTCCATGACCAATATCTGGTTGAATTCATCCACCTTTTTCAGTTGTCCCGAAACAGTGAAATATGAACCGCCAGCCTTTCGCTCGTCGGGCTTGAAAAAGGTGATGGTGACTGATGGCTGCTCGTCTATTGTCTCCATCAGTTCCGCAATCCTGCGGTTCAACTGTTCTTTCTTGTTTTCGTCCAGTTCAATGAAGCCGTCGGTCAAACGGCCAGTCTCATTGATGACGGCATCGTAGCCGGTCAATGCGGAAAAGGGAGCGAACTGCGCCGCACGGTTAATCATCGGCATCGGAGGGTGGTTCTTCGACACATGACGGGGCAGGTTGATGATATCGTCGTATTCTTCCATAATCAATGATTACTGCATTTTTTTATTTACACTTTATACGACAATGCGTCTGATGGCCAACCTGTCACGTTATGACCTGTATCGAGGAGACGGATGGTTTCCATGTCATCATCACTCAGCGTGAAGTCGAAGAGGTCGATGTTCTCCTGCATTCGCTCTATATGAGTGGTCTTGGGGATGATGACGACACCGTTCTGGACAAGGAACTTCAAGGCTATCTGGGCTGCCGTCTTTCCATATTTCTCTCCGATGGCAACGAGTGTCTTGTTCTTGACAATGCCGTTTCTTCCCTCGGCCAATGGACTCCAGGCTTCCAATGCCACGTTAAAGGGCTTCAGGTATTCCAACATCTTCCGCTGCTGATAGAGCACATGCGTCTCACATTGGTTGACTACGGGCATCACCTCTGTCCTCTCCGCAATCAACGGAAAGGAGTTAGGATAGAAGTTCGACACGCCGATGGCACGGAAGACCCCTTTTTTGTACAGTTCCTCCAATGTCTGCCACATCACCGTGGGATTGCCCACCGGCCAATGCAGGAGCATCAGGTCAACATAGTCAAGACCGAGTTCCCTCATGGAACGGCTCACCGTACGAAGGGTCTGGTCGTGCGTGTAGCAACTGTCGCAGATTTTTGTGGTGATGAACAAGTCCTCCCGTGGAACACCACAGGCACGGACTGCATCCCCCACGCCACGTTCATTGTCGTAATAGGCTGCCGTGTCGATGCTTCTGTAGCCTACTTCAATGGCTTCTTCCACCACTCTTTGTGTCTTGCTCTCAGAAATGTTATAGACTCCGAGACCCACCATCGGCATCTTGATGCCATTGTTCAATGTCTTATGTTCCATATTTATTTCTTTGTTTATCTTTTAGTCAGATAGTTTGAAGATGCATTCCAATACATCCCGCTGGTGCTCACACAAGCCGTATCGATGGCCGTACCGCCCAAAGACTCCTTGATGACGTAGAAGTCGCGTTTGTCTTGTTGGTCCAACAGATAATAGACCACAGCATCAAAGCCCCACCGCTCCGTGTTGTCGGGCCTTGCTACACGCGGCCAAAATCGTTCGAAATGTCCGCCACCAGAGATGGTGTCACTGCCATAAGACCACCAGCAGTGCTTGTAGGCGCGACGTTTGATGTAGTCGGGCAGTTCGTTGTTGCTCACTCGTCCATCTGTGTTCGATTGTCCTGCAACGATGATGACATTGACAGGTTTCCTTTGTGCATTTGCTCCAATTCCTAAACAAATGAACAGGATTGTCATTATGGTTTTTAATTTCATAAATTGGACTTTATAAGACCGTTCCTTTCGTTGGCATGAACAAATCGTTCTTCATTGTCTCCTTGTCCATATTATTAATCTGCCACTAAAGGGAACAGGAGGTGTTGCCGATTTCAACTTCTTCCATATGAGATATGGAAAGACTCTGTCAGAACTCGCGGATGACGGGTCTTCTTTCCAGCCAGGCGAGCATGTTCAGCACAAGGTAGTTCCAGTTCTGAAATCCTTTGTTGATGATGGGTGCCCCTGTGTCAGGGTCATAATATTCGTGGAGGGCGCCCTCTTTTTTGAGGTCTTCACCAAAGAGGCTGACGGTCTTTTCCGCCAGTTCCCTCGCCTCCTTGTCGAAGCCGTAGTCAACCAGCCCCCGAAACACCATATAATTGGAGATGCCCCATATCGGTCCCTGCCAGTTGGAGGGGTTGTGGGTGGCACGCAAGTTGTACATTTTCTCCAATCGTGAGAGCGTGCGGACACCGTATGGGGCGCAGAAGGTACGTTCGTCAAGAAGATTCTCCTTGACCATCCTTGCGGCTTGTTCCTGTGTGGCGATGCCGGCCCACAGTGTCATGAATCCTGACCAGCAGCCTATGCGCTGGATGAGGCAGGGATAGTCGCGTGGTGCTCCCTCGTGCAGCACGAACTGTTTGCCGAATATAATCTGCGGCTCCCCCGTGTAGGGTAGCAGGTTAAGGTCAACGGAATAGTACATCCCGTCTTTCTCATCCCAGCAATATTCCCTGACAGCATCAATAAGTTCCATGGCGTCTCTGCTGTATTGGTTTGCAGCCTCAGTGAGGTTCAGTTGTCTTGCCAAATATGCCATCGCTTGCAGTTCCTTGTACATCAGACAGTTCAGGTAGATGCTCGCAGAACTTCCTTTTGGACGGAAGAAGGTGGAAGGGTCATTGTCCACACCAATGGCAAGGTCGTCCTGCCAATAGAAGAGACCTGTAGTTTCGTGACGGTGATGTTCCTGATAGTTGCGGATGAAAGCCTGAATGCGCGAAAAAGACTCCCGCAGCCATGTAGCATCGCCACCGTTCTGTTGAGTGATGAAGGCGGCATGTTGGGCGATGACGGGCTTGTGCATGTTGGTCGAATAGATATCCTTTGGCTTCATCTTGGCAGGGTCGCTCTCGGCATCGACCACCATCGGCATGTAACCGTCTTCCAGAGATGTGTATGCCAAGTAATTCAGCACGCAACCTTGTTCATAAGTCAGTGCCTCGCGTCGGTCGGCATCCGTTCCGGTATCGGCAAGTATCTGTCGCAGTGCCACGTCCGAGAGCCAGGAGTCCCAGTCCCATAGCACTCGGGCGTATTGACGGCTGCCGGGAGTGATGTATGGGTAGATGAGTGCGCCACCCTCTGGCTGTTTGTACATCTGCTTATAGTCGGCGTAACAATGCTGCTTGATGAGATGCCTATGCTCCTTCGTCGCCCTCTCCTGTGCCATTGTATTGGTTACGATAATAGTGCACAGCACCATTAATGCAATGATCTTGGGATTTCCGCAAATTGCCCTGACAGGTGCGACAAACGTCAAAGGTTGGTATATGTATTTCTTCATAACGGCAGTTTATTGTTGTTTCCTTGATTTGCAATTTGACATCATTATCATTCTCTAAGCTTTATGTCCTCCAATCTGTTCGTTGCGCTCCTTGGCCGTGGCGCCCTCCTCGAAATTTAGTCCTTTCAGAATGGCATTCTTTCCGAAGCGATGCTTGATGGCCAACCGGGCCTCCTGAATCCGTCTCTCCTTGTCGAGGGCTTCTTGCTCCTCCTTCTTTTGCCTTTCCAGTTCTTCATAGTCAGTGAACAAATCCAACTGTTGTGGAACGTCCTTCTCTTTTGCCATCGACTCATCCACTACACGGCAGGTGGTGAGGTTGATTCGCCGGACAAGCAAATCTGGATTGACGATGCGGTCGTAGAGTTCCATGACCGCCTTGGTGATGATGGTTGAGGATGATGTCCGCTTTTCAAGGTTGGCCGTTCCATGGGCGTGCTTGGGCACCTGCCTGCCGTAACGGTCTGTCGCGACGGGTCCGTGATACTTGGAACGGATGGTTGGATTCGTAAGGCTTTCCACGTCATATCCGATGGTCAGCACCATCTGGTCGGTGACCAATCTCTTGGCTACGAGGTCCAATGCCGAAGCATCCGCCATCTCCTTCACCACCACCCTGGCTTTCTTGAAATCGTAAGCCTCTTGCAGCACTTGACCGCTACTGAAGGAGTTGTTTTCCGGCTTGTAGGCTTTCACCTGAGCGATGGTGCATGGCTCCCATCCCCAGGCATGGTCGACGAGCAGTTCCGCATTCACGCCGAACAACCTATAAAGCAGTTCCTCGTTCTTCAACGACATCCGGGCAATCTTTCCCATCGTGTCGATTCCGTAGATAGCCAATTTCTCAGCGATACCATGGCCGACACGCCAGAAACTCGTCAGTGGACGATGGCTCCAAAGTTGACGGCGGTAGGACATCTCGTCCAACTCCGCTATGCGGACACCGTCCTTGTCGGCAGGCATTTTCTTCGCCACGATGTCCATGGCGACTTTACAGAGATACATGTTTGTTCCGATGCCAGCAGTGGCGGTGATACCCGTTTGACTCAGCACGTCGCGTATCATGGTCATGGCCAACTCATGCGCGGTCATCTTGTAGGTCTTCAGATAGTCCGTCACGTCCATGAACACCTCGTCGATGCTGTACACATGAATGTCTTCAGGAGCGATGTATTTTAAGTAGGTCTGATACACCTTGGCACTTACATCCATGTAATGCGCCATCTGTGGTGGCGCGATAAGATAATCCACCTCCCAGTCGGGATGTGCTTTAGTTCGGTATCGTTGACGGACTTACCGGAAAAGCGTCCACCAGCCTTATAACGCCGCTCGTAGTTGACCTCACGGACACGCCGCACCACCTCAAACAGACGAGCACGGCCTCCGATGCCATACGCTTTGAGTGACGGCGAGACGGCCAGGCAGATGGTTTTCTCCGTCCGGCTCTTGTCTGCCACCACGAGATTTGTGGTAAGAGGGTCAAGTCCCCTTTCCACACATTCCACCGAGGCGTAGAACGACTTCAGGTCGATGGCTATATACTGCCGTTCCGACATTTTTATGGTTTTATGGGTATAACACAAACATGGAGCCGTATGCTCCCTCTCCGTCGTAGTCCGCAGGTAGGGTGAACTGACTCGACAGCAGGGACAGTTCCTCATCATCAAGATGGCGTTCCAGTTCCAGTTCTATACACTGCCGGATGGGATTGTAATTCAGGTTCCAAATGCAGTCACCGAGGCAGGCGTTCACCACCGTCCTCACTTCGTCCTGAAACCGCCAGATAGCGTCAAAGTCAACGGACGAAGCAGCGAGTGCAGAGTCAAACCCGTTTGAACTATGCCGAGTCGTGCCAGATGAAGATGGAACATCAATCATTATTATTCAAGGTGTGTTCTATTAATTCTGAATTTTATGAGGTGGCATTTCTATACATTACAT
>CAMHEL010000240.1 GCA_946184125.1 uncultured Prevotellaceae bacterium
GTTCTTCTTTCGCACTCATTCGTAAGATTTCTGCCCCGGAGTGGCACTCCTTGGAACAATATTTTTGTGTGTTGTCTTATTTCTTTACCAGTCCTTTCGCTATCGTCCTTGTTATATATATAAATAGGTTTAATATATATAATTAGGTGTTCAAAATTGGATGAAAAGTAGGTAAAAACTCTTTCCTCTCTCTTCCTCCCAAGATACAAAAACTCTGTGTTTCTCTGTGTCTCAGTGCCTCTGTGTTTAAACTCTCTCCATCTCTATCCCCTCTGTTTCTTTCAAAACGATGTTTAAAACTCTCTCCATCTCTATCCCATCTGTCTCTCCCTCTCCAAGAACAAAAATCTCTGTCCCCTCTGTGCCTCTTGTTCGCTATCAAACATCCTCCCCCTTCCGGATTCATGCATTCATTCACCTCCACTTCGGTTAGTTCTCGCTGGTTGAATGAGTACTTTTAATCATTGTCAGGCCCACTTGGCGCAGTTGGGGATTTTTCTTTGTGCTTAGTGATAATTTGTAATCAATGATTATTGGTCCAATTTGAAATTATTACTGCAACTTGTGATTATTTGTGAAATTTGTAATTTTCGCACAATTTTTGAGCGTTTGTGCAATTTGTTTTGGCCGAAGTAGTGCCACAACATGCGCAAATCAGTGAATAAAATAGCAGCATTGGCGGTTTGGACAAAAATAAATCGAGCTATTTCCTAAATATACAAAAAATATTAATAAAATAATTTGGATGATTGGGGAAAATGTCGTACCTTTGCCACGATTTCGGATTTATTGGGATCAGGCGAAATGTACTGTCCTTTGCATGAAGAATTGAACGATAAAGTGTATATGTTAATTAGGCATATTTGAACCACCTGAGGTCTGGAGCAACTCGTGTTTTGCTCGAAGGTCCGATTGATTGAGCAATAGCTTGATTATAAATAGGTGACACTCTCTCGATCTTAGCCCGAAGCCTGCAAGAATGGCTGAAGACAATCCACACAGTGTAAGTTTGTACTTGATCATATTAATCACTTAAACTGAATGGCAGAAGAAAGAAAATATCGTCAATAGGAAATCGAGAAGCAGGCCGACTTCTTGAAGCTTGCTTTTTTCTACAGCATTGAAACAAATAGATCCAAGGCGAAAGCCTTCCTCTCAAGAAGAAACCCCGGCCAACACAAAAAATCCACGACTAAAGGAATTCACAAGAAAAAATGGCTAAGAGCGTATACTCTATTGAGGTTTCCGACTATCTACTGCAAAACATATCATAATTTAATAACTATCAATCACGAACAAGATGATAAAACCCTAATACTGTGGATGCATAGGCATGAACCTGTCCAAGGACAAAAGCCATTGCAGAACACAGGAGGGGACATGAATATCAAATTGCATAGTGAGAGTGCAAAGCACTGAAAAAGAATTTATTTTTTTAATTAATAATAACATTTAAAATTTCATTCTTATGAAAAAATTATTTACAACAATTCTGATGATGGGAGTCGCCCTCGCAGGGTGGGCCAGCGTCACCGCTGATTGCCCTCCTGGAGATGGCCCCAAAACCCTTACCATTACCTACACGGCTGACCCTAACAACCCATGGGAAATGCAAAATCTTAACGTCGACCAACTCATCATGCCTCACATGAAAAATGCAACGACTGTGAAGCTGACTGGTGATTGGAATAACGGCCATATGCAAAAAGTAGGCCAGATTCTTGAAAAAATGGGCAACAATGTTGTCCTCGACTTCGGAGAATGCACCAAGATAATCTCTACTATTCAGTATACGGGCCAAGGTAATCCTGACTGGACAACTAATAATTTCAAGTACATGCCTGATGGCTCAGATTGGCAAAATCCAGCCCTCAGTTTTAGTCAATTTAATGAGGGCGCAAAAAAGGTGAAAGGCATTGTGTTCCCCAACCATGAGAATTTCACTGCCATCCCCGATGAACTTTGCCGTGGCAATAAATTCACTAATTTGGAAGATGTTACCTTTGGCGACAACTTGGAGTGGATTGGTAAAAGTGCTTTCTATGAGTGCACCAAACTTAATGACGTTACCTTCCCCCAGACACTTAAGGTGATTGGCGTGGATGCTTTCTATGGCTGCACCAACTTCACCACTGTGGATCTGCGCATCCGCGACCTCGTGAAAGTTGACGCTGCTGCATTCAACATGAAGCAAGACTATCCAGACGAAAATACTGCTCCGGCTGATTATACTGGTACATATAGCAACAAACTCACTACTGTTTACCTTCCAGGTTCCGTAGATGAACCCAATGAAACGTTTAAATTCTTCGGCAACCAGGTGTTCTCATCTTCTCTGATTGAGGAACTCGACTTCAGAGGCTGCTTGGGCATTGAGCATTTCGCATACGACGGTGAGGCATTCTTTGGTGAGTCTGGTTCTGGCGGCAACCACGGCGTCAACCGTACATTCACATGGCACAGATTCCTGAAAAGGGTGTATCTGCCTAAGAATCTTCGCCATTTGGCTGAAGAGGCCTTCTACAAGTGTATGTCTCTCCAGGAGCTTTATTTCACTGGTGAAGCTGACTACGACAAGGGCAATTGTCCTGAGGTCAATAAGCTGAATAACCCGCTCACCATCGGTAAGGGTGCTTGCTGTGATACACCTCTCGAGGTGCTCAAACTTTCCAACAACGTAACTGAAATCGGCGAAGTTGCTTTCGCAAGAACTGCTCTGACCGAAGTCGTTATTCCTGCTTCTGTTGAAACTATTAAATATCAGGCTTTCATGTCCTTCGAGGGTAATGGTAAGAAGCTTAAGACTGTGAGATTTGAAGATATTGACGAAGGCTGCGCACCTTGCCAGCATGCTAAAACTCATATTGAAAAAGAGGCCTTCTTGCATAATACAGGTATTACCGACGTCTATATTGAAACTGAGGTTGAGATTACTTGCGCAAATGAAGGATTCGACCGCAATGTGACATTCGCTCAGGGTAATGCTGAGGCTGCCACTAATGGTCAGGCTGCCACCCTCCACTACCCCGCTGGCCATGAGAATCACTATGTTAACTTAAAGCACCCACTGACTGACGAAGAAGCTTCCGACCCAGGCAAGTTCCAGAAATGGTTGGTTGATCACATGGCTGCAGCTATCAACGCTCCCACTGGTTATGGATGGTACGAATTCGTAAATTCTGGCTCTAAGAGCAAGGATGATCCCGAATACGATCCCGATCCCGAGAACCCCGAAAGACTCCCCCTCATCCTCCGCACGTTCAGCGATCCTGAATATGCTCGCATCGTGCCCGACGGCTTGAGAGCTTATGTGGTCAACAGCGTGACAAAGGACGCCGCCAACAACAACTATGTGCTGACACTCCAGCGCCTCTCCGTCATTCCTGCTCAGACTGGTGTCATCCTCTTCGGACAGCCCAACTCTAAGGCAACTGATGGTAGCTACACCCTCTCACTCACTGCTGTTACATACGCCGAAGGTGATGGTCTGCCTCTGCGCCGTGACTATTGGGACTTGCTTGGTAAAGCAGACAAGTCTCAGGCTTTCAAGAACTACCTCCAGCCCATTATTGCCACAGCTAAGATCCGTACTCCTGCTGTAGAAGGCACCTATAATCCTGCAAGTGATACTTTCGAAACGAAGGACCAGACCACTGTCTATCCTTACGAGCCTTATAAGAAAGCTCCCGATTATGTGCCGGGTTCACCAGTGGAATGGAGAAACTTTGCCCTCAACCGCATGTCGGAAACCGAAAATCTGAAAACGGATGCTGATTTTGCTTTCGATGCAACAGCTGATAACTTCGCTGGATTCTTCCGTATCCTTCCCGGTACATACAAGAGCGGCCTGGCTTATCTCCACCTCTCTGTTGATGAGTATGACGCTGCTCAAGGTGCTGAGTGTGTCGTGACACGCGATACAGATTACGCTACAGAGTACAATAAATCCGGTGCTTATTATCCACAGGGAAATTCTGCTTACAAATGGTGGAATAACGGCAATACATGGGAAAATATGATTGATGGTTGGGGAACTCGTAAAGACAAGTTCAACAAGCCGAATGCCGTGCAGTACCTTGGCGAGTTCGAAGATACCGACGGTATCGTGCAGATGGTCATCCCCGAGAACAAGATGGGTGAGGTCTTCAGCATTACCGGTATGAAGGTGAACAATCCCAGCAACGGTATCTACATCGTCAACGGTAAGAAAGTGATTATCAAATAATTTGAAATTGAAGTAGTAAAATGAAAAAGATTTATCAAATCCCTGAGATTGAAGTGCTAGTCAACGAAGAGTTCTGTCAGGAAGACTTGTCTGATAACCCAGGTGAGGTGACTCCTAATGGCAATGAGAACAGAATTTTCGACAGAAGTGATGTCGGAAACGAAGACGACGCTCCAGCTCTCTGGAATAACTAATCACAAAGGACTTTCCGATGAGTCTCATCGGCAACTTCCTTGAATAGCAGAAGCGCACCGGGCGCAACAACCCTGGTGCGCTTCTTTTGCTGTTCATATACTTACAATTCCACTCTGGTGGGCCAATATTTATACATTGATGAGAACAAAGATTTTCCTCCTTTTCTGGATGACACTCGCTGCTTTCGACGCCAATGCAGCTACCCCCTATTCTGTGTTGTCGGGCAGCACGCTTACTTTCTATTACGACGACGAAATGTCGGTCAAGACCGGCACCAAATACGACCTGGAGTACAGTGGCGATTATCCAAAGTGGAATGCCAAGGCGTCTACTGTCAGAACAGTGGCATTCGACCCCTCGTTTGCCAATGCAAGACCGACAACAGGACTCTATTGGTTCTACAACATGACCAAACTGGCTTCATTCGTCGGTATCGAATACCTCAATACGTCGGAGATGGAGTCGATGGCATTTATGTTCGCCTCATGCAAGGCGCTGACTACCGTCGACCTCAGTCATTTCAATACCGAAAAGGTCACCAGCATGAGAAGCATGTTCCAAAATTGCTCGGCCATGACCAGCATTGACCTCAGTTCTTTCAATACACAGAACGTCTATGATATGGGCGGAATGTTTTACCTCTGCTCCAACTTGACCACTGCCTCCATCGGGAATTTCAATACCAGCAACGTGCAGTATTTCAACAGTATGTTCTTCGGATGTAGCAAGCTCACTTCCGTCGATGTCAGCCGCTGGGATGTGTCAAATGTGGGAACCATGTCGATGATGTTCTACTACTGCCAGAACCTCAAAACACTGGATGTGAGCAATTGGAGAACGAATAGCCTTGTCAATATCGGATACATGTTCTGTTTGTGCATCAACCTGCAGGTCATCGATGTGAGTGGGTGGAATACCGAAAATGTCAGCGTGGTCAACGATGCTTTCAACTGCTGCAACAGCGTCAAGGTGCTTGATGTCAGCAAATGGGAAACAAGCAAGTTCACAGATACCACGAACATGTTCTCCGACTGTTACGAAGTCACCGAACTCGATGTGAGCGGATGGGATATGAGCAACGTCACCGTGGCAAAAAACATGTTCTCCAACTGCTCCAATGTAGAAAAACTCGAGGTGGGAGGATGGAATACAAGTGCGATGACCGACATGGCTTATTTGTTCTCTGGCTGCAGACATGTCACAGAACTCAATGTGGGGGGATGGGACTTGTCGGGAGTCACTAACTTGAGTTCCATGTTCAGCAATTGCACCAGGCTCTCCAACCTCGACGTCAGTGAGTGGGAGGTCACTCACGTCACCAACATGGCGTACTTGTTCAATGGCTGCAAAAAGCTCACTTCACTTGACATGACCAAATGGAATACATGGAGAGTCACCAACATGATGTACATGATGAACGGCTGCACTGGCTTGACTTCGCTCGACCTCAGCAATCTTAACACGGAAAGGGTGACCTCCAGCCATTACTTGCTTGGAGGGTGCACCAACCTGTCTTCGCTTACCGTCGGGAAGTCGATGGAAAACATCAGTGAATATGCATTCGATGGTGTGGGTAAAGAGACCGCTCCCTGCAAGCTCGATATGCCCGATGGCTTCGCATTCCCAGAGGAGGTAGACCCTGTCGAGGATGTCTTTGAGTGGGGCATGGGATTTTTCACCTTGGCCAACCCCTATGAATTAGGCGATGTGAACATCGACCGCGCCATCTCCATCTCCGACATCATGCTCACCATCTCAAACGTCATCAGCGGAAATCTCACCGGCTTCCACAAGAAAAACGCCGACATGAACTTCGATGGCGTCATCTCCATCTCCGACGTCATGCTCATCCTCGACAAACTATTCGTCAGAGAATAAATAGAGGCAATCTGCCACCAAGGACGGTCCATCAATGGGGACAGGTCTTTGATGGAATTCGAGAATTCCATCAAGGACCTGTCCCCTTGATTGACCCCAAATCCAGCGAACAAACTAAGGAGCGCATCCACCAATTAGGAATTAGGAATTAGGAATTAGGAATTAGGAGTGAGGAATTAGGA
>CAMHEL010000241.1 GCA_946184125.1 uncultured Prevotellaceae bacterium
GGGTCTTAGCTCGTCTAAGACCGCTACACCTGCTTGGTAATTTGGAAGTTTTTGGTGTTTAGGAGATCCTGAAGGAGTTTAGGAGATTCTGAAGTAGTTTGGGAGTTGAGACGTTAGCTTGATGGCTCTGGCCCAAAGAACAGTTTTCCTCTGTCGAAAGCAACGGCGGCCCGAAGGGCCAGCAAGCTCTCAGCCCAGGGCAACGCCCTGGGTACGTAAGACAAGCATCAATAATCGCCCTGAAGGGGCATAAGCAATTGATTATAAGGTTTTTGCCCTTTTAAGGACGATATTTTTGGGAGATTTTTGGGGCTTGAGATTATCATAACACTCAACTCTCAACTTGCGTCTAAGGTCTAGCGTCTAAAGTCTAAGGTCTAGCGTCTAAAGTCTCTTTTCGTCTGACTTTAGGAACAGTCCGGCGAGGATGGTGCCGCTGATGCTGTGCCATGCGCAGGAGATGGCGCATGGGAGGACGGAAAGCGGCTGGGCGGCGAAGAACGTGCCCGCCAAGACGGTGGCCAGTCCGGCATTCTGCATGCCCACCTCTATGGAAATGGTGCGCTTCTTGGCTTTGCTGAAGTGAGCCAGTCTTCCGGCCGTCCATCCCAGCAGATAGCCTAATGAGTTGTGGCAGAACACCACGGCGAAGGTCCACACGAAAAGAATCAGGCCTCGCTCGATAAGGGTGTCGTGCACGGTGCTGATGACTCCACCCACGATACACGCTAAGCATGTCACACTGACACCAGGCATCAACGACTGTATGGTGGGGAAGTTGGGGCGTTTGGAATAGGTGTAGTTGAGGAAACAGCCCAGTCCGACGGGGATGATGGTCACAATCAGGATGTTGAGGAACATGCCGATGGTGTCAATCTCGATAATCTCCCCTGCCGTCAGCTGCATCAGAAGCGGCGTCATCACAGGAGCGAGCAGGGTGGAGGCGCAAGTCATGCCCACGGAGAAGGCGACATCGCCATGGCAGAGGTATGACATGATGTTGCTCGAGACACCCCCTGGACAGCAGCCCACGAGGAGAATGCCCAGGGCCAGTGCCGGCTCCAGATGGAACACACGCACCAGCAGGTAGGCCACGCAGGGCATGATAAGGAATTGCGCGCAGGCACCGACGAGAATGTCCAGTGGGCGTTGTGCCAGTATGCGGAAGTCGGTGGTGGTGAGGGTCAGTCCCATGGTGAGCATGATGATGCCGAGAATGACGGTCTGTGTCGTCCCGCGAACCCAAAGGAAAAGGTCGGGCACGAAGAAGGTCAGCAGGGCTATGGCGATGACGAATAGCGAGGCATGGGCGGCGAGCCATTGGCTCAGGTTTTGCAGCGATTTTAACATATTTCTTTCTTTTCAGCGTGCAAAGATACGATTAAGTGTGTGAAATGCCAAAAGGTTTTGAACTTTTCCCTGAGGGAAAACCTTATACTCCTCTCTGGCCGTGGACATTATGAGATTTTTGGGGTATGATGCCAATTTTTCCCGTCATTTTTTGTCGAATAAATGCTCAAGTTTAATTTGAGAATATCCGCAATTTTTATTAGCTTTGCATACGAAAATCGGCAAACAAGCCGGTTTTTTCATCGTTTAAACGACTAAATGCCTAAGTAATAATTAGTAACAAAAGAATATAATGATACTGACAGTAGTAAAGCGTGACGGGCGCATAGTGGGCTTCAACGAGCAGAAGATTATGGCGGCCATCCGCAAAGCCATGCTTCATACCGAGAAGGGAGAGGACGAGCGCCTGATATATAGAATCACCGACCACATCGCGCAGCGGGGCGATAGCCAGATGACCGTGGAGCAGATACAGGACATGGTGGAGATAGAGCTGATGAAATCGAGCCGCAAGGATGTGGCTTCGAAATACATCGCATACCGCAACCAGCGCTCCATCGCCCGCAAGGCAAAGACGCGGGAAGTGTTTCTCGACATCGTGAACATCAAGAGCAACGATGTCACACGCGAGAATGCCAACATGAATGCCGACACCCCGGCGGGCATGATGATGAAGTTCGCTTCGGAGAGCACAAAACCTTTCGTCGACGACTACTTGCTCTCGGAAGAGAGCCGTGATGCCGTGGAGCACAACTACCTTCACATCCACGACAAGGACTATTACCCCACCAAGTCGCTCACCTGCGTGCAGCATCCTCTCGACCACATCATCAACTGCGGTTTCATTGCCGGCCATGGCGCTTCACGCCCCGCCCGCCGCATCGAGACCGCCTCCGTGCTGGCCTGCATCTCGATGGAGTGTGCCCAGAACGAGATGCACGGCGGCCAGGCCATCCCCGCCTTCGACTTCTATCTGGCACCCTATGTGCGCATGACATTCATCGAGGAGCTGAAGAGTCTGGAAGAGCTCAACGGCGAGAGCTACAAGGACTTCTACGACCAGCCGCTGATAGATTATATCAAGAAGCCCCTCGGCGGACTGACCGGGAGGGAGCGTGCCCTGCAGCATGCCATCAACAAGACCGTCGGGCGTGTGCACCAGTCGATGGAAGCATTCATCCACAACATGAACACCATCCACTCACGCGGTGGCAACCAGGTGGTTTTCTCCTCCATCAACTACGGCACCGACACCTCTGCCGAGGGCCGCTGCATCATGAGGGAAATCCTGCTGTCCACCTACGAGGGTGTTGGCAATGGCGAGACAGCCATCTTCCCCATCCAGATATGGAAGAAGAAGCGCGGTGTGAACTACCTGCCCGGCGACCGCAACTTCGACCTCTACACGCTGGCCTGCAAGGTGACGGCTCGCCGGTTCTTCCCCAATTTCCTGAACCTCGACGCCTCCTTCAACCAGACCGACGAGTGGAAGGCCGACGACCCCGAGCGTTACCTGCATGAGGTGGCCACCATGGGCTGCCGCACCCGTGTCTTCGAAAACCGTTTCGGGCCGAAGACCTCCATCGGGCGTGGCAACCTCTCGTTCTCCACCATCAATATCGTGAAGCTTGCCATTGAGTGCATGGGCGAGAAAGACCAGCAGAAGCGCATCGGCATGTTCTTCGCCAAACTTGACCATGTCCTCGAACTGACGGCCAAGCAGCTCGACGAGCGTTTCCATTTCCAGGAGTCGGCATATGTGAGGCAGTTCCCCCTGCTGATGAAGAGCCTCTGGATAGGCGCCGACAAGTTGGGGCCGAACGACACCATCAAGAGCGTCATCAACCAGGGCACCCTCGGCATCGGTTTCATCGGCTTGGCAGAATGCCTCGTGGCCCTTACCGGCAAGCATCACGGCGAGAGTGACGAGTCGCAGCAGCTGGGACTGAAAATCATCACCTATATGCGCGACAGGGTGAACGAGTTCTCGGAGCGCTATCACCACAACTACTCCGTGCTTGCCACACCGGCAGAGGGCTTGTCGGGCAAGTTCACCAAGAAAGACCGCAAGGAGTTTGGCATCATCCCCGGTGTCACCGACCGCGACTACTACACCAACTCCAACCATGTGCCGGTCTATTACAAATGCTCTGCCCGCCATAAGGCTGAGATAGAGGCTCCTTACCATAACCTGACGCGTGGTGGCCATATCTTCTACGTGGAGATTGACGGCGATGCCACACACAACCCCCAGGTCATCATGAGCGTGGTGGATATGATGGACCAATACGACATGGGTTATGGCTCCGTCAACCACAACCGCAACCGCTGCATGGACTGTGGATATGAGAATGCCGATGACCATCTGGAGACCTGTCCGAAATGCGGCTCGACCAATATCGACAAGTTGCAGCGCATCACTGGCTATCTCGTCGGCACCACCGACCGATGGAACAGCGGCAAACTGGCCGAGCTGAACGACCGCGTGACGCATATCGACCACGCTCCCAAGGACTTGTTTGGTGATGATTGAATGATTCGTGTGCTCGACATCATAGAAGACACGATGGTGGACGGCCCGGGCTTCCGGACCTCCATCTATTGTGCCGGTTGTGGCCATCAGTGCCCCGACTGCCACAACCCCCATTCATGGGCTTTCGATGGTGGGAAGGAGATGAGCACCCGCGAACTGATGAAAATCATCATGGCCGACCCCTTTGCCAACGTCACCTTCTCGGGTGGCGACCCGATGTACCAGGCGGAAGGTTTCGCCGAACTGGCAAGGGCCATCCACACCTATACCAACAAAGACATCTGGTGCTATACGGGCTTCGTCTACGAGAGTCTCATCCAGGACACCCAGCGCGAGTTGCTCGAACAGCTCGACGTGCTTGTCGACGGACCATTCATCCAGAAGTTGCACGACCCCGACCTCCTCTTCCGTGGCTCTTCCAATCAGCGGCTGATAGATGTCCAGAAAACCCTTTATGCCGGCAAGGTCATCCTCTGGCAACCCAATATCGATATGGCGGGGTTTGAGATGACAAGTAGGTAATATCTAATTTTGATTACCTACTTCACTTTCGTAGCGTAAATACACAAAAAAATTTGAAACCGGGAAGGTAAATTCAAAACTATTCGTCAAGAATGGCCTTCCATTCAGTGATGTTGCGCTCTTTGGCCGAGAAGGCTATGCCAACCTTTATGACCGGACGGCCATCAAGACGGTACTTCACGGCATAGCCGAGCTCATCAATTTGTGCAAGAGCTTCATCGGCCGTATGGTCATATTTTATCTCGATTACATAGATATTTTTTGGCAAACGTAGGACAATGTCAGCACGCCCCTTGGCAGATGAATCTTCGGCAGTGACATCTGCTCCAAAGGACACGAGTAGTGTATAGAGCAGGGAATGATAGTAATGCTCGTTGCGGTTGTCATACTCCCATTGGTAAGGCAGCCCGGCATAGAACGTCTTGACGGCTTCAATGAATGGAGCCAGGTCGGAAGAATCCATGAATTCATAGTAAGCCATCTGCAGAGCCGACATCTGTCGTGCGTTCACTTTCTTGCCTGCCACATGCTTGAAGAGACACTCAGCAAAACCACGACGTACCTCGCTGTTGGGGAAGTTGAGCGCGTACATATCCACATCTCCATAGCGGCGGTGGCTCTTGATGGTCAAATAGCCATTCTGGTAGAGAAAAGGCATCGGGTCGTCAAAACTCTCCAAGGGCAGGTCGAAAGCAGTGTCGGGCAGTCGAATGCCTTCTATCTCTGTAATATCCACAGGGGGCATTTGCGCCAAGATATCAATCAGGGCGCTGCTGGGGCCTCGGTCGAACCAATAGTTGCCCAATTTCTGAGCACTGAAGGCATTCATTAGACTGAAAGGGTTGAACATATCGGTCAACTTCTCGCTGAAATGATAACCGTCGTACATGTGTTTCATTTCAGCCAGTTGCTCGTCGTAAGTCAGTCCGTTGGCTTCTCCCATCCTTTCGATGTCAGGGCGCATCTGTGTGGTGAGTTCCTCCTCCGAAATGCCGCAAAGTGCATCGTAGGTTGGCATCATGGAAATGTTTTGCAAGTTGTTGAGCCTGCTGAATATGCCCATTTGCGAAAACTTCGAGATGCCCGTGATGAAAACAAACTTCAGGTGGTCGTCAAGTGCTTTCACCAAGGTGAAAAGTCCGCTGAAGCGTTCGCGGACAGCACGTTCCTTCGCTGAATCGCCTAAATTATGCAGCATCACAGTGTCGTATTCGTCAACAAGAATTACCACACGCTTACCCGTCTTTTGGTGGGCTTCCAGAATGATGTTCTCAAAACGGATTGTGCTGCTGCCCTTGGGTGTCAGTCCATACTCTTCTTCGTACTTCGACAATGTGGCATCCACTACTTCTTCGAACCCCCTTAGCGTATATTCCCCGCATTTGCTGAAGTCGAAATGAATGACGGGATATTTCTCCCATTTCCAGTCGGTCGTGGCAATATACAGTTGCGGCTGCTCGATCCCGTCATCGGTGGTAAATGCTTCAAAAAGTTCGCGCCTGCCCTCAAAGACAGAAGCCAGAGTGGAGATGAGCAATGATTTACCAAAGCGGCGGGGGCGGCTGAGAAAATAGGGAGAACCCTCGGTTATCAACTTGTAGATGAGCGGGGTCTTGTCTATATACAAGAAGCCATCCTTGCGAAGCCCCTCAAAGCTCTGCACACCAACGGGATATTTTCTGCTTTTTGCCATGAACCTTAGTCTCTTAATCTTTTAGTACTTAATGAAAAACGACAAGACCTTATTTCTTGCCACAAAGATAAGCGAAAATCGCTAAACTCGGAAGAAAAATACATAAAAAATGCTTCTTGTTGAGATTTTGGAATGACAAAGAAGTATAGAGATACAGGGGAAAGACTAAAGGTGTGTTCTATTAATTCTGAATTTTATGAGGTGGCATTTCTATACATTACATT
>CAMHEL010000242.1 GCA_946184125.1 uncultured Prevotellaceae bacterium
GACTTTTTAAAGTGGGCTCAATCTTCAATTTTCAATCTTCAATCTTCAATTTTCAATTTTCAATCTTCAATTTTCAATTTAACTTGTCAAAAATTCGGAAATATATCGCTGGCTTTTTAAGATTTTTTCAAATAATGGTGTGGTGATTGGAGTTTTTTTGCTATTTTTGTGCTTTGAAACTTGATTTTGCACATTTGCACTCAACCTTACCTTGAACCAATAATTAAAAACAATAACGCAATGAAAAAATTATTTACCTTATTCGCGATGATGGCTATCGCACTCGGCATCCATGCTGAGATTACCGTCATCAATTATTTTTTGAATGACAGTTTTGGCGACGGATGGAACGACGCGGCGCTCTCTGTCGTTGATGCTGAGACGGGGCAAACCTTTGCTACGCTCACCATCTCAAGTGGTAAGGAAAGCAGCGGCTCCGTAAAAGTAGTGACTGGCCACAGGTACAACATCGTCTGGAAAAGTGGCAGATACGACTCGGAGTGCTATTTCACGCTTACCGATGCGCGGGGCATCGTCTTCCTCACACATAAAAGTGGGGAGTCCATCAGTGCCGGCACGCTCTTGGAATACAAGGTACCCATCAGGGGTGATGTCAATGGCGACTTCGATGTCAATATCGCCGATGTGATGGATGTCGTCAGCTACGTCATCAACGGCGACACCTCCACCCCCGTACAACCGCCCACACCTACGACGGTGGACATCTCCTATGAGTTAATGGATGCTTATGGTGACAGTTGGAATGGCGCTGCCATCCGCATCGTTGATACAGACACCGACGAAGAGGTGGCTGTGCTGACCATCGAGGATGGTGACTACAGCAGCGGCACCGTCACACTCACCGCAGGACATTACTACGACTTCTATTGGCTGTCGGGAGAGTATGACGAAGAGTGCTCGTTCACATTGAATGATTCTGATGGCGGTGAACTTTATAGCTATTATCCTACAGATGGACCTGAACCTGAGCCCATCGAGGAATCCATGCTTGCCGGTGTCAAGAAAGCCAAGAAACCCATCAAGGCAGCTTCCGCTAAACTCGGAGCGGTCAGGATGAAAAGAGCATCCACCCTGTTGAAACCTGACAGGGAGAATACCTCACTTACCAAACTCTTTGCCGGCAAGAAAATGGCTCCGGGCTATTACTATGACGGCAAAGGAACTGTCTTCCCCATGGAGATGCCTGTCGAGACTGGGTTGTACGATGGCGAAGTGTTCTTCTCTTATCAGGCTCCGGGTGACGGTTCCTCTTCAACCCCATCTCCATCGCCGACACTCCTGAGGGACATCAACGGCGACAAGGACGTGAACATCTCCGACGTGATGCAGCTGGTGAGCATGGTCATCTATGGAACACCCGTCCCCGATATCGCGGTATCCAGGGAATCAATAGAGATTCTCGTTTATAGTGGAGAGTGGTTTAATAAAATCGACATCACCGATGGCAGTGGAAACTTTGAGGTCATCAGCTCCGACCCCGATAAGTTGAAAGTTTATGTGTCGGGCCTGTCGTTCTCCATGTACAGCGGCGCTTTGGGCTCATACGTGGTGACCATTAAGGACAAGGTGTCGGGCAAGACGAAGGACATCCAGGTCGTCGTCAAGGAAGCCGAGCCGTGCTGTCCGGATGACAACCACCCGCACATCATCGACCTTGGCCTGCCTTCCGGCACGAAGTGGGCGTGCTGCAACGTCGATGCCACCTCACCCGTGGCCTTCGGCGGCTATTATGCGTGGGGCGAGACGGCGGAGAAGACCGACTACTCCTGGGCCTCCTACACCCATTGCGACGGCTCAGAGGAAACTTGCCGCGACCTCGGCTCTTCCATCATCGGCACGAAGTACGACGTGGCGCACTACAAATGGGGCGACAATTGGTATATGCCCTCTTACGACCAGGTAAGTGAACTGTTCCGGGTAAGTACATCTTTTTACAATATTACCAGTATGAATGGTGTCATAGGGGCTTTCTTCACATTCTCCAACGGCAACAACATCTTCCTGCCTCTTGGTGGATGGAAGGAAGGAACGGAAGTCCATTACAAAGATGACAGTTTGAATGGATATGGCTGCTATTGGCTGGGAACGCCGCCAATTAATGGTTCTCTTAGGGGTGATAATCTGTGGCTTAAATATTTCGCGAATTCTGGAGGATATGGCTATGGATATTTCAGTGCCGGCAACCGCAGCTTAGGCTATAACGTCCGTCCTGTCGTCAACGAAAAAGCACCATTGGCTGTCTCCACCACCGCTGTGGAGGTGGAAAACGGCGGAAATGCCACCGTGGAGATAACCGCCGGCAGCGGCAGCTATACCGTGGAAAGCAGCAAAGCGAATGTCGCTACTGCCACTCTCAATGGCAATACGGTCAGCATCGCTGCAGTAGGAGGAGGCACCGCCACCATCACCATCACCGACACACAGACAGGGAAAAAACTCAGCATCAGTGTGACAGTGCCAGCATCAGCCATTACTTCTCCCTGTCCTGATGACAACCACCCGCACATGATTGACCTCGGCCTGCCAACTGGTACGAAATGGGCATGCTGCAATGTGGGAGCCAACAAGCCTGAGGGTAAAGGTGACCACTATGCATGGGGTGAGACGGAACCGAAGGATGCGTTCCCATACGAAGAAGGCCCCCTTTGGTATGATACTGATATTCAAGGCACTGAGTATGACGTGGCTCGTGTGAAATGGGGTGAACAGTGGCAGATGCCCAACAATTACGATGAGCTTGTGTATAATTGCTTGCAAGAGAAGGCCATCCTCAATGGCGTTGATGGTGTGTTGTTCACAGGTCCCAATGGCAATTCCATCTTCCTGCCATTCACCGGTGGTTATGGAGAGGATGGCGAGTTTAATCCTTCCGTTTCTCATTATTGGGAGAGCAATGGAATTGAAGCCATGCCGGGGGTTGCTTATTGTTTATATCTTTATGGTGATGAAGGGTCTGTGGGTGACTGGTGGAAATACAGCGGTGGCTCCATACGGCCCATTAGCTCCGGGGAAACAGCTCATCTAAAGCTGTCGGAGAGCATTGTTGATTTGGCTTGTGGTGAGATTTACTATGTCGACATCACCGAGGGAAGCGGCAGTTATTCATTGTATTGCGAGGATGAGGAAATTGCATATGCTTCCATAGATGATAATAAAGTCAGAATTTATGGAAAGTCGGTTGGCAGCACCACCATATACGTGGCCGACACGAAGTTTTGTTTACAAGACATCATCGAGGTGACGGTCACGGCACCATCTACTTCCCTCTGCCCCGACAACCACCACCCGCATATGATCGACCTCTGGCTGCCAAGTGGCACGAAATGGGCATGCTGCAATGTGGACACAGAGCATCCTGAGAACCAAAGCCCAGCCAATTACGGCGGCTACTATGCTTGGGGAGAGACTGATGTGAAGACCGACTACAGCTGGAACACTTATCGCTATGGCTCACGCAGCAACCCCCAAGACATTGGCACCAACATCAGCGGGACGGGATACGACGTGGCAACAGTGAAGTGGGGCAGCGGCTGGAAGATGCCTACAAAGACACAGATGGAAGAGCTGATTAATAATTGCTCTTACGAGATTACAACCATTAATGGCATTAACGGCCTGAAAGTCACAGGAACAAACGGCTCCTCCATCTTCCTCCCCAATGCAGGCTCGTTTGAAAACACCGAACATAAAGACCTTGGTGACAAAGGCTATTATCGGACAAGCACGCCCTATTCAAATAATCCGACAGACATCCGTGCGTATTACCTTTATAACGACCAGAGAGTGATGGTAGCTTCTTATAATGGCGACGAACGCAATGAGGGCATGTCTGTCCGTCCTGTCAGCGCCATTGCGGCAATTCCTCATCTCCAGCTGTCGTCAATCAGTGTGGCATTACCGGTTGGTGGCCCTGACTGTGCTGTGGACATCACTTCTGGCTGTGGTAGTTACACCGTCACCACCAGCAATGCCAATGTCGCCACAGCCTCCATAGATGGTAGTGTTGTTTATATTGCTGCTGAGGGTGAAGGCACTGCCGTCATCACTGTAACCGACACGCAGACAGAAGAAACCGCAACAATAGAAGTGTCAGTCACAGCACCATACTTCTATTTTTCAGAGAATAATATAGTTATGGAAGTCGGTGAAACAGTCAATGTGCATTATGAAAGTAATACCGATTTTGGTTATAGTATCAGTGACGAGAGTGTGGTGGTCGTGGATCGTTCGGGAGGTTATTTTACAATCACAGCAGTTGGACCAGGATCAGCCACTATCGAGGTGGATTACGGATATAGTGGTCCTACCTACCACGCAACCTTAGAGGTGACGGTGACGGCACCATCTACTTCCCTCTGCCCCAATGACCACCACCCACACATGATCGACCTCGGCCTACCATCCGGCACGAAATGGTCGTGCTGCAACGTGGATCCTGACCCAACAAAACAATCCCCGACCAATTATGGCGGCTACTATGCTTTGGGTGAGATAGAAGTAAAAAGTGAATATACGCTTGCTAACTACGAGTATTATAAAAATGGCAATTGGGTCGATCTTGGCGAAGACATCAGTGGAACAGATTATGATGTAGCACACATGAAGTGGGGAGACAATTGGATTATTCCTAATTTCAATAATTATAATGAATTGACAGATAATTGTTATCAGGAAGAAAGAGTGCTTAATGGCATTAATGGTTGCTTACTTACCAGCAAAATAAATGGTAACAGTATCTTCTTGCCTGCAGCAGGAAATATTTGGGAACAAGGTCTTGTTGAAGAAGGTTCAC
This sequence comes from uncultured Prevotellaceae bacterium, assembly GCA_946184125.1. Taxonomy (GTDB): domain Bacteria; phylum Bacteroidota; class Bacteroidia; order Bacteroidales; family Bacteroidaceae; genus Prevotella. Next base: position 4,814 of record CAMHEL010000242.1, read on the forward strand.
GAGGTTATTATTGGTTGTCGGATGGCTTTGAAAATAATTCTTCCTTTTATTACTATCGGATGACTGGCATTTCTGAAATCGGCTTCCAAGGCTTTAGTGGGCGATGGTATGGCTGCTCAATACGCCCCGTGGTACCAGATGATCATGGATCTATACCTGATGTTCCTCTGGATTAGTCATCAACTGCCGAAATGTTGTCGCTTAGTGCCCTCCTTATCTTCCCCAAAAGGAGTGATATCTTAGTAGGAAATCAGCCATTTTCAAGATTTTTCTTGGAAATGGCTGATTTTTTGATGGCTTTTGGCGATGGATTCGGTGAAGGTTTCGGATACACCATACATGGTGTCTCAACACACTGAATACGAAAGTATTGGCACGGAGGGCATAATAATTATGAATTATGCATTTTGAATTATGAATTATAAAGGCGCTGAGTTCGAAAGTATTGGCACGGAGGGCATAATAATTATGAATTATGAATTATGAATTATGAATTATAGAAGTATAAGGGAAAGATTGCCGATGTTAAAATGCCATGTGGCGCTGGAAACCCCTTGTTATTTTTGCACCGCTGATGCAATAATGCCATTTTAATATCAACGAACATGAAAATATCAACGACCATGAAAAGAGAACAAAAAAGCACGCTCGATGAAATGCAGAGCTTCATCATCCATGAGAGTACCATCAGGATGTCGGCGCAACTCAATGACCAGCAGTTGGGGCGGCTCATCCGCCACTTCTATCTTTACATCTCCACCGGACAGACACCCGATGCGGAGAAGAACCTCGCCGTATCCATCATCTTCAATGAATGGCGGCTGCGATACGACATCGACAAGCAGCAATATGCGACCGTGTGCCAAAAACGAAGCGTGGCTGCAAGGAAAGGTCTGGCCAGGCGATGGGAAAGGACAGATGATAACACTGTGACGCCAGACAAGGAAGAACGTATCGATACACCTAAAATAGAAAAGGAAATCGATATGCCAATCAAGGAAAACGGCTGTGAAATGACGCCAAATTCAGCAAACGATAGCAAAACAACGCTTGAGATAGCAAATGATAGCAATACTTTGCAAACGATAGCAAACATAGCTGATAATGATTCTGATTCTGAATCTGAATCTAAAAAAGAAACTTCTCCTGAAGGAGAAGCAAAGAAAAGGGTTTCTTTGACTCGCACCCCCACAGTGGAAGCGAGGAAGAGCGATTTCTACCAAAGCATGGTGCCCTATGCCGAACAATATGACCGTGAGATGCTCAACGACTTCTTCCAGTACTGGACAGAACTCGACAAGCGACGGCGGCACATGCGCTTCGAAATGTAGAAAACATGGGAGACCGGCAAGCGCCTCGCCACATGGGAAAGAAGACAGAACAAAACGTAAGTCTTGTGCCGAACGAAAATGATATTGGCTGCAAAAAGCCCCCCCACCGCCAAAATTTCGAAAAATTCAAGTGCCGAGTGCAAAGGCGCCCCA